>NZ_FOFD01000002.1:534068-885303 GCF_900110865.1 Natrinema salaciae
CTTTCGGCCGCTTCCTCGGGCTCTTCGTCCTCGGCTTCGCTTTCGGCCGTTTCTTCGGGCTCTTCGTCTGCCGCTTCGTCCTCGACTTCCGCCTCGTCCGCCGGTGCGGCGTCCTCGTCACCCTCGGGCGCGTCTTCGGCGTCGGACTCGTCCATCTCCGCTTGCCCGCCGTCGGTCATCACCCGGCGTGGCGGACCTGGCGTGCGCTCGGCGTCGTGTGAACGGCTCGAGGAGCGGTCGGCCCTCTCGGAGTCCGATCGCCCCTCGCGGCCGTCGCGTGGAAGATGCTCGGTCATTATACGGACGAATAGACGCCCGTGAGCGTTGTGGGGGTTGGCCTTGCGTATGCGACTATTCGACACTATCGCGGGATCATCCCCGGGGAAAACGACCGATTGGCCGTTACTCGCGTGTTACTCGAACGAACCGACGCGAAGCGCGTACTCGCCGCGCGTCTCGCCGTCGTCGTGGTACGCGACCGGTTCCTCGATGGCGGCGACCGTCCCGCCCTCGACGGCAGCTGCAGTAGCGATCCCGTCGAAACGGACGACCCCGCCGGCACCGGATTCGAGATCGAACCAGCGGAGGGCGTGGGTGTCGGGATCACGAACCCGGAAGTTCTGGGCGCACGGCGCGACCAGCCGGTCGCCGTCGGCGGCCAGTCCGTGGACGAAGCCGCGAACCGCGTCGTCCCACAGGCCGTCGCCGTCGGCGTCGAACGCGGCGACTCGATGCTCGTTCGGGTGCCGGTTCTCCGTCTCCCGACTCCCCACTGCGTAGGTGTTGCCGGTCACGAACGCCACCCGGCCGTCGTTCGCGTAGGCGTGGTTCGGATAGGCGTACAGCCGTTCGCCGTCGACGTCGGTCCCGACCGCGAGGTCGACGCACCAGCGCTCTGCACCGCCGGGCCCCAGCAGGTAGCCGCGCTTGTCGCCGTGACTCGAGACCGCGATCGAGTCCCCGTCGAACGACGCGTCACCGACGCGGCGGTCGCCCTCGGTGCCCGGGTCCCAGGTCCACTCGAGGTTGCCCGATTCGGTCTCGAGGACGACCAGCCCGGTGTCGTGGTCGCCGAGACAGCGGTTGTAGCCGATCGCGAGTCGCTCGCCGTCGGCGTCGAGATCGAGCGCGATCGGCGAGGCGTCGGTTTCGTAGGTCCACCGGACCGATCCGTCGGCGTCGAACGCGTAGACCGTGCTGTCCCACCGTCGGGTCTCGCCGTCGCGCTCGTAGCGCCGCGCAGCGGCGTAGAGTCGCGCGGTATCGTCGGCATCGGTGTCGGTGTCGGTGCCGGTCTCGAGTGCGACGACGTAGGGCAGGTTGAAGACCGTGTCCGTGACGGCCGTTCCGATGTCGTCGGCGGTGTCGTATCGCCAGCGCCGATCGCCCGTCGCGGCGTCGTAGGCCGCGACTGCACCACTGTCGCCGCGGCCGGCGACGACGACGGTCTCCTCGCCGTCGTCGCTCGCACCGGCCTCGAACGACGCGATTCCGACCGCGTGGTCCGGATGGTCGATCGTCCACCGTTCCTCGAGCGAGTCGGCGTCGCGTGCGGTGACGGTACCATCCCATTCTCCCGTGACGACGAGGTCACCGTCCGCAGCGACGTGAACCGCCGAACGGGTCCACATGTGGCGGCTGCGGGCCGGCTCGATCTCACCGAGCGGGATCGACCGGCACGCGAGGGATCGACCGGGTTCGGTATCGGCAGTCTCGGCCATGGTCAGTCCTCTACCGGGAAGGTCTCGTGGAGGGTGTCGTGAGCGTCGCCGAGTCCGTCGACGATGTGCTCGCCCTGCGCGCTCAGTCGTTGTACCGCTCGCTCGGCGTCGCGGACCGCCAGCAGCCGTCCGCGCGTGTAATCGTACTCTGGGTCGTCGTCGTCCATCGCGGCGATTTCCTCCTCCAGGTCGACCAGCGCAGCGTCGAGATGGCGCTCGACGTCCGCGAGGCTGTCGGCCTCCGCGAGGCCCTTGATTGGGCCCTCGAGGTGGCCCTCGAGTTCCGTCTCCGCGTGATCGCGGGCGCTGTTGTCCCCGATGCCGAGGACGGTCATCAGTCCGAGTCGTAGTGCTTCGATTTCGTAGCAGCTCATGTGTGACTGTCGTGAAGTGTCGAATTGGTGTCTCTCGTCTCGATTCGTGGTCGTTTCGTTCGGTCCGCTACAGCGTCTGATCGACGAGATCGCTGACGATCCGATCCCGATCGAGGTGGTCGCCCACGATCCGTTCGGCGTCGTCGTCTTCGACGCCGCCGTACCAGATCCCGTCCGGGTAGACCGCGATCATCGGCCCGTCACCACAGCGCCCCAGACAGGACGACCGCGTGATGCGAGCGTCGCAGTGGTCCGAGTCCCGCACTTCCTGGCGGAGGCGCTCGAGGACCGCCGGCGACCCCATCTTGGCACAGGTCTGGTTGGTACAGACGGCGACGTGCTTTGCCGGCGCGTCGTGGCTATGCGGGTCGTCGTCGACGTCCTCGCGGTCGGCGTGGGCCTCCTGATGGGCCAGCGCCCGGAGCATGGCTCGCGCCCCGCCGATGTCCTCCTCGTAGCCCTCGAGGTCGACCTTGTACTTGCACGTGTCACAGGACATGGAGACGCTGTCGGTGCGGGCCTCCTGCCACCGGTCGGCGAAGACGTCCAGCAGCCGGGAATCCGTCCCGAGCGGATCGCCGGCCAGCGCGTCGACGTACGGGTAGTCGTCGTCGAAGTCGGCTGTCCACTCCCGAACCCGCTGGGTGAGGACGCCGTCGCCGAGCATGTACGGCAGGACGACGACCGCGTCGGGCCGGTGCTTCGAGAGCCCGTGTAAGGTCTCCTCGAGCGTCGGCTCCGTGACGCCGACGAACGAGGCATCGACGCGGTCGAACTCGCGGCCCTCGTAGAGGAGGCGGGCCAGCTTGTACACGTCGCCGTTGGCGTCTGGGTCGCTCGAGCCGCGGCCGCAGACGACGACGGCGACGTCGTCGTCCGCGCGGTCGACGCCGAGCTCGCGCTCGACGGCGGTGGCACGGTCGTCCAGCAGGTCCAGAATCGCGGGATGGACGCCCAGATGCGCGCCGTTGTCGATCTCGAGGTCGTGTTCGGCTCGGGCCTGCTCGATGGCGAGGGGCACGTCGTTCTTGACGTGACTCGCGGCGAACAGCGAACAGTGGACCACCGTCACCCGCGACGCGACGGGGGCGAGGTGGGCGAACGCCTCGTCGATCGCCGGCTTCGCGAGTTCGAGGAACGCGGCATCGACCGGGATCCCCAGCCGGGATTCGAGGGCCGCGGCCAGGTGGCGGACCTGTTCGTTGGACTTCTCGCGCCGGGAGCCGTGGCCGATCAGCAACACGGCCTCGTCGTCGAACCCGGCCGTCGATGCGGGCGTGGTGTCGTCGGGTGTGCTCATCGATCGTCGATCTTAGTCCTCGTCGCCGTCGTACGCCGCGGCCTGCTCGAGACTCCGCTCGAGTTTGCGGCGGCGACTCGGCGCGAACAGTCCGGTTTCCTCGCAGTTCTCGTAGAGCCACGTGCCGAAGACGGGCGCGGCATCGTCGTCGACGCCGAACCAGTAGCCGCCCGAGGACGTTTCCGAGCGGTCGCCGAAGGGAGCGTCGATTGGACAGTCGGCGATCAGGTCCTGCGCGAGTTCGAGCAGGTCCTCGTCGTCGTGGACGAAGGAGATGCCGACGGTGCCGCTCGAGGACTTGAAGCAGATCGTGCCACAGCCCTCGAGCAGTCCGCGGAGCAGTTCTCGGTCGTACGCCGAAAACGCGCCGAAGCGGTAGTTGCCGCGGCCGTCGACGGGGAGTCCGAGCGCGCCGCTGCGCCCGAGGAGACCGCTCCCGGCGTCGCCGTCGCCCCCGTCGCCGTCGATCGAGAGCGTGTACTCGTCTTCCGTGCGCGTGATCGAGGTGTCGTGGGCGTAGTCCCGGGTGGCCGTCTCGTGCTCGAGGTCGCCGCCGGCGATCGCGGCGAGCACGTCCGCGGACGCCTCGTCGGTGGTCACGACCTCGATGCGCGCACGGCTTCGCCGTGCGCCATCCGCGGTTCTCACGTCGTTCCGAACCGCGCCGTCGTCTGAAACGTCGCCGCTGCCGGCGACGTGGCCCCAGAAGTACGCCGTCGCGGGGTGGCCCGCGAGCGGGTCGGCCGGAACCTCGATCTCGATCTCGGTCGCGGCGTCCGCGTCGCTCATTCGCCTACCTCCCGGACGACGATCGCGTCCGTCGGGCAGGCCGCCGCGGCCTGCCGGGCCTCGTCGATGCGGTCGTCGTCGAACGTGGCGACGACGTGCGCTGCGGTGTCGGTGACCTCGCCCTCGCAATCGTAGACCGGATCCGCACCGGGGTCGACGGTCGCGAGACCGTCGTCACCTTCGACGAACCGCGGGTCACGGGTCAGGCAGGCGAAGATGCCGTCGCAGGCGTCTTTCTCGATCGTCACTTCGTATCGTGTCATTGTGGATCTGTTCTGGGTGGCCTCAGTAGTCGTATTTCGTCTCGTAGCCCCGCGGGGTCACCATCCGGTCGTCCCAGACGTAGGTGTCCTCGGTGCCGACGACGATCGTCGTCGTCATGTCGACGATCTCGCTCTCGCCGAGGGCCTCGAGGTCGGCGAGTTCGGTGATCATCACCTGCTCGTCCTCGCGACCGGCGCCGTGGACGATGCCGACCGGCGTGTCGGGGTCGCGGTGGGTGAGGAGGATCTCGCAGGCCTTCTCGAAGTTCTCCCGGCGCTTGCGGCTCCACGGGTTGTAGATCGTGATCGTGAAGTTCTCGCTGGCCACCGAGTGGAGGCGGGACTCGATCTCGGGCATCGGGACGAGGTGGTCCGACAGCGACACCGAGACGGTGTCGTTCACCAGCGGCGCACCCAGTCGGGCCGCACAGGACTGGGCGGCCGGCACGCCCGGTACCACGTCGAAGTCGACCATCGACGCCGTCGCGCCCTTGGACTCGAGGATCTCGAGGGCCAGCCCCGCGAGGGCGTAGACGTTGGGATCGCCGCTGCCGACGATCGCCACGTCGTTGCCCGCGAGCGCGCGGTCGATCGACTCCTCGGTCCGCGAGACCTCGCCACACATCGGCGTATCGTAGATGTCGTCGGCCGCCTCGGTGATCTCGTCGGGAATCAGTTCGATGTAGGTCGTGTAGCCGACGATGTGGTCGGCCTCGAGCAGCGCCGTCTTCGCGCGGTCGGTCATCCCCTCCGGGTGGCCGGGACCGAGGCCGACGGCGCTCAGTTTGCCGGGCTCGGCGTCGAAGTCGTCGACGGTCGAGCCGACCTCTTTCTCGTTCGAACTGTCGTCGTCGGAACTCGAGGCCCCACAGCTACTCGAAGACGAGGAACTCGAGGACGCCCCACAGTTCGAACTCGAGTCGTCGGTGCTGCTCGATGCGCCGCAGCTGCTCGAGCTCTCGGTGCTCGCCTCGCTGGCACTACTCTCCGTGCTCGATGCGCCACAGTTGGAAGTCGATTCGGCGTCGGCGTCCGCGTTAGTATCCGTACTCATGATTGTGTGGTATCGGTTTCAGAAGTCGTCGACGTCACGCCCGCCGCGCGGGGTGACGAGGTACGTTCGATCGTCGTTGCTCCAGGTTTCGGTCTCGTGGTTGCCGATGATCAGCGAGGTTCCCATCCCGGAGACCTTGTCGTCGTGGTCGGCGGCCTCGCCGAGCGTCGTAATGTGTTGGCTCTCGCCGTTTCGGCCGGCGTCCGCGCGGCCCGCGTCGTTGACGATGGCCACGTAGGCGTCGTCGGTCCGCTCCTCGCGGACGATCTCGACCGCTTTCTCGTAGTTTCGCCAGCAGTTGTAGAGGACGATCACGAAGTCGCTGATCGCCGCTGCGCGCAGCTTCTCCTCGATCTCGTCCCAGCCGCGCCACTTGTCCGACAGCGAGACCGTACAGAAGTCGTTGCACAGCGGCGCGCCGACGTTCGCCGAGCCGCCGAGCGCCGCGGTCAGGCCGGGGACGATCTCGATCGGGATATCCGTCGCGTCGTCCTCCGCTGCCATCTTGAAGACGAGGTCGGATTTGCCGTAGACCGACGGATCGCCGCCGGAGACGTGGGCCACGTCTTTCCCCTCGCGGACGTGGTCGAACGCCGCGCGCGCGAGTTCGATCTGGCGACCCATCGTCGAGCGGACGATTTCCTGCTCGAAGCCGTCCTCTCGGTCGCCTTCGGCTCGCGCTGCGGTGTCGTCCTCCCGGACCGCGATGCCGTCCTCGTCCGTCTCCGCCTCCGACAGCAGGGTGCCGTCGTCGCGCAGGAACTCCTGATAGAGGCTCGAGGCGATGACCACGTCCGCGGTCTCGATGACCTCCTTGGCCCGCTTGGTCATGTGGTCGGGCAGGCCGGGGCCGATACCGACGACGTAGAGGGTGCCATCGGTTTCCCGGTCATCCTGGTGTGCAGCGGTTTCCGTCACGGTTCGAACTCCGTCCGACGGTGCCGTTTCCGGCGTCGATGGTCCATCCGATTCATATCTCTTCGGGACGTAACGGAGCCTAATAACAATTTATATTGCGTTAGGACAACTACGGTTTATTACCGCGTATTTTGGCGTGAGACCGACGAGAACGATTTCTTCCGATCACCGGGTGGCGCTCATGCTTGACGGTCGCTGGCAGGGGAGAGTGCGTTCTCAGGGGGTGATCAGTGACAGAAACGAACGCGCGGCGACCCGAACGACGGAACGCCCCCCTCGAGTACCATTCTATCGTCGTTCGGAGGATCGAAACAGCAAGCGCGCGCTCTCACTGGGTCCGCTGTCCGTTGGGAACGGGCCGTGAGAGATCGTCGAACTCCTCAGTCCGGAACGAAAGCCGTGCCCCACCAGCCACACTCGTGTCGATCGAGACGGTCCAGCCATGTGCCTCCGCGATCTGCGAGACGATCGACAGACCAAAGCCCGTCCCCGTTTCGGCGGTCGTATATCCCGCCTCGAGGACGTCATCCCGTTGATTGTCGGGAATCCCGGGTCCATCGTCGGCGATAAAAAACGACTTGTCGGTCGTACCGATCGTGACGGTCACGTCGGCGCCAGCGTGTTCGATCGCGTTTCGGAAACAGTTCTCGAACAACCGGAGCAACCGATCGCGATCGGCCGCGATCGTGGTATTCGAGTCAACTACCAGGGTAGCGTCGGGTGTTTCCACGTGCTTCCAGGCCTCCCTAGCAATCGACGCGAGACCGACGTGCTCGGTTTCACCGATCGATTTTTCCTGCTGAGCCAGTGTCAGCACGTCCTCGATGATCGACTCCATTCGCTCGTGGGACTGTTCTATCGCCTCGAGAGAGTCCATATCTCCAGTGTCCTTGGCGAGTTGGAGGTGTCCCTGTGCGACAGTGAGTGGATTGCGGAGATCGTGCGAGACGATGTTCGCGAACTGTTCGAGTCGGTCGTTCGTGCGTTCGAGGTCGCGCTCCCGTTCCGTCCGTGCAGTGATGTCCCGGGCGTTGACGACGACTCCCTTGACGTAGGGGTTCTCGAGGAGGTTGCGAGCAACACCTTCCATCGTTCGCCAGGAGCCGTCGATATGGCGCAACCGATATTCGAACCGAACGGTCTCTGCTGGATTCATCACTACCTCGTCGAATCGCTCGGCTACTGATTCGATGTCTTCGGGGTGGATGTGGTCCATGGTGTTCTCACCGATGATCTCGTCCGCAGGGACGCCAATGATCGACTTGGCCGACGGGCTCACGTACGTGAGATCACCTTCCTCGTCGAGGACGACGGTGAGGTCGGACGAGTGTTCGATCAGTGTCTGGTATCGCTTCTGGACCCGTCGCCGATTGGTGATGTCACGGAGGATCACCAACTGTCCGAGTGGATGGTCGTGTTCGGGCCTCGTAAGGTCGGTGCGATGAGCGATGAGGAATCGAGGGTCATCGCTGGCCGTTTCGACAGTCAATTCGTGCTCGGTCCTGGTCGCGTGGTCGTCGCCATCGAGAACCCCCTCGTCGTTCGGAAACAGTGCGTCGAGGTGGTTACCGACGATGTCACTGGCAGTTCGATCGAGGAGCGCCTGACCGGCGTCATTGACGTCGACGATTCGGCCACTGGGATCGGTCACCAGATAACCGTCTCGCATGTTATCGACGACGGTATCTCGAGCGACGGGAACGATGTCGAGGAACCGAAAGCGGAACAGGGCGTATCCGAACAGGGCCCCCTTAATCGGAAAGGCGAGCGTAATCAGTGGAGGCGAGAATTCGAACAGTAGCTCGACGACGAACCACACGATCAAAGAGGTGATCAAAACGAGCATACCACCTGCTACGGCGATAGCCTGTCGACGGTACAGTCGTTGGGAGGTGAGTGCCAGTTTCAACAAAAGCGTGCTTCCGATCAGAACCAGTACAGCCCCGTACAGCATCGGCACGTAGAACGCTGTCGTAAATTCCCGGTACAAGAACAGCGCGCCGCCATATTCAACGACTGACGATGCACTCCACATGAGTCCGTGATACCAGTTCGTTACCGCGAGAATGATACTCGCCACAGGAACGACCAGCAACAGTGTAACGTACCGGCGAGTGACGAACCGTTCGTGTCCGGCAAAGAGGAGTGTGAACACGATGAACAGAACCGGGGTGAGCGCTCCAACAATCCGACCGATGCCCAACACAGTTTTCAGCCATTGATCGGTAATCGAATACTCGAGTGCGACACAGAGGACCCAAATCGTCGCAATCGCTTCCATCGTCGTGAACGCGAGGACGGGATCATTGAAGCCGTGTTTCCGACCCTGTTGGAACGCATACACTGTAATGATAGCCGAGATGATAGTTGCGAGATAATATGGGAGAGCAAATGGCGTAAATTGGACAGGTATCATCGGCAATCGCTACGTTCTCGAGAGTACGCTCATTTAACGATAAAGCTAGTGGCCACTAGCTATCAAGACATCACAACTCGAGCAATCCGACGAGAGACCAGAACGAACGCGATGAATTATAAATTCCCCATCATGTCGGAACAGCGACCCGTCCCTTCGATTACCGTCCGATCGCCACCGTCACCTCGTTTTCGTAACTGATCTTCTCGAGGAGTAGTTCCTGTTCGGCACCGCCCGCGATTGCGGAGGCTTCAGAGACCCCGGGCCAGCCGATCAGCTCCTTCGATTTGGAGGGCGTCGGCCCCTCGTGTGCGAGCAGGGTTTCCTTGTCGAACGCGACCACGCCGAGGTCGAGTTCCTGGGCGGCCGCGAGCAGTCCCTCCTCGTCTTCCTTCCGGGTCGCGGTGCCGACGAACTCCACGTCCTCGAAGTCGTACTCCGTTTGCTCGAGGGCTTCCTCCCAGGCCTCGAGGAACGCGTCCTTGCTCGCACCGGAGACGCTGCCGGTGCCGAGGACGACGCCGTCGTCCTTGTTGCGTTTGAGAACCGTCACGTCGTCGCCGACGAGGACGGCGTTCGGCCCGTCGAGTCGGGCCACGGGACCGAGGGTCTCGTCGAGGACGGCGAGGTTCGTCTTGACCGTCGAGTCGCCGTTGACGACGTGGGTGTCCATCGCCTTCGCACGGGACTCGACGCCCTGCTTGCCCGCGGCCTCGCTCGCGGTGGTCATCGCCGGCACGGCACCCATCGTCGCGAGGTCCTGTGCGACCTGGTTCGCGCCGTGGTGGCCGCCCGTGATCGGGATGGCCCAGGTGAGTTCCTCGTCGACGACGCAGATCGCGGGGTCCTCCCACTTGTCGTCGAGCAAGTGGGCCGTCTTCCGCATCGCGATCCCCGAGGCCATCAGGCCGATGAAGCAGTCGTACTCGCCCCAGTGCTCCTCGAAGACGTCGCCATGGTACTCGATGATGTCGATCGCCTCGTAGCGATCACCGATCTCCGATTTGATCTCCTCGGCGGTGTCCATCTTCCGGCCGAAGGAGATGATCGCGATCTCCTCGGCGACTTCGCCGTCCGAATCCGGCGTAGAACAGTGTCCGCCGTCGGAATTCGATCCCGAATCGTCCGTCGTATCCGCGTTCTCAGTTCCTGAACTCATTGTTTGATGTCTCTCGTACCGACATTGGCCTGTCCACACTCTACGAACCCGTCCAGACCACCGACCGGTCGAGCGAGGCAGGGGCTTTCATCGCGGTTGCGGTAGTGACTCCGAGTCATCTCAGTCGTCACCCGCCTCCGTCTCGCTGGACTCTCCCGACGATCCTCGATTCGCCCAGTCCCCGTAGAGGAACGAGCGCTCGTAGCCCGCGCCGGTCACGGCGTCGCCGATGACGACCAGCGCCGAGGCGCGGTAGCCGGCCTCCTCGACCTTGTCCGCGATGTCGCCGATCGAGCCGACGATCACGTCCTCGTCCGGCCACGAGGCGTGGTAGATCACCGCGACCGGCGTGTCGGGGTCGTGGTCGTCCTCGAGCAGCCGATCCATCGTATCCCGGACCGCGTGGGTTCCGAGGTAGATGCAGGTCGTCACGTCGCCCATCTCCACGAAGTCGGAGATGTGGTCCTCCTCCGGCGTCAGGGTCTTGCCCTGGGGTCGGGTGAACGCGACGTGGTTCGAGACCTCGTTGAGCGTCAGTTGCGTCCGCAGCGTCGCGCTCGCCGCGAACGCCGACGTGACGCCCGGTACGAAGTAGGTCGGCACGCCCTCGTGTTCCAGTGCGTCCATCTGCTCGATCGCGGCCCCGTAGATGGCCGGATCGCCGCTGTGGAGCCGGACCACGTCGTCGCCGTCCTCGTAGGCGTCCCGCATCAGGGGGATCAGCTCCTCGAGGTCCTTCCCGACCGAGTTGACGAGGTCCGCGTGGCCGCAGTACTCGTCGAGGAGTTCGCTGTTGACCAGCGATCCCGCGTGAACCACGAGGTCGGCCGCCTCGAGCAGTTCCGCCCCGGCGACGGTCAGCAGTCGCGGGTTGCCGGGACCGGCACCGACGAAGGGGACCCCCTCCTGCTCGTCGCCGGCGCTGTGCTCGAAGATCCGGTCGTCCAGTTCCTCGCGGCGGCGCTCGCCGCGCGAGTCGATCGCCTCCTGCGGATCGGTCGGCGTCTCGTCGCTCATCGGTGGCCTCCGCAGTCGCCGCCCTCACAGCCCTCGGCGCGCTCGGCGCGTTCGAGGCCGACCAGCGTCCCGCCGTCGGTGACCGGCTCACCGCTCGTCGCCTCGTCCTCGCTCGAGGAGTCGGCGTCGTCGGTCTCGAAGGCGGCGGTCGCTTGCTCGACCTCGAGTGTTTCTTTCTCGGCGTAGGCGAGCGTGTAGTAGTCGCGCTCGTCGATGTCCGCGGGGTCGTCGGTGACGATCGTCTCGCCCTGTTCCATGAACAGCCGGCGGCCGTAGGTCACGTCGTAGCCGGCCTCGACGAGGCCCTCGTGGGTCGCCGGCGCGTCGGTGACCTTGAAGAGGATCATCCGGTCCGGCCCGGTCGGGCTGTGGCCCGACGCGGCCTCTCGCAGCGAGAGGCCCGCACCGGCTTCGATCTCGACGCCCATCGCCGTCGCGAACGCGGTAACGGCGCTGACGCCGGGAACGATCTCGAGGTCGACGTCGGCGTGAAAGGCGTCGATCGTCCGGCGCAAGTGACCGAAAGTCGAGTAGACGTTCGGGTCGCCCAGCGTCACGAAGGCGACGTCGCCGTCGCGTGCGTTGGGGGCGATCTCAGCCGCGGCCTCCTTCCACGCCGCTCGCAGCTTCTGTTCGTCTCTGGTCATCGGGAAGTCGAGGTCCCCGATCTTCGACTCGTCGACGTGCTCGAGCGCGACCGTTCTGGACAGCCGGCCGGGCGAGTAGACCACGTCGGCACTCTCGAGGACCGCCTTGCCACGGACGGTCACGAGATCGGCTTCGCCGGGTCCGAGTCCGACGCCGTAGAGGGTCACCGCCGGCTCCCCCCGCTTCCGTCAGCGGCGACCTTCTCGCCGCCGTCCTCGTCTTCGTTCGCGTCCGGCGTCGCGCTCCCGACGAGCATGTAGACCGGATTGTCGGAGTCGAAGCTCGTCGCGCCGGCGAGTTCGTAGCCGTGGCTCACCTGGAACTGGACGACCTCCTCGAGGAGGTTCCGCTCGCGGAAGGCCGCCGTCGCCTCGCCCGCGACCTCGAGCCGCGAGACGTTCATCACGATGCGGTCGATCTCGGTTTCGACGGCGTGATCGAGCACCGCCTCGAAGTTGCGGCTTCCGCCCAGAAAGAGTGCGTCGGCGTCGTCGGGTAGCCCCTCGGGCGCTTCAGCGTTGCGAAGTTCGACGTCGGCACGTACCGACCCCTCGTTCGCCGCGAGGTTCCGCTCGGTCGTCTCGACTCGTTCTGTCTTCCGCTCGAGAGCGGTCACCCGCCCGGCTCGCTGTGCGGCCTCGATCGTGACGGCCCCCGTACAGGAGCCGACCTCCGCGAAGTGGTCGTCCGACTCGAGCGCGAGCTTCGATCGGACGACGGCGCGGACCTCCGACTTGGTCGGCCCGGCCTTCGCGTCGTGTGGAAGCGCGATGGGTGGCATCATCCGGTAGGACAGAGTCCGGCCCTAAAACAATTTTGTTTGTGGTAGAACAACTGCGGTTGCCCATATGGGGTTGGAGTAGGACAAGAAGAGTTGTCGAAGGAGAGCGAACAGTTCGCTCGGACCGGAAGTACTGGCGAAAACGACAGCCACGAGTTCGAGCACGGACTCGAGAGCGACGCCGCTCGAGCGGCCAGACCTCGATCCGAATCGACGCCGTCAGTCGATCGTCACCACTCCATGCCGCCGTTGATCCCGAGCACCTGTCCGGTCATGTACTCCGCCTGGTCGCAGGCGAGAAACCGAACCATGCCGACGATGTCTTCTGTCGTCGCGAATCGGCCCAGCGGGATGTCCTCGCGGATCTTCCCCTGTACTCGTTCGGGTACCTTCTCGAGCATATCCGTCCTCGTGAACCCCGGCGCGACGCAGTTGGCCGTCGAACCGTGGCTCGCCAGTTCAAGCGCCAGCGTCCGGGTAAAGGCGAACAGGCCACCCTTCGAGGTCGCGTAGTTCGCCTGCCCGTAGTTACCCTGCTGGCCGACGACGCTCGAGATGTTGATGACCCGCCCGTGATCGGACGCCTTGATGTCCTCGTAGAACGCGTTCGTGCAGTTGAACGTCCCGTTTAGGTTGACGTCGATGACGGTCCGCCAGTCCTCGTAGGTCATGTCCTCGAACTTGCGATCGATCGTGATCCCCGCGTTGTTGATCAGCACGTCGATCTCGCCGAGTTCGTCGCGAACCGCCGCGGCCATCTGTTCGACCTGGTCCGGGTCGGAGATGTCCGCCTGCACGGGGACGGCCGTCTCGCCGTTGGCCTCGATCGTCTCCGTGACCTCGAGGGCGCGGTCTTCGGCGGACCGATAGTTCACCGCGACGTCGGCGCCACAGCGGGCGAGTTCGAAGGCGATCTGACGGCCGATCCCTCTCGAGGAACCGGTGACGAGACAGGTGCGGTCGGTCAGGGGGCGACGCTCCAGCGGTTCGAGTCGGTGGACGGTTTCGGACATACGTTCCACGGTACACCCCCGTTCGTGTTAACTATTTGACTGCGTTTCAGTATCCGTGAATACCCGCCCGTGGGTCACTTCTTTCGGCGCGGATGGACGCGGACGGCGGCGATCCTCGACGTCCGGGTTCAGTTCGCGATCGACTCGAGGAACCGATCGAACGCCCCGCTCTCCGGATGCACGTGGACGTACGTTCCCAGCGACTCGTACTCGGTTAGTCCATCGTGCTCGCCGTCGATGCCGTCCCCTCGAACGGTCTCGAAGGCGAACCGGGCATCGTCGTCGACGTCGGCGCTCGAGTAGTGGAACTCGTGGCCCCGGATCGTCTCGCCGGCGTCGGCGGTCAGCGTCCCCCCGCGAGCCTCGAGTTCGACGTGATCGAGCGCTTGATAGCGGTCGTGCATCGTCACGTCGGCGGGCAGGATGCCGGCCATCTCGCTGCGGTCGCCCTCGGCCGTCGTTAGCGACCGGCTCATGGCCATCAAGCCGCCGCACTCGCCGAGCACCGGGAGCCCGTCGCCGGCGAGGTCGCCGAGTGTCGAAAGGGTGCCGGCCGACTCGAGGTCGTCCGCGTGGAGTTCGGGATAGCCGCCGGGCAGATAGACCGCGTCGCAGTCCGGAACGGGATCGCCCGCGACCGGCGAGAACGCCACCAGTTCGGCCCGGTCGCGGAACCGCTCGACGGTCGCCGGATAGCGGAAGCAGAAGGCGGCGTCGCTGGCGATCGCGATCGTGGCGTCGACCGGCTCCGCGGTCGCGGCGGGCGACGGCGACTCGGGAGCGGGCGGGGCGGTCGCCACGTCGGCCAGCCGCTCGGCCTCGAGCGACTCGGCGGCCTCCCGGAGTGCGTTGCTCGGCAGGGCGGCGTCCGCGCCCATCTCGAGACCCAGATGCCGCTCGGGAATCTCGAGCTCGTCGTTCGGCGGAATTCGGCCGAAGAACTCGAGGTCGTCGGGCAGGGCGTCGCGGATGCCCTGCTCGTGGCGGCCGCCGTGAGCCCGCTGGGCGACGACCCCGGCGACCTCGATGTCGCGACCGATCGTCTCGGCGTACGCCCGGAAGCCGAGCGCGGTCGCCGCGACGCTCTCCATGCCCGCCTTCGCGTCGACCACGAGGACGACCGGTAGCTCGAGGGCCTCGGCGACCATCGCCGTGCTCGAGCCGTCGCCGTCGTAGAGGCCCATGACGCCCTCGACGACGCAGACGTCGCCCTCGCCGCGGCGGTAGTTTCGGCGGAGACCGTCCTCGCCGCAGAGCCACAGGTCGAGCGTGCGGGAAGGCCGTCCCGCGATCGCCTCGTGGTGGCTCGGATCGATGAAGTCCGGCCCCGCCTTGGCGGGCTGAACCGCGTGCCCCGCGTCCTCGAGGGCCTGGATTATCGACAGCGTCGCGACGGTCTTCCCGACGCCGGAGCTGACGCCGCCCAGAACGAATCCGTTCATCGGTCGCCCTCCGAGCACCGACCGGGTCTATCGGCCCGACCGACGCCGTCGATCGTGTGGGACGTAGCCATTGTGGTTGGATTAGAACAAGTGAACTTGAATCCGTCGGTGAGCCCGAAGCCAGGGTCACTCGTCGGCGGGCGTGCGGGTCGCGGTGCGGAGACGGTCACACCGGCGACACCGTTTGGAGTGCGTGTCGAAGCTCTCCCGGAACCGCTCCTCGTCGATCGCTCTCAGACGGGAGGTCGGATCGCGGGCCCCCTTCGCAGTACTCGCAGATACGGTTTCCATGTCCAGCCCACCGCCTGAAGTAGACGGTCGGTGTCGGCTGTGTCGTTACCCGGGCGGAGACCATCCCCATATTTTTGTCAGGTTGGCCTTGTGAACAGGGGATGCAAATTCGTCGGAGAGAGACGTTTGGTATGGCGATAGGGCCTCTGTATTGGCCACTGGCAGATATCGGACCACGGATCGGGAACTGCTTTCGACAGGAGTATCGAAGACTGTCAATTATAAAATGTATTTCGAGTGTATGAGAAACAAGATTTATATACTGTTATAGTACGTTGTATTCATGGGAGAAAGGAAGTCGTTGAGTTTTGAGGTGATAATGGAAGTTGCCGAACAGGAAGGGGTAGGTCCAACAGAAATCGATGTGCCGCTGTATTCAGTTATCGATCCTGAACTCCTTGACCGGTTGGGGTCCGAAAGCAATTCAAAAAACGATACGAATCTCAATATTCAGTTCGAATATTACGGCTACCGTGTCACGATTCGAGGTGAAGATGATATTTCCGTTCGACCATCTCAAGGCGAACAGGATCTCCAACTGTAGCCATTTCACGACGAAGACTGTTCACAAAGATCACTTCCCGTGCGGTATCGCCTTTAATATCTCTTCAACCAAGGTATGGCCCCAATATCGAACTTCCTTCGATTCCGGCTTATAGTCTAGGATACCTATTTCTTTCAGTCTGGGCAGATGGTTGTGATGCAATCCCACTATTATTTCCTCCCTCGATCCGAACTGTGCTTCGCGTCCAAAGAACGACGCATTGATATGATTTGCAATTTCCTCAGTTGAAAACGCCTCGCCATCGTTCATGATCAAATATCTAAGGATGTTTCTGCGTAGATAGCTCTCCATAACCTCTAACGTATCAGTCACTTCTTCTACCGTCATTGCCATTTTCTGACTTTCCCCTCCCATCATAGTTAACGAATGAGTGCTGTCGTATATTAGTTAGCATTCTAAAAATACTATAGAAACTAATTTGATTTATAATATATATTTGAGAGTCGTAACTTCAGCCGATCGGTTCGCTGTCCGCTAGCGATTTCAATCAGCGAGTCCTGTAAAAACAGTTGCATTCCACAGAGCTCGCCGTGATGTGTCCGTATCGACTACTGCTCGTTCCTCGGCACCGTGGGACGGCTCGAGCCGGAGCGACCGCCCGACCGTCGGTGGGCGAGCCGAGCTGAATCGGGTCGGCGCTCCGTTCGGGCGGTCGAATCCGATTCGCGACGCTACGACCTCCCCGCCGAGGCCTCCGCGCGTTCGAACTCGAGTCCCGGCGACGCATCGCGGAACGCGGAACTCTGGAACTGTCGCACCCGGACCGACCTGAAGGACGATTCGATGTCGACCGGAAGGCGACGACGCGACGGGTGCCGAACGGCGAGCGGCGGCCCGGAACGCGCTCGAGTGACAGGGCACCCCACCGACGAACTTAACCGCTCGAGTCGGTTACGACCGCCGGACCAACCATGAACGGGGATCGACCGAATGGGGACGACAGTCTCGAGACCGAACAGCACCTCCGGAAGGCCCTGCAGCACCTGAGCGAGGCTCGCGATGGCGACGACCTCAGGAAAACCAACGCCGTCGCGCTCGAGGAAGTCGCGAACACCGTGTCGACGGTGTTGCACGAATACGAACACGACGAGTGAGGATCTCGCCAGTTCAATGGACAGCCGTCACCAGAGACCTGGAACGAGTCGGTACGGCGTCTGCGTCGCGTACGCGTCGTAGGAGTCGCCCAACTGTTCCCGCGAGTCGCCCAACTGTTCCCGCAGGACGCGCTCTTCGACGCGGATGCGATACCCATACGCGACGAGTCCGGCGACAGTCACGAGGCCGAGGCTCAGCCAGTTGCCGGTGGCGACGCCGGTACCGATCAGCGTCCCCAGTCCGCCGGTGTACGACGGGTGGCGAACCCATCGGTACGGTCCCGAACTGACGACGCGATCGGACGCGTCGACGGACACCGCCACTGAGAAGTACTCGTCGAGCGTCCGAACGGCGTATTGACGGAGGAAGACGCCGCACAGCACGAGTCCGATTCCGATCCAGAACGCCGCCATCGGGCGCGGGAGGTCGGGACGGACACCACTTCGGGAAGGACCGCAGCACCCGCCGTGCCGCCGCCAATGGCCAGCCCGATCGCGCGCTTCGAACCGCGATCCTGAGCAGGGTCGGTTCGACCGCGGTGTCGAAATCCGATGCGCAGGTCCGAGGCGGCCCAGAGTCCGAGCGCCCCGAAGAAGACGTACAGATACGGTTGCTGAAGATGTATTGATATATTTCCGCATGCGAATCGACCGCTCATAAGTGTTGGTGTCCCATCCACTTCGGGCGAGCCGATCCGGGAGAGAAGCGACGCGAGACGCCGCGGGCGTCGTTCGAAACGCGGCTGCTACGACGGTTCTCCCGCGGCGACCGGTCGTCGGACAGCGAGCACGATCAGATCCGAGAACGGCGTCTCGTCCTCGCCGCACCCGCCAGCGTGGTCCGCCAGTTCGGTCAGCGTGAACCGGTGGATCTGCTCGTCCTCGTGGGTCAGCTTCTCGAGCACCAGCGCCTCGAGCGACGGCTCTGCACCCCGATCGAGCAAGAACCGGGCGATATCGCCGGGCATCCGGTCGTACGGCCGCGGGAGCACCAGCAGGTGACGGTCGTCGACCGCGGTGGCGAGCCGCTCCATGTCCGACTCGAGGTCGCCGCTCTTGTGGAGCGTGACGAACTCGGTATCCTCCATGGGCGTCCGGGCGCGGCTGGCGGCCAGCTGGAGCGAGGAGATGCCGGGGATCACGCGTACCGGGATATCGGGGTCCGCGCGTTCCACGGCGTCCTGCACTTTGCCGACGAACTGGTAGCCCGAGTGGTTGGGATCGCCCATCGCGACCGCCGTCCCGCGCTCGCCGTCGGCGACGCGCTCGCCGAACGCCTCGAGCGCCTCGGCCTCGTCCTCGTAGCCGCAGGTCAGCAGGTCGGCGTCGGTCAGGTCCTCGACGAACTCCACGACCGTGGTGAAGCCGACGATCACGTCGGCTTCGCGGATCGCCCGCTCGCCGCGGGGCGTCAGATACTCGAGGTTGCCGGGCCCGACGCCGACGGCGTAGACCGGCTCGGCAGCG
This sequence comes from Natrinema salaciae, assembly GCF_900110865.1. NCBI lineage: Archaea > Methanobacteriati > Methanobacteriota > Halobacteria > Halobacteriales > Natrialbaceae > Natrinema > Natrinema salaciae. The sequence goes on from NZ_FOFD01000002.1 coordinate 552,381, forward strand.
GCTGCGCCGATGGCGGACTCCGGCGCGGCAGCCGCGACCGTCGCCGGGTCAGGTCCCGCGTCGAGGTCGTAGTCGCTCATTCGTCCTCGCGGTCCTCGCTGTCGGATTCGGTTCGAGCCGCTCGAGCCTCGGCCGTCAGCTCGAGCGCGAGTTCGTCGGTCCGGACGTCTTTCGCGACGTGAATCAGTTCGTTCGTCAGCGCCGCGGCGAGTCCGCTGCCGCCGCGGCGGCCGACGTTCGTGATCGCCGGCACGTCGTACGCCTCGCTGACCTGGCGGATGCGCTGGCGGCTCTCCTCGGCCTTGACGAAGCCGACGGGGGTCGCGACGATGGCGGCCGGCCGGGTCCCGTCTTCGATGCAGTCCGCCAGCGCGAACGCGGCCGTCGGCGCGTTCCCGATCGTCGCGATGGCGCCGTCGTAGACGCCGCGCTTGTCGAGTTCGAGCACCGAGGCCGCGGTCCGAGTCATGCCCGTCTCCTTCGCCAGTTCGGCCCCGTTGCCGATCGCCTTGCGCTTCTCGCAGTCGTGGCCGCGGCCGGTGATCCCGGCTTTGGACATCGTGATGTCGGTCACGATGGTCGCCTCGTCGAGGACGGCTCGCGCACCGGCGCGGACGGGGGCGTCCTCGTCGTCGCCGAGCGCGTCGCTGCCCGTGAACTCGATCAGGTGCTGGAACTCGATGTCGCCCATCGAGTGGACCGACTTCTGGCGGACGCGGTCCGCGAGCGTCTCGTCCGGCACGAACTGCCGGACGATATCCATGCTCGTCTCCGCGATGTCCATCGCGTTCTGCGTCGTCGCACCGAGGTCGGCGTACTCCCTCTCGAAGTCCTGTTCGCCGCCGTCAGTCATCGGACGACACCTCCGCATCGGCGTCCGCACCGACGCCCTCGTTGGTCGTCCGCGCCTCGAGGTCGCCCTCCACCGCGAGGTTCAGATCGCGCAGGCGGTCGACCGTCCCGTCGTCGGCGTCCCAGCAGCCGCGCTCGACGGCCTCGAGTAAGGTATCCGTGATGGACTCGAGGGCCCACGGGTTGACGTCGCGCATCCACTCTCGACGAGCGTCGTCGAAGGCGAACTTCTCGGCGACGTCTTCCCACAGCGTGTCGCTGACGACGCCGGTCGTGGCGTCCCAGCCCAGTGTCACGTCGACCGTCGTCGAGAGGTCGCCCGCGCCCTTGTAGCCGTGCTCCTCCATCGATTCGAGCCAGTCGGGGTTGAGCACGCGCGAGCGCATCGCCTTGCGGACCTTCTCCTCGTTCGTGTAGACGTCGACGTTGTCCGGGTCCGAGGAGTCGCCGACGTAGGAGGCGGGTTCAGCGCCCGATATCTCGGCCACCGCCGAGATGAAACCGCCGTGGAACGCGTACCAGTCCGAGGAGTCGAACTCGTCTTGCTCCATCGTGTCCTCGAGTTTGACCGTCGCGTCGACGCTCGAGAGACGGCGCTCGAAGGCGTCGTGGGCGTCCGAGACGCGCCCTCTCGAGCCCATGGCGTAGCCGCCCCACTGGACGTACACATCGGCGAGGTCGGAACGGTCGTCCCAGTTGCCCTCGTCGACGGCCTTGTTCGTCCCGGCACCGTAGCCGCCGGGCCGGGTCGTGAAGACGCGGTGTTTGGCCGCTTTTCGCGCATCCGCTTCGTCGAGGCCCTCCTCGTCCGCGAGTTCCGCCTGCTCTTCCTCGACGTGTTTCTTCACGTAGTTCATCTCGTGCGGTTCGTCGAGGTCGACGACGGCGTCGACCGCATCGTGGATGACGCCCGCCGCCGCGGGGAAGGCGTCCCGAAAGAGACCGGAAACGCGCGTCGTCACGTCGATCCGCGGTCGATCGAGTTCCTCGAGCGGGATCGGTTCCACGTCGTCGATCCGGCCGGCGTCCGTCCACTGCGGTTCGACGCCCATCATCGCGAGGACCTGCGCGATCGTCTCGCCCCGAGTCCTGACGGTGGGGGTCCCCCACGCGACGACGCCGATCTCTTCGGGGTACTCGCCGGTTTCGTCGTGGTGGCGCTCGAGCACGCCCGCCGCGACCTCGCTCCCGACCTGCCAGGCGGCCTTCGCCGGTACCTTGCGCGGGTCGAGCGTGTAGAAGTTCCGCGCGGTCGGCAGCAGGTCGACGCCGCCGCGGGTCGGCGCGCCGGAGCCGCCTGGCGGCACGTACTCGCCCGAAAGGGCGTCGGCGGTCCGTGGAATCTCGTCTTCGGCACCCTGCACGCGCGGCTGGGCCTCTTCACAGATGTACGCCAGTGCGTTCCGGAGGTCGTCGTGTGCGCCCGATTTCGCCCGCCCGTCGCCGATCGTCTCGAGGTCGACGATCAGCAGGTTGACGTTGACCTCGTCGTCGGGCCCCGCCTCGCGCTCCGAGACTGGGATGTCGAAGTCGTGTTCGGCGAGCGTCTCGATCAGCTCGACGCTGGTCTCGTAGACCTCGTCGGCGGCTTCGGCGTAGGTCATTCCGAGGGCCTCGTCGTACTCGCCGGGCGACTCGAGCATCGTCTCGTAGTCGACGCCGAGCGCACCGGCGACGCTCTCGCGCAGGCTCGGCGCGCCGGGGTTCTCGAGGCGTGTGAGCGCGACCAGATACTCTGTCAGGCGCTCGCCTTCCGGCGGCTCGGACATCGTGTGCAGTCCCAGCCGGATCTGGGTCGTCTTCACGTCGGTGAGGTACTCGTGGACGCGTTCGACGAGCTCGTCGACGTCGACCTCGTCGCCCTCGACGTCGCCTTCAGCGAGGGTCGAGCCGGCCTCGTCGGGACCGCGGACGTCCGCCTTCTCGTCGATCGTCCCGGCGATACCGAGTTCGACGGCGAGATCGAGTTCCTCGACTTTCTCGCGGATGAGCGTCTCGAGGTGGTCGCCGTCGTCGGCGCGGGCGTCTTCCATCCCGGCCTCGCGGTACTGATTGGCAAGCTCTTCGAGTTCCGAGAGTTCGTCGTACGTACCGGCGTTTCGCATGACCGGCGTGAGGTAGTCGACGATGGCGGCGTAGGACCGGCGCTTGGCCTGCGTTCCTTCACCGGGGTTGTTGACGATGTACGGGTAGACGTTCGGAATATCGTCGATCAGCTGATCGGGTGCGCTCTCGCCGTTCAGTCCGACGGTCTTGCCGGGGAGCCACTCGAGGCTGCCGTGAGTACCCAGATGGACGACCGCGTCGGTCTCGAACGTATTCCGAAGCCAGCCGTAGAAGGCGTAGTAGTCGTGTGGCGGCTGCAGATCCGAATCGTGGTAGACCTTCGAGGGGTCCATCCCGAATCCGCGGGGCGGCTGCACCGTCACGAGCACGTTGCCGAACTCGACGCCGGGGATGGCGAACGGGCGGTCGGGGACCTCGCCCCACTCCTCGACGATGTTCTCCTGAAAACGCTCGTCGGCATCGGCGAACCACGCTTCGTACGTGTCCGAGGAGACCACGTCGACCGAGAGGTCGCGAACGTCCGCCGGCGCGACCCACCGGTCCTCGAGCGTGAGCTGTGCGGTCAGTTTCTCGACGAGGGTTTGGCCGTCCTCGGGCATCTCGTCGCCCACGTCGTACCCCCGAGCGTCGAGTTCCTCGAGCAGGTTGACCGTCGACTCGGGACTGTCGAGGCCGAACGCGGTCCCGATTCCGTCGTCGCTCGGCGGGTAGTTGTGGAGGACCACGGCGACCTGTTTCTCCTCGTTCGGCGTGTGCCGAAGTTCGGCCCAGTTGACCGCAAGGCGGGTCGCGTGGTCGATCCGGTCCGCGATCGGGAAGTGGTGTTTCGGCGCGGAGCCGATGCCGGCCTCGTCGTCGGTTCGCTCCTTGCCGGAAATCGGGTGCGTGATCACGTTCCCGTCGAACTCCGGCAGCGCGACCGAGAGGGCGAGTTCGAAGCCCATCACGCCCGTATCGCTGGATTCGTAGCGCGAGCGCGAGCGCATCGTGGTGATCGTCTGGAGGACGGGGACGCCGAGGCGGTCGAGGAAGACGTCCTCCGCACTGTTGCCTTCGTCGCTGGCACTGCGACCGCGCTCGTCCATCGAGAGGGAGAACATGAACGAGGAGAGCACGGCATCGACGATGGACCGTCCATCGTCGTCGATCAGCCAAGTATCCGTCACCCATTCAGCGTCTTCCTGCTCGTCCGTCTCCGTCGCCGGGTTGCAGAAGATCGGCAGAGCGTTCGCACCCTGTTCCTCGAGCGCCCGGACCTGCGCGTCCACGTACCGGGTGTTCTCGTGGGTCCAGTGGGACTCGTAGAACCAGACCGCGACCGTCGGCTTGTCGGGGTCGTGCGTCTCGAGCAAGTTCTCGTACTCGATCCCCGGATGGTCGGGGTGGTAGACGCCCTCCGTGGGGAGTTCGGTGGGCTCGTCGTAGTCGACGTCGCGACCCTCGTACTCGGCGGCAAGGAAGCGACACAGGTTCGCGACGTTGATCGTCCCGCCCGTCTCGAGATAGTCGTAGACCCGGTCGCGGTGGGCCGACGAAACCGTCGTGTCCTCGAGCGCGAACGCGTCCCCGGTCGCCTTGACGATCAGCGGGACGCCCGCTTCCGCGAGCGCTCCCGTCGCGTAGTCGTAGCCCGGCATGCTATCTTCGGCACCGTGCAGCCAGAAGATCGCCGCCGCGGCGTCGTGCAATTCCTCGACGAACTCCTCGACGTCGGCCTCGTCCTCGAGATCGCTCTCCGAGCGGACCGCGAGTTCGATACCCTCGAGTCGCTCGGCGGCCTGCCCGATCGAGCCGAGTTCGTTCTCCGTCGCAGTGTATATCCCAATGCGTGTCATCGCGTTTTTAAACCTCTGTTGTATTAGCTCAAGTATGGTTGCAAACGCCGGGGGCAAAAAGCTATCGTCGCTCCCCTTTCCGGCGATCGTCGGACAGGCGGAACTGAAGCGCGTGCTGCTCGCCGTCGCGGCCGACGACGGCCTCGACGGGGCCCTGATCGTCGGCGAGAAGGGAACCGCGAAGTCGACCGCCGTTCGAGCGCTCGTCGACCTCCTTCCCGAGCAGCGGGTCGTCGCGGACTGCCCGTACGGCTGTTCGCCGGACGAACCCGAGTTGCAGTGCGTGGACTGCCGCGAGCGCGATCCCGACGAACTGCCGGTGGAAACGCGACCGGTCCCGCTCGTCACCCTGCCGCTGGGTGCGACTCGAGACCGCGTCGTCGGCACCCTCTCGGTCGAAGACGCGCTGGCCGGGGAGGCCGACTTCGATCCCGGCCTGCTGGCCCGTGCGAACCGCGGCATCCTCTACGTCGACGAAGTCAACCTGCTGGACGACCACCTCGTCGACGTCGTTCTGGACGCCGCGGCGAGCGGCGTCAACACCGTCGAGCGAGACGGTATCAGCGTCTCCCACCCCGCGAACGTCACCCTCGTCGGGACGATGAACCCCGAGGAGGGCGATCTGCGACCCCAGCTTCGGGATCGCTTCGCCCTCCAGGCGACCGTCGAGGGCTGCCGCGAGATCGACGATCGCGTCGAGATCATCGACCGCGCACTCGAGGCCGACGGCGGCAGCGCGTCCGACCCGCGAACCGAGTACGCCGACAAGGTCGAGACCCTCCGCGACGAGCTGGCCGCCGCTCGAGACCGCCTCTCGACCGTTACCCTCCCTGCCGAGTTCAAAGAGCGGATCGCCCGACTCTGTCTCGAGGCCGGCGTCGACGGCCACCGCGGCGACGTCGCGACGGCGCGCACCGCCGTGGCGCTGGCCGCGCTCGAGGGCCGAGAGACGGTCGTCGAGTCCGACGTCCGCGAGGCCGCCACCTACACGCTCCCGCACCGCCTCCGGAGCACGCCCTTCGAGGACGAACCGGACCTCGACGATCTGCTCGAGGATCGGTTCGACGAGGAGTCGTCGGGCGAGGAAGAAGGAGAGGGAGAGGGGGAGGACGGGGGTGATCGAGACGATGCCGGCGAGTCCGACGGCGACGAGGCGAGCGAGGACGAACCGGCCGCCGACTCCAGTGACGGAGACCGCCCCGGCGACAGCGACCGCACCGAGGGGGAGTCCAGTGGCGACGACGACTCGAGCGAGGGCAGTTCCGAACCCGACGGCGACGATGCCGGCGACGGAACCCGGCCCGTCTCGGCCGACCAGTCGCCCACAGACCCCGGCGACGAGCGGTCGGACGACGGCTCGAGCGAGGGGGAATCCGAGTCCGCGGGATCGTCCGGGGACGGGGACGACGAAACCGCCCAGCCGCTGGTCCCCGGCCAGCAACGGGCCGAAATCGGCGAGGCGGCCGCGCCGGATCTCGAGACGCCGACCGCCGACCGCGGCGAGGGCGCGACGGCGACGGGCACGCGTGCGAGGACGACGCCGAGCACCGATAACCGGGGCGCTCGCGTCCGTACCGAACCCGCGTCCGGCGAGGGGCCGATCGACGCCGCGGCGTCGATCCGCTCGGCGGCGGCCCGCGGCGAGTCGCGGGTCCAAGAGCGGGACCTCTGCCGGTCCGTCCGGAGCGGCGAGACGTCGGTGACGATCGTCTTCGCCGTCGACGCCAGCGCCTCGATGCGGCCGGCGATGCGGACCGCCAAGGGCGTCGTCCTCGAACTCCTGCGCGACAGCTACGAGCACCGCGATCGGGTCGCGTTCGTCGCCTTCGCCGGCGAGGACGCCGACGTCCTGCTCCCGCCGACCGACAGCGTCTCGCTGGCCGCCCGCCACCTCAAGGACCTCCCCTCGGGCGACCGGACGCCGCTGCCGGCCGGTCTCGAGACCTCGCGACGGGTCCTCGAGCGCGCCGACACGGACGCGTCGGTCGTCGTCCTCGTGACCGACGGTCGGGCGAACGTCGCGGACGGGAGCCCGACCGACGCGACGCGAACGGCGGCTCGAGCCCTCGCGAGCGACGATACCCGCGTCGTCGTGGTCGACGCCGGCGACGACTCCCGCGCCGGCCTCTCGGAGTTGGTCGCCGGCGAAACCGACGGCGAACTGGTCGACCTCGCCTCGCTGTCGGCCGACACGGTCCGGGCGGCTGCCGAGAGTGCGGTCGACGAACCGTAACGAGGACGAGAGCGTACCAACACCCCTTTGAAGACCCTCGGCCGTTATCCGACGAGAATCGATGACGGGGGACGAGGCAGTCGCCGACGAATCGATCGGTGACACTATCGAATACGGAATCGACGAACAGCCGCCGCTGGGCGAGTCGGTGGTGCTGGGGATTCAGCACTACCTGACGATGGTCGGCGCGAACATCGCGGTCCCGCTGATACTGGCGGGCGCGATGGAGATGCCGCCCGGCGTGACCGCCCGGTTCATCGGCACCTTCTTCGTCGTCTCCGGGATCGCGACGCTCGCTCAGACCACGTTCGGGAATCGGTACCCGATCGTACAGGGCGCGCCGTTCTCCATGCTCGCACCCGCGCTGGCGATCGTGGGCGTCGTGACCGCCGGCGGCGTCTCGGGGCAACCGAGCTGGGAGGCCGCACTGCTGCAGTTGCAGGGAGCGATCATCGTCGCCGCGATCGTCGAGGTCGCGATGGGCTACTTCGGACTGGTCGGGAAACTCCGGCGGTTCCTCTCGCCGGTCGTCATCGCGCCGACGATCGCACTGATCGGACTGGCGCTGTTCAACGCGCCGCAGATCACGACGGCAAACCAGAGCTGGTGGCTGCTCGGCCTCACGCTCGGGCTCATCTTGCTGTTCTCGCAGTACCTCGACGTCAGGCACAAGGCGTTCCGACTCTACCCGGTTATTCTGGCGCTCGTCCTCGCCTGGGTCGTCGCCGCAGCGCTCTCGATAGCGGGCGTGATCGGCACGTCCCATCCGGGATTCGTGGATCTCGGACAGGTGACGGATACCCGATTCCTGCTTCCGATCTACCCCTTCCAGTGGGGAACCCCGCAGGTGACGACCGCCTTCGTCGTCGGGATGTTCGCCGGCGTGCTGGCCTCGATCGTCGAGAGCATCGGCGACTACTACGCGGTGGCGAACATCGCAGGATCGGGCGCGCCGAGCGGGAAGCGGATCAACCACGGCATCGGGATGGAAGGGCTGATGAACGTCTTCTCGGGCATGATGGGCACCGCCGGCTCGACCTCCTACTCCGAGAACATCGGCGCGATCGGCCTGACCGGCGTCGCCTCGCGGTACGTCGTCCAGATCGGTGCCGTCGTCATGCTGTTCGTCGGCTTCGTCGGCTACTTCGGCCAGCTGATCGCGACGATCCCGGATCCGATCGTCGGCGGCCTGTTCATCGCCATGTTCGGCCAGATCGTCGCCGTCGGAATCTCGAACCTGCGCCACGTCGACCTCGAGTCCTCGCGAAACACCTTCATCATCGGCTTCGCCCTCTTCGTCGGGCTGGCGATCCCGGCGTACATGGGCAACTTCGAGAGCACGATCGCGTTCCGCGAAACCGTGGGTCTCGAGTCCGCGACCGAGTCGCTGGTCACCGCGCTCGGCGCCAGCGGGACGGGCACCGCAGCCCCGATCGAGGCCGCCGCGCAGGCCGTCGTCGACACCGTCTACATCATCGGCTCGACCGGGATGGCCGTCGGCGGCCTCGCGGCGCTGTTCCTCGACAACACGATCCCGGGCACCCGAGAGGAACGCGGCCTCGCCCAGTGGGACCGCATCACCGAAGACGAGTCCGAGTTCGAATCGTTCTGGGACCGCTGGGTCGGGGCGGAATCGACCCGCGAAAACTGATCGCCGGCGTCGACTCGAGTGGAGCCCCGTTCGATTAGAACGGCGAGACGATGCAACCCGTCAGTGTAAGAGCGAGCGGACCGGAGATCGTGTATGGCAGAACTCACGCTCGCGGACGGGACGATCCACTACGAGACGACCGGCGACGGCCCGCCGTTGGTGTTCGTCCACGGCGGCTGGATGGACGGCACGGCCTGGGAACCGCAGGTCGAACACTTCGACGACGAGTATCGCGTCGTGACGCTCGACGTTCGGGGCCACGGCGAGACCGGCGCGACCGAACCGGACCGGTACTCGATCGGCCTCTTCACCGACGACCTCGAGGCGCTCTTCTCGGAACTCGCGATCGAGCGGCCGATCCTCTGCGGGCTCTCGCTCGGGTCGATGGTCGTCCAGGAGTACATGAACCGCCACCCGAACGGCGCATCGGGCGCGGTTCTGGGTGGCGCGGTGCGGTCGATGCCGCCGGTCGCGTTGCCGCCGGGGACCAAGTCGCTCTGGACGCCGCTGCCGGCGCTGTCCGCGTCGCTGTCGCTCTCGGGATCGGCGGGTACCTTCCGGTCGATGCTGTGTTCGATCCAGGCAACGACCGGCGAGCGCTGGCTGTCGGTCGACCCCCAGACCAGGGCCGACGCGATCGACGCAGTCGGCGACATCCCGTCGGCCGAGTTCCGGAAGATCTTCGGCGCGCTCTACCGGTACGAGCCGCCCGTGCTGACCGGCGTCGACACGCCGACGCTGATCGTCCACGGCGAGCAGGAAGCGCCGCTGGTCAAGCGACAGGGCCGACAGATCGCCTCGGCGGTCGCCGACGGCGATCGGCTCGAGCTCGCCGACTCGGGGCACCTCGTCAATCAGGACCGACCCCGCGCGTTCAACGCAGCGACGGCCGACTTTCTCGAGGAACTCCCCGCGGCGTAGGTCGCGAGCGGCCGTGTCGCCGTCCCGTTCGGATCGGTGACGGTGACGCGATTTACCGGTCCGCTCGCACGGGGCCGAGCCGCTCGAGCCGCCGGACACGGGCCGTCCGCGAGCGCTGGCGGTTCGCGTCACACGGATCGCCACGGTGCCTGCGGCACGCGGACGGCCGTCGCTGCGACGAACCTATCCGGAGTCGAGAAATCCAGCGGTAGCGGCCCAACGTGCTTTGGCGATACCACAAAGTCCGCGACTGGCATAGGGGTATGCGGAATCGCAACTCACGTCGAATGGTACCCCTCCATCACCACCAATGAGCAGTCAATGCCCGGACACAGAGAACACCGACTCAGTTCGCGCGGCCGAACAGTGGACCAGCATCTCGAAACACGTCGTCAATAGCTACGTCGAAGCCAACAACGCGCTCCTCGCGGCGATGGGATTCGATCCCGCAGACGAGGAGCCGTCCGCGGCACAACCGGCACTCGAGACGACGACCTCCGCGTCGACCGCCGAAATCGCCTTCGGCGACGAGAACTGGATCATGGAACGGTCGGCCGACGACTACGCCTCGCTCGGCGTCGGTGACTACGTCCGGTTCAGCAAACCGATCGCGGACGCCGACGTCACCGCGTTCGCACAGGTCTCCGGCGACACGAATCGACTCCACCTCGAGTCCGACTTCGCCGAAGGAACGCAGTTCGGCGGCCGAATCGCTCACGGGACGCTCGTGGCCGGCACGATCAGCGCCGCGCTGGCTCGCCTCCCCGGCGTGACGGTCTACCTCTCGCAGGACCTCGAGTTCACGGGACCGGTCCACATCGGTGAGACGGTCACCGCCGAGTGCGAAATCGTCGAAGACCTCGGCGGCGATCGCTACCGGCTGCACACGACGGTCAGCCGCGAGGACGAGGTGACGGTCATCGACGGCGAAGCCGTCGTCATCATCAACGAACTGCCGGCCGAGTAACCGATGCCCGTCGGGCCGTTCGATCGGCACGACCCGAGCAACGGTACCAAGCAGTGAGCCGCGCCCGACCGCTCTCGGATCGCCTGCGCTTCGCCCGAAGAGAACACAAAACACGTGCCACTCGAGTGAGAGCATCGTGACGATGACAGACGATTCACACGTCGATTCGAGGAGCCCTCGGGACACCCACAGTCGCCGACGGGTCCTCCAGGTAGCCGCCGGCGCGGCCACCGCGACGGCCGGGCTCGCGGGCTGTCTCAGTCAAACCGACACCGCGAAAATACCGCTCGCGGAAACGGGACTCGAGCAGACGATTCCGGACGGCGTCGCCCAGTTCAGGCGCTCGCTCGAGCGCTGGGGATACTACCCCGAGGCGACGGTTCCCGACGAGGTCGAACGGGAGTGGCGGCTCGACCAGCTCAACACTGGTTCGCACAGCGCCGCGAAGGCCAGCGCCGTCCCCCTGCCGGACGGGGGCGTCGTCTTCCCGGGCGACACGGGATACCTGGTCGCCCTCGACGCCGACGGCACCGAGCGCTGGCGCGCCGGAACGGACACCGACGGACGCGGCATCCACGGCACGCCCGCCGTCGCCGACGGGCGAGCATACATCGGCGCGTACGACGGCATCCTCTACGCCGTCGACCTCGAGTCGGGCGACGTCGACTGGCAGACGAAACTCGGCGGCTCTATCGGCTCGAGCCCGCTCTACCACGACGGACGGATCGTCATGGCGGTCGAGTATCCCGACCCCGAAGGGAGCACGTTCGTCGTCGACGCGGAAACCGGGGAGACGATCTGGGAGGACCCCGAGCACCGGCCCACCGACCACCCCCACTCGACGCCGGCGGCCGATCCCGAGACTGGCCGGCTGGTCTGTGGGTCCAACGACGGAATCCTCTACGGCTGGTCCTACCCCGATCCCGAATTTGCGTGGTCGTTCGAGACCGGGTCGGGCGACGACAACGACGGCGACATCAAGGGGCCGATCGCGACCTACGACGGCGGGGCCTACTTCGGCTCGTGGGACCACAACGTCTACCGGGTGGCTCTCGAGGACGGCAGCGAAGACTGGTCGTTCCAGACGGGGAACCTGGTGATGTCGGGACCGGCGCTCGATCCCGTCCTGGATACCGTCTTCATCGGCAGCCACGACGGCAACCTGTACGCGCTCGACGCCCAGTCCGGCGAGCGACACTGGTCGTTCGAGACCGGCCGGCCGATCACGGGCTGTCCGACCGTCTGCGACGAGCGGGTACTCGTCGGCTCGAAGGACGGCAGCGTCTACGCGCTCGAGAAGCGCACCGGCGAACTGGTCTGGGAGGTCGACAACGACGGCGTGGTCACGAGTACGCCACGCGTGATCGACGGCGGGATCTACTACGCCGAACGCGCGCCGAACCCGCCGGAGGACGGCGAGGACGCGTCCGACGAGGGCGTCGACGACGACGGCGGCGGCTACAAGCTCGTGGCCGCGGAGTGAGCGGGTGGGTCGGACCGTCCGATCGTCCGCCGCTCGGTCGCAGTCGACGCCGCAGAGACGGCTCGGCGGGGGAGACTCCGCTCACTGCGAGTTCGGCGGCAGCTGCACCGCTTCGAACCAGAACCGTTCGATCGTCTCGATCGTCGCCACGAGCTCGTCGTGGTCGGTCGGCTTCGTCAGGTAGGCGTTGGCGTTCGTCTCGTAACACGCCGCGACGTCCGCGCTGGCCGCAGAGTCCGTCAGCATGATCACGGGCAGCCGCTGAAGCCGCGGCTCGTCGCCGAGCGCCTCGAGCACTTCGACCCCGCCCCGTCTGGGGAGGGCGAGATCCAGGAGGACGAGATCCGGGAGCGACGCGTCCTCGTAGTCGCCCTGCTGGGTCAGGAAGTCCACGGCTTCGTCTCCGTTCGTCACGACGTGGAGCGCCGTCGCTCCGTCGGTCGCGTCGAACGCCTCGCGCACGAGTCGGACGTCGCCGGGATTGTCTTCGACGAGCAGGACATCGACCGGTTTCGTCGGAAGCCGCCGATGCGTGGTGTCGGGCATGGTAGCAGAACGGGTGTGTCGGTCGCCGTGCTCACGACCGGGTTCCGATACGGTCCGTCAGCGACGAACCGCGATCCGTGGAGGGAGCACACGGGACCCAGTTCTCGCGTTGTCGGATACACAGCATCGACGGGCATAAGCGCTCGCTTCACTCGAATCCTCACACTCTCGCGCGATTTCGCGCCGTCGGTCGCGAGCGGTTCTCTCACGGCGGGAGACTTCCCGTCGGTCTCCGGTTCGCCTTGAGGACAGTCTCCGCCGTCAGTCATCGTCGCTCGTCGGTGACTACCAGCAGACCTATAACGACCTCGCCCAGAACCTGTGGCCGACCATGACCGAACGGCCGCCCTCCCCGTCCGCGCCGACGATCGGCCCCGCGATCGGCGACACCGGCCCCGAGGGCCGCGTCGTCGCGACGACCGCACAGTTGACCGCCTCGATCGAAGACACGCTCGGCTGTCGCCTCGACGAGCCGACGCTCGAGGACCTCCTGCTCGAGCTGGATCGCCACGACTACGTCGACTGGGTGAGCGTCACCCGGACCGGCGACCACGTCTGGGATCTCTCCGACGCGCCCGACCGGCTCGGCGAGGCCGTCGCCGCGGCCGTCGTCGAGCGCCTTGAGCCGTGGCTCTCGAGCGACTAGACGACCACCTCCCGAATCGTGGGATCGCGACTCCACTCCGATGGCTCGTTTAGCTGAATTGAGGCGCTAAGCCCCCTTCCTCAGCGAGCGCCGAAGGCGCGAGCAGGGAGGGGATACAGCGCCGCTCGTTTTTAATGCACTCTACTATGGCAATCTTACGATCCTACGTTCCGCAAGACTTAATCACACAATATTCGTAACTTATATTGTGGCAACTCGAAAGAACATCTCGAGCCGAGACTACCAAGAGGATTGGATTCAAGAAAATCACCGAAACCTCTCCTCGTTCGTCCAAGGGAAACTCGACGAGCTCATTGAGGAACGCGAGAACTGATGTACTACGCCTACAAGTATCGTCTCGAGCCGTCCGACGCCCACCGAAAAGAATTGGACCGCCACCGCGATATCTGTAGGCAACTGTACAATCACACTCGCTACCGGCTCAACGAGTACCAAGAGAACTACGCGAACTCCCGTCCATGACTACGCTTCGATCGGAGCTACCCGATCTCAAACAGTGGTGGGACGACCTCAACGACGTATACTCGAAGGTACTCCAAACCGTCGTCGAACGGCTGTTCAACAACCTCAGTGGCCTTTCTGCTCTCAAGGAGAAGGGCTACAGTGTCGGGATGCTCAAGTGGAAGCCGCCACGTGAGTTCCGCAGTTTCACCTACAACCAGTCTGGCTTCAAGCTCAACAAGAAGGGCGGTCAGACTGTACTATCACTCTCAAAACTCGCAGACATTCCAATCCAACTGCACCGAGAGATTCCCGACGATGCCGCACTCAAGCAGGTCACGCTTAAGAGGGAACCGACCGGTGAATGGTTCGCCACATTCGGTGTCGAAGTTGACCGAGAGCCACCGGAGAAACCCGACCGTCCGAAGAACGCCGTCGGGATCGACGTAGGTATCCTGAAGTACGCCCACGACACGGACGGCCACGCGATCGAATCGGTCGACCTCTCGGACGAACGCAATCGGCTGGAACAAGAGCAACGCAAACTCTCGCGCAAAGAGCACGGGTCGAATAACTACGAGAAACAACGCCGTCGAGTGGCCGAGTGCCAAGCCGATCTGAAGCGAAAGCGTCGGGACTTCTTGCACAAACTCTCGAACCACTACGCTCGAGAGTACGATCTCGTCGCGGTCGAAGATCTCGATGCAAAGGGGCTAGTCGAACTCGACGGCAACTCTCGGAACCGTGCCGGAGCGGCGTGGGGGACGTTCCGCCGAATGCTCGAGTACAAATGCGAACGCGAAGGGACGCACTTCGTCGCTGTCGACCCGGCCGGAACGACTAAAGAGTGTGCGGCGTGCGGTGTGTCGACTGACAAGCCGTTGTGGGTCCGCGAACACTCGTGTCCCTCGTGCGGGTTCACCGCTGATAGGGACTGGAACGCAGCTTGGAACATTCTTTCTCGCGGTATCAAGCAGGTAGGAGCGGGGCGCTCCGAATCAACGCCTGTGGAGACTGCGCTCCCTACGGGAACCCATTCGGTTCCTGCAAAGCGCGTCGTGAAAGCAGGAAGCCCCAGCCTCAAGCGCAAGCCGTCGGGCGAGCGGTAGGGTGGGGTAGTTCACCTGCCGAATGGATTTATTCGTCCGACTAGATAACCGAGACCGAGGCAGACGAGAGCCACGGCAGCGAGCCTCGTGTTGCTGCCGGTCGGGATAACCCGCGTCTCGGAGTCGGTTATTTCGACGATCGCAGTCGGGGTGGCGATGACACCGCCACCCATCCCAGCGCCCGTACTCTCTCGATCTTCGTCGTCTGCATCTTCACGGTGCTCGTCACCGTCGGAATCCGTCCCGTATCCGCCTCCGAAGCCGTACCTGATCTTCGTGACAGGAATAATCGTTTTCCCGTTGCTCTCGATGGGACGACCGTACACGGACTCCACTGTCGCGCTCTCCTGGAGTCTGCTGATGACCGAGGTGAATCCTTTGCCGTCGTTCATTACGCTGTACTGAGGATAGCGACCAATATGGCTCTGTTGCAGACTCGCGGGACGGTGGATGCGATGGATTCTCGAGCCCGTCCACACGGCACCGTCCGACGGGGGACTTCGTCCGCGTTTGCGAGCCGCTCCCAGCCAGCGGTCGATGGAGTTGCTTCCCGCGTGGAAGACCGCAACCGCCAAGACACTCCCTCCAGTGCTGTCGTCCATCCAGATCCAGAGAATCGGTTCGGCGAGGCTCGAGGGCGATCTTCTCCACCTGTTGTGCCGTCGACTGATTTTGAGCAGCTACCCCCGGACCGTCTCGGAGAGCGTACAGTTCGGTTATTTCCTCACGCATCCTACCCGCACCGACAACAGCAGCTAGCCAGAACAATGAACCAGAACGTAAGCGCAGACTGGGTCTTCCGGTGTCCATTTCCAGAGAAAAGCGCAGGTAATGCGGTAACTGGTGACCGATTTCCCCCGTCAAACGGCGAGAACACGACATGACCGAGACAGCACAACTCCCGGTCGGCAATGGTCGTCTCGCCGTCGGCAATCCGTGGGTATTCTTTGCCGCGACGTTCGCCATCACGTGGTTCTTCTGGCTCGTGGCCATCGCCCTCGAGGTGAGTTTCAGCAGCGCCGCAGGACTCGTGTTGCTATTGGCGGGGCTCGTTGGCCCCGGAATCGCCGGTATCGGGTTCGTGTATCTCGTCTACGACGAGCGAGGGCGGGCGGACTTCTGGGACCGACTCACCCAGGTTCGGCGAATCGGTGTCCGGTGGATTCTCGTCATTCTTCTGCTCCCGCCGGCCGTGACGCTGGTCGCCGCGGGAGTCGATCTGCTGTTTGGTGGCCCAGGCGCAACGTGGGGCGAAGGGGTGCAGGAGTTCGGCAGTAATCCGCTTGCGATCCTCCCTGCGCTATTTTTCGCAACGCTCCCACCCCTCCTCGAGGAAGTAGGGTGGCGAGGCTACGCGTTGGACAGACTTCAGCTGAACTGGTCGGCACTGAGCGCCAGCTTGATTTTGGGAGTCGTCTGGTCGATGTGGCACCTCCCGCTGTTCTTCGTCGACGGGACGTATCAGCACGATGTCGTCGGGTTCGGTACGATGGGATTCTGGTTCTTCACGATCGGAATCGTTCCGCTCTCAGTGGTATTCACGTGGGTGTACAACCACACGTCGCGCAGCATCCTCGGCATCATCCTGTTGCACGGATGGGTCAATTTCGTCGCCGAAACGCTCGAGGTTACGGACAGCGTCTACTACATCCACTGGATGCTGGTAGCCGTTCTCCTGACGGCAATCTGGGGGAGGAAGACCCTGACAGCTGCTGCAGACGTGCCGCGACCACCGCTTCCGACCGACCGGTAGGTCCGTTGGAGTGACGGTCGTCTATCCGATGCCAACCAGTGAAAAGTGAACAGGAGCCGGCTCAGTTCCCGTGTCCGATAAGACGTCCGACTGATACTCAACGCGTCTCGGAGGTGATGTGAACGGTCCACTCGAAGCTGCGTTCGTCACCGTCGCCGCGGCTCTCGGTGAGACTCCCGGTCACGCGCTGCGTTTTGGTGCGTTTGCCCTGCCACCGGACGGCGAATTCATCGGTGTCCTGGCCCGTCTTCTCCGGGTGAGGACCGACCGTCCCGTTATCCTTCCTGTCCCCGCCCGGATCGTAGACCATCACATCGCCGCCGCCTGTGACGTCGACGTGTGACCAGAGTTCGCGGAGTACGCCCGCTTCCCGCGGACGAGCGCCAGACCAGAGCCAGTACACGTAGTCGTCTTCCTCCAGCGACGACGACTGCGCGTTCTCGTAGAGCGCGCCGTAGTTGTCTGACTCGGCGAGCGTCGTCCCTGCCGAATCGGTCACAGTCAGTGACTGCTCGCCGTCCCAGACGCGGTCTTCAAGCGCAATACCCGGTTGCAATTGCTGACTCAGGGCGGCAGCGTCGGGTTCGATCTCGTCGGCCGCTCGAGAGCCGTACCGTTCTGCCATCCGGTCGACGTACCGCTCGCGCTCGTCGTCGGTCAGTCCGTCACTGTCGGGGTCGACCATCATGGAGGCATCGGCCGTGGAGCCGGGCGATGAGAGGAGGTTCGACAGAGTGGTCGTACACCCGGAGAGCGCTACAGCTCCCGACCCTGTGGCCAGAGCGAGGAACCGGCGTCTACTACCCGTGGTGTATCGCCTATCCACTATACTCATCAATGATAATCCGACAACAGATGTCTGTTTCGATATTTCGAATATTCCAGGATTTGACTAAAAGGCAGGAGAGGGAGGCTATCAGCTACGAAGGTAGGGAGAGATTTTTGCCGACAAGGTGGACCGTCCACTCAAAGCCCCTTGTATCCCAGGTAGTCCCACGGTCGTCACTCCGTTCGACGTGGGAGTCCTGAACGTCGGCGAGGTGGTTCATTACCGCCGCACCGTTGGCGCGCGGTTTCGGGAAAGTGTCAGATTCGGTTTGTTTATGCCGTCGAATTGTACCGGGTCGTCGGCAGCGTCGACGCTCGTAGCGGTCTCGTCATCACCGACGACGCGCCGAAACCGATCGGCAACGTGAGCACCACAGTGACGACAGGTCGAGTGAGCGACCGCTGACCAGGACGTGACCGTCACGCCGACCACCCCGTGTTTGCGATGAGAATCGCGCGACGTGACGGGTCCGCAAGTGGTTCCCGCGTTGTATCCGATTTTGACCCCCGATCTGAAATCGCCGAATGCGAAGAATTCGAGGGTATCGATAGCTCTACTCGACGGTTACGAATAGTTCCAAAACGGGCGGGAACGGGATGGGCGCTACAGGATTTGAACCCGTGACAGCTTGGTCCGAAGCCAAGTACTCTGTCCAGACTGAGCTAAGCGCCCGCACCGTTTTGTTTTCAACGGGACTGTATAAGTCACTCGATTTGCAGCGGTTGCGACAGTCAACGACACACCAGCCGTACATTCTCAGCCCGTGACAATCACCGACAGGGATCTTCCTTATGTAGACCCAACGGCTACCCGAGTTATGACCGAGACCGAAGCCCCCGTTCCGGACGAGGCCCAGATCGGCGCGACGCCGCTCGAGTTGTTCGCCGCCGACGAGGATAGCTGGACGGCCGTCCCGGCTGATGCGACCGGAAACGAGCGGGTGACCAAGTGGCTCGAGATCGAGGCCGACGGGCTCTGCGATCTCGAGGCGTGGCGCTGAGACGCCGGCCCGCTGGAACGCAGTCGAATCCGAGAATCGGTTTGCACCCGGCATCGTCTTTTCCTCGGTGGTTCGAGGCACCGAACGCTGCAGGTTCGTCCGGACTGTGGGCCGAGCCGTCCCCGACCTCGGGGGCGGACCGTACCGTTTAACCGGGCCGCCTGACCACTCCAGCGTATGACAGTCGGGGAGACCGGTCGCGGGTTGCTCGAGTTGACGCGGCCGGTGAACGTGATCGCGGCGAGCGCGCTGACGTTCATCGGCGCGTTCGTCGCGGGCGGCGTGACCGAGGCGCCGATCGCGGTCGCCGCGGCGGTCGGGGCGACGGCGCTGGCGGTGGGTGCGGGGAACGCAATCAACGACTACTTCGATCGCGAGATCGACCGGATCAACCAGCCGGAGAGGGCGATTCCCCGGGGGGCGGTGAGCCCGCGCGGGGCGCTCGCGTTCAGCCTCCTCCTGTTCGCCGGCGCGGTCGGGCTCGCGATCACCCTGCCCCGGCCGGCGATTGCCATCGCAGGCATCAATCTCCTCGCGCTGGTCGCCTACACCGAGGTTTTCAAGGGACTCCCCGGGCTCGGGAACGCGCTCGTCGCCTACCTCGTGGGCAGCACGTTCCTCTTCGGGGCGGCGGCGATCGACGGGGCCGAGATCGGGCCGGCGGTCGTCCTCTTTCTCCTTGCAGCGATCGCGACCCTGACTCGAGAGATCATCAAGGACGTCGAGGACGTCGAGGGCGACCGCGAAGAGGGGCTGAACACGCTCCCGATCGCGATCGGGGAACGGCGGGCGCTGGCGGTCGCCGCATTCTTGCTCGTGGTGGCCGTCGTCGCGAGTCCCATCCCATTCCTCCGTGGACACTTCGGCGTGTCCTACCTGTTGATCGTGGCCCCCGCCGACGCCGTCATGCTCCTCGCCGCCTACGAGAGTTTCGAGGACCCGACCGTCGGACAGTCGCGGCTCAAGTACGGAATGTTCCTCGCCGCGCTGGCGTTTATCGTCGGGCGCGCCGCCCTCGAGTTTTCGAGCCTCTGAGCAGTTAGTTCGACCCGCCTCGTACAGACACGGTTGCTTCGTCGTCGTTCCGTTCGCGTCTCCCGTGTGTTGCACGTATGCAACGGAGTCGCACAGCCGCGCCACACGAGCAGCGGGTTTAATCCACTCGATCGGTAATAATTGATGAAAAAGTTCAACAGCTATAATATATTCTGCCTGGCAGACGTATTCGGATGCAACGGCGAAAATTCATCACGGGATTCACCGCTACCGGTGGGCTATCGCTGGTCGGCGTCGCGGAGGGGTCCCTCACGGCAGCGGAGACATCGTACTGGCCACACGGACGAAGAGAGGGGTTCGTGACGGCGTACGACCACGATGTCGCGATGTCGGACCTCCCGCGGGTCTGGTACACGATCACGGCAGGGGCGATCGCGGAGGTCAGGTTCCCGCGGCTCGATCTGGTCAACACGACCGCGGTAGAGTTCGTCGTCACCGACGGCGACGGGTACGCGGCCCGGACGTACGACATCGACAAGACCGACAACGGGACCGACGTGGACCCGGTCGACCGGCAGGTGACGATGGTCGAGGAGGACGCGCTCGTGTTCGAACAGACGATCACGGACGGCGTCACCCCCGGACGCGACTGGACGCTCACCGTCGAATACATCGCCGATTCGGACGGTAACGCCCTCCTCGCGGACGTCACGTTCGACGCGGCGAGCGAGTACGATCTCTACGTGGCGGCGGACCTGGCCCTCGGCCACGGGACGAACGCCGATCAGGCGAGCCTGGCCGGACCGACCGCGTCGAAGCGCATCGTCGGAACGGGCTCGAGCGACGAGTGGATCACGAAGCCGGACGGGAGTTCGTACGAGGTCGCGACGGCGCTGACCGCCACCGACGGGTTCGACTGGGCGACCGTCGACACCGCCGGCGGCGAGATCGCGTCTCTGCTGTCGGGAACCGTCCCGCAGACGAGCTCCAGCGCGAGCGGGAACGTCCAGGTCGCCGGCCGGTTGCTCTCAGGCGGCGGGGAGACGACGCTGGCGATGGGATTCGCCCAGGATGGAGACGCTGACGACGCGACGGCGGCGGCGCAGGACGCCCTCTCTCGAGGTTACGCCTCGGTGCGTGAGGCGTACGTGTCCGGATGGCAGTCCTATCTGGACGGCACCGATACGCCGGCGTCGGTCGCCGAGGACGCGGCCCTCCGCGCCCAGTACAACGCGAGCCTCATGTCGCTGAAGGCCGGCGAGAGCAAACACGAGGAGTTCCGCGGGGCGTCGGTCGCTGCGCCGACCATTCCGTGGGGTCAGATCAAAGTGGCCGACTCGGCCGCACGGACGGGCTACGCTCACTGTTGGCCGCGGGATCTCTACCACGTCTTCACGGCTCTCGAGGCCGTCGGCGACGTCGAGGGCGCGACGCACGCGACGGAGTACCTCTTCGAGTACCAGCAGCAATCCGACGGCTCGGTCAAACAGAACACGACGTTCGACGGAACGGAGCGGTGGGGAACCGTCCAGATGGATCAGGTCGCGTCCCCGCTCGTCATGGCCTACCAGCTCTTCGGGCGTCACGATATCGCGCCGAGCGACGGCGACGTCTCGTACGACTACCGGAACGTCAGGCTCGGTGCCGACTACGTGGCCGACAATGGACCGCGATCGCCACAGGAACGGTGGGAGGAAAACGCCGGCTTCTCGCCACAGAGCATGGCCGCACAGATTGCTGGGTTGATCTGTGCGGCCGAACTCGCCGACCACGAGGGCCACGCCGCGGACGCAGACCGCTGGCGAAGCGCGGCAGACGACTTCTCGAGCCAGCTCGAGTCGTTGACCGTCTCGGACGACGGACCGTTCGGCGACCGGTACTTCGTTCGGGTGTGCCCGAACGGCGACCCGGACGGCTCGAGTATTACCCTCGCGAACGGCGGCGGGACCCATCCCGCCAACGAGGTCGTGGACCCGAGCTTCCTCGAGCTGGTTCGGTTCGGCGTCCGATCGGCGGACGATCCGCTCGTTCGGGAGAGTCTGCGCGTGGTGGACGATCGCATCCGGGTCGACACGCCGAACGGCCCGGGCTGGTACAGGTACAGTCACGACGGCTACGGACAGGAGGGCGACGGGAGTCCCTGGGACGGGACCGGCGTCGGCCGGCTGTGGCCGTTTCTCACCGGCGAGCGAGCGGAGTACGAACTCCTCGCGGGCGGAACCGGTGATCTCTCGCCGACGACGCTCCTCGAGACCATGGCGAACTTCGCGAACGAGGGTCGAATGATCTCCGAACAGGTTTGGGACCGGTCGGACGCAACCGAATACGACTGGGCGTTCGGCGAGGGGACCGGCGCTGCGACGCCCTTGCTGTGGTGCTCGGCGCAGTTCGTCCGCCTGGCCCACTGTATCGACGCCGGACGACCCGTGGAGACGCCGTCGGCGGTCGCGGACCACTTCGACACGTCGCCCGGGAACTGTCCGTTGCTCTCCGTGGACGCACCGGACGACGTCGACGGCGACAGTGCGACGATCACTGGGACGACCGAGGCGGATTCGGTGCGGATCGAAACGCCCGGCGGTGACGTCCTCGAGCCGACCGTCGCAGCGGACGGCTCCTTCTCCGCCGACGTCCCGCTGGCGATCGGTGAAAATACCGTCACCGTCTCCGTCCGGGAGACGGACGGCGACGGCCGCTGCGAGGAGTCGGTCACCGTCGAACGGTTCGAACGCGTCCTCCGGTGGAGCGATCCGGCGGGCGACGACGTCGGCCCCGGCGACTACACCTATCCGACGAGGCCGGTCTTCGAGGACGGCGATTTCGACATCGTCGAGTTCACCGTTCGAGACCGAGGCTCGAGCTACCGGTTCGCGGCCACGATGGCTACCGAGCCGACGAACCCGTGGGAGTTCGATACCGGGTTCGGGAAGCAGTATCTGCAGTTCTACGTCCGCGACCCGTCGGCAACCGGCGGCTCGACCGAGGCCGCGCCCGGCGTCAACGCGACATTTGCGAGTTCGTACCACACACGCATCCTCGCTGACGGCGAGAACGGCGTCCGCGTGCAGGATTCGACGGGCGATCGGGTGGCGACTGGGAGCGTGACGGTCGACGGCTCGGAGATCGGTGTCGAGGTTCCGAAAGACGCGATCGGCGACCTCTCGTCGGCGTCGGTCGCCGCGCTCGTGGCCGGCTACGACGGGACGAACTCGGATTACACCCGCGCGGTCCGTTCCGAACGGAGCGAGTGGACCTTCGGCGGTGCGGCCAACGAGAACGCGCCGCAGATCCTCGATGTCATCACCCCGCCGGGCGTTTCGCAGTCCGCCGCACTGGCGTACACGAGCGAGTCGCGAGCGTCGATCCCGCTCAGGCAGGTGTCCGACGGGAGCGGCGATCCGGCGGTGTTCGACGTCTCGAGCCTCGAGCACCCATCGTCGGCGACGGTCGGTGACGCGATCACCGTCTCTGCGACCGTGACCAACACCGGCGACGCCGAGGGAACGGCGACGATCGAGTTGGCCGTTGACGGAACGGTCGCGGAATCGACGACCGTCACGCTGTCGCCGACCGCGAGTACGCCGGTCTCGTTCGAGTTCGACACGAGCGGGCTGACGGACGGGAGCCACGCGGTCACCGTTTCGTCCGGAGACGACGCGACGTCCGGGTCGATCGACCTCGCCGGCGACGAGTCGGCACATCCGTTCGCCGTTCGAAACTTCGACGCCCCCTCGTCGGCTGCGGTCGGGGACCGGATCTACGTGAGCGCCGACATCGTGAACGAGGGCGACGAGCTGACGACGAAACCCGTCGAGTTCCGCGTCGACGGCGCGCTCCGCACGGAAACGTCGATCCAGCTTCACGAAAACTCCACGCGGTGGGTCCAGTTCGACCTCGATACGTCGGGGATGGCCGCGGGTGCGCACACTGTGACGATCTCGACGCCGGACGACAGCGCGTCGGGAAGCGTCCCTTTCACGGACGGCTCGTGACGGTTCCCGTCGACGACGCAGGTGACGCCCCTTGCCGATGATCGGTGGGACCGAACGCGAGCCGGTCCGTCCGCGACTCGAGGCCGAACGGAGACGGACTGTCTCGGCCGTCGTCCCTGGTTTCGCTGCGGTTTCAAAGCGTACGGCGGTGAAACCGAAGGAAATTCGCGTTGGCCGCCACCATGACCGATGGATGTTTAATCAAAAGTACTATAAGCTGCTTCGCGTATTTGCATACAACACGCCGGACGCCAGAGTGGCCTGTGATCCGAACAATGGAGTCGCCATGGCGATGGATGTGAGTAATCCGTATGTATGATCTCGCAGACGTCCTTCCGGATGTCGAACTCGATCCGGGGACGAACGTACTCGTCGCGGGCCCGCCCCTGACTGGAAAACGGCGGATCGCCTTCGATATCCTCGCGAGCGGTGCGAATCGCGGTGACGGCTCGATCGTCGTCACTACGAAAGACAGCGCCGACAAGGTCCTCGAGAGCGTCGGCGAGCACGTCGCCGAGGGCGTCGAGCCGGACATCGGGGTCGTCGACTGCGTCACCAAACAGCGTGGGATCGGAACGATCGACGACGACCCGCGGATCAAGTACGCGTCCTCGCCCGTCGACATGACCGGGATCGGCATCAAGCTCTCGGAGTTCCTCCAGGAGTTCTACGAGACGCGAGGGCTCACCCGGAACCGCGTCCTCTTGCACTCGGTTTCGACGCTACTGATGTACTCGGATCTCCAGACCGTCTTCCGGTTCCTCCACGTCTTCACGGGCCGAATCCAGAGCGCCGACGCGCTGGGCGTCTACGTTATCGACTCGACGGCCCACGACGACCAGACCATGAACACGCTCAAACAGCTCTTCGACGCCGTCGTCGAACTCGAGGAGACGGCCGACGACGAGGAGCCCGCGATCAGGACTGCCGGCCTCACGACGTAGATCGGACACTCTCGACGCCGTCTCGCTCGTCACAGTCGGTTCGGACGACTCGACTCCGAGATGGTTACTTTTACACCTCGAACCCGTACGCTCGCGTATGCCAGTCGAATCCGCGGACGAGATCGAGGAGATTCTCGAGTACGAGACGATCGCCGTCGTCGGCTGCTCGAGTACCCCGGGGAAGGCGGCCCACGACGTGCCGAAGTACCTGCTCGATCACGGCTACGACGTGATCCCGGTCAATCCCTTCGCGGACGAGATCTTCGGTCGCGAGGTCTACGACTCCCTCACGGACGTCCCGGACGGGATCGACGTGGTCTGTATCTTCCGTCCGAGCGGGGAAGTGAGCGAGATCGTCGACGCTGCACTCGAGCGCGACGACGTGCGGGTGATCTGGACGCAGCAGGGCATTCGCGACGACGAGGCGGCAGCTCGCGCGGAAACCGAGGGTCGAGCGGTCGTCCAGGACCGGTGTATGAAGGTGCAACACCGGCGGCTCGCGGCCTGAGCGGGGCTGGAGCCGCTACGAAGGCGGCGTCGATGCTGTTCGAAGCGACGTCAGCGCGTCGTCGATCGTCGTGTGCAACAGGTCGTCGAGGATCGACTCGAGGTGTCGCAGTCGGATCGCCGTTCGAGCGACGGGGTCGTCGGGGAGGTCGGAGATGGTCGACGCGAACTCGTCGATGTCGATGTCGACATCGTCGCCGACGCCGGCCGGGAACCGGTTCTCAGCGATGCGGTCGGCGATGTAGCGACGCGTCGAGCGCTCGTCGCCGGTCACGCCGTCGCGAATCGCTCGCCGCTCGGCCGGCGAGACGGTGTCGGTGATCGGCACCGAACACACCGACTCGCAGTACCACGCCAACGCTCGAGCGGCGGCGTCGAGCAGCGCTTCGGGAGACCGAGCGAGCGATGCGGACAGCTCGGACGCGGCGGTTTCGATCGCGGCTCGTCGGGCAGCGACGAGATCCGCGAGTCGGTCGGGAACGTCCGACGCGAGGACGGCGTCGATCAGGGCCTCGGTCGATCGGTACTCGTCGGGATCGCCGTCGAACCAGACGAGCGGGAGGGTCGTGATGCCGTTTTCGACGTCGTCCGGCAGATCCGCGAGATCGTCGATAACGGTCAGGACGAAGAGGCCGTTCGTCGCGATCGTTCGGACGGAGTCGAGTTGCTCGTCGGAATAGCGACCGGTGGCCGCCACGAGGTCGGCGGCGAGATCCCCCCAGACGCAGCCCCGCTCCTCGACCCGGTCGATCGCGTCGTCGACGGTCGCCGTCGCCGCGTCGAACTCCTCCTCGGCGAGCTGGCCCGACCCGATCTCGCGGACGGTTTCGAGCGCCGGTGTCAGGTCGACACCGCTCGGTGACTCGGCGGCGGCCTCGAGGACGGCCGTGAAGACGAGATCTCCCGTCGAGACGTGCTCGTTCAGCCGTCGTTTGCGGTCCGCGCCCCACCTGTCGGCGTCGTCGATCGCGTCGTCGTGGAGCGCGCTGGTCACGAAGAGAGCGGTCGGTATCGACGCGAGCGTTTCGGCGACGCGCTCGTCGCCGGTCTCGAGAACGGTGAAGAAGTACGTGAACGCGCCGAGCAGACCGCCCTGATCGGCGTAGGCGTCGACGGTCGTCCGAAGGGCCGGCGGGAGGTCGTCTTCGAACTGGAAGGCGTTCGACAGCCGGTTCATAGCCTCCCTTTCCAGTGAAATTTTTATGAGTGTACTGGTTACCGACTCGACTGCGCCGCCTACGACGTCCACTCCTCGAACGAGCGATAGATCCCCTTCGAGAGGTAGCGCTCGCTCGAGTCCGGGAAGATCGTGACGACGGTCTCGTGGGGCACGTCGAGGTCGCCGTCGGCGATCCGTTCGGCGACTCGTTTCGATGCCACGCTCGCGGCACCCGCGCTCGAGGCGACCAGATGTCCCTCTTCGCGGGCGAGCCGTTTGAGTTCCTCGTGGGCGTCGCGATCGGAGATCGAACGGACGTCGTCGACCAGTTCGGGGTCGAACAGCTCGTTGGTCGCGGTGTCGTGGGTGCCGATCCCCTCGGTCTTGTACTCGTCCTCCGTGCGCTCGTCGCCGAGGAGTTCGCCGTACACCGATCCCTCGGGTTCGACCGCGACGATGTGGGTGTCGGGATCTCGCTCGAGCGCGTAGCGGGCGATCCCCATGAGCGTGCCGGCGGTGCCACAGCCGACGACGACAGCGCCGACCCGTCCGTCGAGCGCATCGAAGATCTCGGGGGCGGTCGTCTCGGAGTGGGCCTCGGCGTTCAGCGGGTTCGAGAACTGCTGTGGGACCGCGGCCTCGTCGAGTTCGTCGGCCAGTTCGTGAGCGCGCGCGATCGCACCGTCCATGCCGTCCTCCGTGGGGGTGTTGATGACCTCGGCTCCCAGCGCCGCCATCAACTGCTGTTTCTCCACGCTGAACCGTTCGGGAACGACGAAGACGGCCTCGAGTCCGAGCTGCTGGGCCGCGATCGCCAGCCCGATGCCCGTGTTCCCGGCCGTCGGCTCGACGATCGTCCCGCCCGACGCGATATCGCCTCGTTCGAGCATCCGTTCGAGCATATACCGGCCGATGCGGTCTTTCACGCTCGCGCCGGGATTGAAGCTCTCGAGTTTCGCGTAGATCGATACGTCTCCGGGCCCGTCCCGGAGGCGGACCAGCGGCGTTCGACCGATCGTCTCGAGGACCGAATCCACCGGCTGCTCGTGGGTCGTCATCGTGCTGGCAAATGTTGCCTCCGTTGTTAGGTCTTACCGTTACGACCGGAGCGACGTGAATTCGAACGGCGACCGGCGAAACGCAATCGATGTCGAACGGGTGACGGGGAACGATGGCCGATATCGAACGGCCGACGAGTCGGAACCGCCGCTCCCGACGCTCACGCCGCTCGAAGACGCCGGAAGAGCGGG
Source organism: Natrinema salaciae (assembly GCF_900110865.1). NCBI lineage: Archaea > Methanobacteriati > Methanobacteriota > Halobacteria > Halobacteriales > Natrialbaceae > Natrinema > Natrinema salaciae. Next base: position 579,583 of record NZ_FOFD01000002.1, read on the forward strand.
CCACCGCGGTCCCGAGACCACACTACGCCTCACTCGGCGGTCGCGTCCGTCGATTCGGCCGGCTCGCTCGCCGTCGATTCGTCGGCGGCGGCCTCGTCCTCGAGTTCGGCTTCGTCGATCGCCGCCTGGGCCAGGATCTCCTCGCCGTCGATCCCCTGCTCCTCGGCGATCGCGAGCAGCAGCGCGCGCTGCTCGGTGAGCTGGTGGTCCATGCGCGTGACCGTGTCGTGTGTCTCGTCCATCTCCTCTTCCAGTCCGGTGATCCGCTGCTGGAGTTTCTGTACCTGCTTGTACATCGCTTCGGCCCGATCCGAGAGGCTCTGGATCTTCTTGGCAGTACTTCCGAGTCCCATATCCGAACGATGTGTCGGGTAACTAATGGGCCTTTTCCTCGCTTACTCGCGACGGGACGTGGTAGACATCAAGTAACATGATTCGACAAATTTATTACGAACCGCGGACAATTATCTCCTGGATACGAGGTGATCAGCCATGGTGCGAGCGAGCCCACCAAGCACCTGGATGCAAGGCCTCGACCTGCCATCACAGCTGTTCGGTGACACCGGAGGCAGCGACTACGAACTGTACGAGGAGGACGACGAGTTCGTCCTCACGATCGACATGCCGGGCTTCGAGACCGAGGAGATCGATCTGGCGTGGGACGACGGCGTCCTGAACGTCGCCGCCGAACACGCCGACGAGAGCCGGGGTCGGAAGAAGACCTACCACCGTCGGTTCCGGTTCCCCAAGACCGTCGACGAGGACGAGATCGACGCCGAGTACACGAACGGCGTCCTCGAGGTCCGGCTCCCAACGGCCGCGTCGACCGTCCAGGGTAAGGAGATCCCGCTCGAGGGATGACCGGTCCGGACGGTCCCTGAACGCGCCGTCTCTCCGCGACGCGGACGAATCGACGCCCGGGTTCACCCGGCGAACGACCATCCCGTCGACGCGTGCACGCGCACGCGTCGATCGGTCGGTTTCTGTCTCGAGTTCGTCGTGTCCAGTCCGCACGCGTCGACGAGCGCCGCGACTGAAACGAGTATCCATGCGACTCCGCGTCAAACCACTCAAGCGGAAGGACGCAGGGAGCGGTCTGGCAGCGATCGCGAGACGATGGCCCGCCGGCCCCTCACCGGCGGACCGCGTCGTCCTACGGTGCGGTCGAACACAGTATTAAGAGGATTCGGTATCGAACGAAAGGCATCGAGTACTATGACGGACGGTGACGACGCGTCGGACCGCGATGGTGCGACCGAGAGACGGACGTTACTGAAGGGGATCGGGCTCGGGGCCGTCGGGACCGGAACGCTCGGAGCCGGACTTCGATACCGCGGTCGGCTGCTGGGTGCCGCCGAGTCGGCCGAGACGGCGAGCGTCGCGGAACTCGTTCCCGAAAGCGAGGTAACGCATCGCGCGACAGGGGGGCGGTGGACCGCGGCGTCGGCGTGGGAAGACGACGTTCCGGACGACGGAGCCGACGTACAGATTCCCGCGGAGACGACGGTCACGGTCGACCACGAGTCCGACGCGCGGCTCCGGACGATCCGGATCGACGGAACGCTTCGGTTCGATCCGACGGCGGACACCCACCTCGCCGCGGACACTATCGTCGTAATGGGCAGCGGTCGACTCGAGGCCGGAACGGCCGACGAACCGATCGGCGGCGATCCCGAGGGCGGCTCGGCCGCGATCACGTTCACCGATCGCGCGCCGATCGATACCGACTGGGACCCCGATCGCCACAGCCGCGGCCTGCTCGCGCTCGAGGGCGCGACCGTCCGCATGCACGGCGCGGAGACGACCCCGTTTACTGCGCTCGCTGAACCGCCCGAACGCGGCGACGCCGCGCTCCGCCTCGCGGAGCGGCCGACCGGCTGGCACGCCGGCGACCGACTCGTCGTCGCGGGCGTGAACCCGGACCGAGACGAGGACGAGCGCGTGACCGTCGCGGGGATCGACGGATCGACGGTCGAACTCGAGGCGTCCCTCGAGTACGATCACGTCCCGCCGCGAGACGACCTCGAGACGTACGTCGCTCACCTCGAGCGGCCGATCCGGTTTCAGTCCGAGACGGATCGGATCCCGCGGCGGGGGCACGTGATGTTCATGAGCCGGGACGTGACCGTTCGCGGCGTCGAGTTCCGCGAACTCGGCCGGACGGACAAGTCCCGACCCGTGACGAACCCCGACAACGGCGTCCCGCCCGAAGACGCCGAGCCGAACCCGAAGGCGCGCTACGCCTGCCACTTCCACCGCACGGGGACCGAGACGGATCGCGACCCCGCGGTCGTCGACGGCTGCGTGGTTCAGGGGAGTCCCGGCTGGGGCTTCGTCAACCACCGCAGCTACGTCCACTTCACGAACAACGTCTCCTATCGCGTCTTCGGGTCCGGATTCGTCGCCGAGGTCGGCACCGAGACCGGCCGGTTCGAGGGCAACTTCGCCCTCCGTTCGCGAGGGACCGGCAGACTCACGGACCACCGCCAGTTCCACGAGGACCGCGAGGGCGCGATCGACGACTTCGGCCACGGCGGCTACGGTTTCTGGTTTCAGGGGCCCGCCGTCGCCGTCGAGGACAACGTCGCCGCCGGCCACCGCCACTTCGGGTTCGTCTACTGGACCCGCGCCAAGCCCGACGCGACGGTCCCGGCGAACGAGATCGGCGGCGTCACCGGCGTCCGCGCCAACCTCCCGCTCGAGCACGTCGACGGTCAACCGGAGTTGAAGCGATCCGACCGCGTCGAGGACGGGATGGTCCCCTCGAGTTACGTCGCACTGCGGTCGTTCAGAAACAACACCGTCTTCGCCTCCGGCGGCGGCCTCGACGTCTCGCGCCACCAGTTCGGCAACCATCACGACCGGGTCGAGGAGTACAGCGTCGTCGAGGACTTTACCGCGTACAACATCGGCGGGCTCACGAGCGCGTGGGGCTCGCTGCGGGTTCCGAACCACGGCGGCGGACAGGGCGGTGCAAACGGGATTTCGATCCGCTACAGCGCGAACGTCGCCCTTCGGGACGTTCGGTTGATCGCCGGCGACGGCGACGCCCGCGGCGTCGGCATCAACCGCAATCACGCGCCGGTCAACGTCCGCCTCGAGGGCGGCGAAATCGCCGGCTGGACGGTCGGCGTCCGAGCGCCGTCCCGCGGCGAGTGTCCGATCCGCGGCGTCGCCTTCGACAACTGGATCGACGTCCAGACCGTCGACGGGATGGACCGCAAGTGGACGCCGGCGCGGCGGATCGAGATCGACGACTGCTCGTTCGAGGACGGCGGTCGCGAGCAGGTCCACGCGGGTGCGCATCTCGAGCGGGACCTCTACGCGCTGTTCAGGCCGGACGGCGGGGTCAGCGTGGACGGCGACGAACTCGCCGCGCCGGTTCAAGCGCCCGCGTTCGAGCCGTACCCCACCGACGACGATCTGGCAGCGGTCGAGCCGAGCGGGGACGCCCTGTCCGAGCTGACCGACGTCGACCCCGCCGCCCTCGTCGGCGAGTCGAATCGGGCGTTACACGAGGCGTACGGGATCAGCGCCGGCGGGACCCTCGCGACGGCGACGACGGCTTCCCGTCCGACATCCGAGGACGGGATCGTCGCGCGGGTCGTCTCCGCCCGCGGGTCGATCTCGCAGCGCGGCCGACTGCGACGCGGCGAGCGATCGTACGTCTACGACGAGACCGCGTTTCGCGCCGTCCCCGGCACGTACGCCGGCCTCGAGTACGTCCGCCCGGAACGGGAAGACCACCAGGGCGAGCGCCGGTCGTTCCTCGGCCTGGAACTGACCGCGCCCGCCACGGTCTACGTGGCCTACGACGACGAGGTCGATCCCCCCACGTGGCTCGCCGACTGGACCGACACCGGCGATACGCTCGGCACCGACGACGGAACCCGCCGGATCTACGCCCGGGAGTTCGACGCCGGCACCGCCTGGCTCGGCGGCTGTCCGAACACGCACCGCATGTACACGCCGTTCGTCGAGCCGGTCTGACGGATATCGAACCCCCGTGGTCGGTCGCGAACGACCCGCCAGGACGCCAGCGACGGTCGACCCCGCGACTCGAGCGCCGATCTCGAGGTGTTTTCGAACCGACACCACCCGGCTATATATTTCGCCAGTCGCTATCACGGACCGATGAATTTCGGGACCGAATCGCCGATCGACGGGGGGAACCGCCGCGACCTGCTCGCTGCCGCGGGGATGGCGCTGCTGGGTGGGTTAGCGGGCTGTCTCGGCGCGTTCGAAGACGACGGGGACGAGACGGATCCGACGGGCGACGAACGCGAGTCGACCGAGTCGGCCGGGTCGACGGCGGCGTTGCGGGAGCGGCTGGCCGACGCCGATCCGTACCGAATGCACCAGTACGGTCCGGCCCACGCCGGCGCAGCGCCCGGACGCGGTCCGACCGCCGACGTCGATGCCGCCTGGACGTTTCGCGAGGGTGCCGACGACTCGTTGTACGGAATCGGACCGCCGGCGGTCGTCGACGGAACGGTCTACGTCGCGGAAGGCCACTCGGTCGGCGACGGCGCGGAGACGGTCGTCTACGCCCTCGACGGCGCGACCGGCGAGATCGAGTGGGAGTGGCCCTATCCCGGAACCAACAGCTTCGGGGCGACGGTCGTCGCCGAGGGCGCGGTCGTCGTGAGTATCGGCACGTCCGTCGTCGCGCTCGAGGCCGACTCGGGGACCGACCGCTGGCGGGTCGACCGGGACTTCTCCGATCCGCTCACGGTCGCCGACGGGACGGTCTACGCGATCGATACCACGTACGCCGACCCGCCGACCCTCGTCGCGATCGACCTCGAGACGGGCCGCGAGCGCTGGACCGCCGCCCTCGCGGACGGGCGACCGAACTGGCCGACGCCGCCGGCGGTCGCCGACGGGACGGTCTATCAGGGCGGGCTCGAGCTCGTCGCGCTGTCGGCGGCCGACGGCGAGCGGCGGTGGTCGCGCGACCTCGAGCACGCGATTACTGGCGCACCGACCGTCGTCGACGATGGCCTCTACGTTCCCGTCGGCGACGGAACCGTCGCGGCGTTCGACCGTGACGGGAGCCGACGCTGGCGGCAGTCGGTCGACCGCGCCGGCCGAGGATCGGGGCTGGAACCAGTCACCTCTCCGGCGGCCGCCGACGGGACACTGTACGTCACGAACTCGTGGCAGCTCACCGCGCTCGAGGTCGGTACCGGGACGGAGCGGTGGACGACCGAGGTCGGCGGCAGCGATCCGCCGATCGTCGCCGACGGCGTCGTCTACGTGAGCGGGCTGAACACGATGGAGGCGTACGACTGCACCGACGGGACGCTCCTGTGGAGATACCGCTCCGACGCGACGAGCGCCAGCGGCGACCGGATCGCACCGGTCGCCGGCGGGACCGTCTTCTACCCCAGCGCGGGGTTGCACGCCCTTCGCGGCACGGACGAGTCCCCCGACTGAGACCGAACCGCGGTGACCGATCCGTTCGTCCCCTCGCGGCGCTTCGTCCACCGGGTCCCGCGCGAACTCGGTGCCGTCGGGCGGTCGGGGAGACGAAAGGCCCTTAAGGTCAGCCGCCCAAGGACTGGATGGACTAGGTCGGGCAGTTAGGCCCTGCTCGCTACCCGCGCTATGGTCTTTAGCGGGGACCGAACACCGCGGGCGTCCGGTCAGACCGACCGGGGCCTCGGGAGCCAACAGAGAAGCCTCGTCCGTCGGGGACAGCGGTCCGCGATGGCCGTCCGCAGGGACGACCCATCGCGGTTAGTCGGCGACAGCCCATCAGGCGCGGAAGCGAGCAGTGGACCGCCGGACACCTGTCGCTCGACGGGTCGCGGGGTGGAGAAGGCAACCGAGATTCCCCCGGCCGGAACGTCGGGCAACCGCGGCCGTCCGCATTCATACCGGACGATAGTTTCCGACGAGCGCCGCGTGTCGCGCCGCCGCTCCACACAGCGGACTATATTTCTCCCGACCGACCGCCAGATCCCAGCCCGAATACTGCAACAGAAAAGACTACTATCATCCTCCGAAATTACCCCAGCAATGACAACGCGACGACTCGTGGCTGTCCTCGGCATCGTCCTCGCGAGTGTCCTCCTGAGCGGTTGCGTGGCACTCGACACGCCCCCGGACGGTGACGAGGGGCCCGATGTCGATCCCGAAGCGGTATTCGAGGGCGCGTACGTCCACGCCGACGACCTCGAGGACGTGCAGGGCAACCGGACGAGCGAAGTGACCAACGGCACGGTGACGGTGACGGAACGCCTCCGGGTCCACGAACGGCCGTACGTCGACGAACGAACCGAAGTGCTCAACGCGTCCGATCCGGAGACAATTGGGAACCTCTACGTGTCGAACGCGACGAAAAACTGGTTCTACTACCCCGACTCGCAGGTCGCCCAGTACTTCGAACCCGACGAGCCGTTCGAGAGCGAATCGGTCAAAGCGAACCGGACGAAGATGGCCGAACGGCTGCTCGAGCAGTACGACATCGAGTATCGCGGCACCGAACGGGTCGCGGGCCGCGAAACCTACGTGCTCGACGTCGAGGCGAAAAACGAGACCGTCGAGGAGGGGATTTCGGCGATCGTCGGCGACACCAAGTACGTCTACGCCATCGAGACGAGTAGTCCGCGGCGGGAGCTCGAGACCGTCGAGCAAACGCTGTGGATCGACACGGAGTACGAGTATCCGCTGCGGGAGAAGGTGGTGTTCGAGGAACCGAACGGGGAGCGGATCGTCCTGACCGAACGGTTCGAGTCGGTCAGTTTCAACACCGGCCTCGAGGACGAGACGTTCGCGTTCGAGCCGCCGGCGAACGCGACCGTTCAGGACATCTCCTGAGTCGCCGCGACACCGACCGATCGGCGGATCGGTGCCGCTACTCGGCCGGCTCTACGATGCTCTTGCCCGTCCCGAACTCGAGGCCGCCCTCGAGCGTGCGGACGGGGTAGGGGATGTCGATGCCCTCCTCGTCGAAGCGTCGTTTGACCGCAGTGACGTACTCGCCTCGCGTTCGGACGAAGTCCGCTCGAGACGGGTTCTCGATCCAGAACCGCGACTGGAGGCCGACGTCGGAGTCGCCGAGTTCCGTCAGTCGGACCGACGGTGCGGGATCGTCCATGATGTCGGGGTGGCGCTCGGCTTCGTCGACGATGATGTCGGTCGCCCGTTCGATGTCGTCGTCGTAGCCGATCCCGAAGACGAACTTCAGGCGGAGCTTGTCGGCGTCGACGGGATTTTTGAGCACGTCGTCGGTGAGCGCCGAGTTCGGCACCGTCAACAGCTCGTTGTCGAACGTTCTGACGCGGGTCACGCGGAGGCTGATGTCCTCGACGACGCCCGAGTAGGTGCCGTCGTCCCACTCGATCCAGTCGCCGATGCGGAACGGCTTGTCGGTGTAGATGAACACGCCCGCGACGAAGTTCGAGATCACGTTCTGCATCGCCAACCCGACCGCGAGCGCGCCGGCCGCCGCGATGCCGGCCATCGACACGAGGAAGTTCCCGAAGCCGGCGAAGCCGAACGCGATCGCGAGCGCGAGGAATCCGACCCCGAACTTGGTCAGCATCAACAGCGGGTTCTGCGCGTGTTCGTCCAGCCCTCGCTTGTCCATGGCCCGCTTGATCAGCGGCAACACGAGGTGTCGGCCGAGTATCCAGATCGCGACGAACCCGACGACGAAGCGGATCGCCCCCTCGGCGGCCCCGGCCTGCGCCGCGGTGAGTCCCGCGTCAGCCAGTTCGTTGCCGATCGGACCGAGGTCCTCGCTCTGGAGTGGGACCGGACCAGCCCCGACACTCATCGATAGACCACTGCCGTGTGACCGCGCGTCTCGACCAGATCGGCGCTGACGCGGTCGGCGAGATCGGCTGCCGTTTCCTCGGTCGAACTCCCCGCTCGAGCGGCGCGGAGGAATTTCACTTTCACGAGGTCCCGGTCCGAGAGCTGATCGTCGAGTTCGTCGACGACCGACTCGATGCCGCTCTTGCCGACCCAGACGGTGACGTCGAGATCGTGTGCGCGCCGCTTGCGTTCCTGTGTATCCATAGCCCCGAATAGCGAAGCGAGCCGTTTCAATCTTCGCGATTCGGAATCCGATCCCGAGACGATACCGATCGAGCGGAAACCGGCCGTCGTCGCGCCGCGGGCGTGACGGCGGTTACTCCTCGTAAGGATATCTGGCGTGGGCACCGCAGTCACAGGTGATCACGACGTGACCGTCCTGTAATCTGACGCGGGCGTTCTTCCCCGGTCGGAGGTACGCGTCGCAGCGATCGCACGTGAATCGGCGAAACTCCCGCGGAAGCGTCAACCGGTTTCGCTCCGCGACCCGCCGCGCGAGGCGAACGTAGTATCGGGCGCGGTCGATTTCGCCGTCCGCTGCCGCCGCTCGAGCGAGTTCGTGAAGCCGCTCGATCCGTTCGGCGGCGATATCCATACCCCTCGTTTCGTCGGTTCCCGTATTGATGTTGCGCTCCGCCGACGGGACAACCGTCCGCGGTCGTCGAGCGGATTGTCAACTACTCTCGCGGCATCCTACAGCTGAGGCGAAAGTGCGGCTGATTGAAAAGATTCTTTACCCTACTACGCATTCGGTTGTAGTGCACAGTATTGTTACATATTGGTTGAAAAGCGGTGCTATACAACGGTATGAATTGGTCCTCTCCCCCATCCGACGACGGCGTTAGCAGGCGTTCGTTTCTGGCCGCCGGTGCGGCCAGTGCGGCGATCACGACGAGCGGTTGCGTCGATCGCGTGCAAAGCGTCGTCGACCAGACCGAAACCGAACAACTCTCGCTGTCCATCACGACGCTTCCGGCGGACGCGGACAGACAGAACGTCCGGATCGCCCGACAACTCGAGGAGAACCTCGAGCGGGCCGGAATCGCCGTCTCGCTGGATACGCGATCGCGGTCGGAACTGCTCGAGGCAGTCCTGCTCGAGCACGACTTCGATTGCTACGTCGGCCTCCATCCGGCCGACTACGATCCCGACTTCCTCTACGAGGCCCTCCACTCCACGTTCGCGAGCGAAGCCGGTTGGCAGAACCCCTTCGGGTTCACCAACATGTACCTCGACACCCTCCTGGAGAACCAGCGGCGATTCGACGGCGAGAAACGCAAGCAACACATCGAGTCCGTCCTGCAGGCACTGGCTCAGGAGAAGCCCTTCGAACCGATCTGCTTTCCCGACGAACACCGCGTCGCCGGGACCGATCGGTTCGACGGCTGGGACGAGGGCAGCCTCGCCACCCGCCACGGCTATCTCGGCCTCGAGCCGGCCACCGGTGTCGAGGAACTGCACGCCCTCGTGACCGACAGCCGGATGACGCGGAATCTCAATCCGCTGTCGGCGACGATTCGAAACCGCGGGACGACCGTGGATCTGATCTACGACTCCCTCGGGACCGAACACGAGGGTGAGATCCGACCGTGGCTCGCCCGGTCCTGGGAGTTCGCCGAAGCGCCGACGGATTCGGCGTCCGACTCACCGGACCGGGACGCGACGCGGACGGTGACGATCACGCTTCGAGAAGCGTGTCAGTTCCACGACGGCGAACCGGTAACCGCCGAGGACGTCGCCTTCACCTATCGGTTCCTCGAGGACACGTCGCTGGGGCGGGCGTCGATCCAGTCGCCGGCACCGCGGTATCAGGGCCATATCGGCGTGATCGACGAGATCACGGTCGAAGACGACTACGAGCTGACGATCACCGTAACCGGTGGCCGGGAGGCCGCCAGACGGGTATTTACCGTTCCGATACTGCCCGAACACGTGTGGCGCGACCGGGTCGACCAGCGCACTGCTGACGGCGAGGTAACCGCACAGCAAGGGCGGTGGGGCATCGTCACCGGAAGCAATATGCCGCCCGTGGGAAGCGGTCCGTTCCAGTTCGACAGTCGAAGCGAAGACGAGTCCCTCGTCTTCCAGCGCTTCGAGGATCACTTCACGCTCCGCGAGGACGTCGACCTGCCCGAACCGACCGTCGATCGACTGCGGTTTACCGTCGATCCCGGGAGCATCTCGTCGATCGGTCGGGTCGAGGACGGCGGTGCGGACGTGACGGCGTCGATGCTCAACGCCCACTCGCTGGGTGCGATCCCCGACTCCGATGCCGTCCAAAAGCTGTCGTCGCCATCGCGGATGTTCTACCACATCGGGTTCAACGTTCGCAACTCCCCCTTCAGTAACTCGCACTTCCGTCGGGCGGTCACGCAGCTGATCGACAAGAGCACGATCGTCGAGGACGTGTTCTTCGGGAACGCGACGCCGGCTTCGACGCCGGTGACCGGCGAGTGGGTTCCCGACAGTCTGGAGTGGAACGGAGCGGATCCGGTGACGCCCTTCGCCGGCTCGGACGGGCAACTCAACGTCGAAGCCGCGAAGGCGGCGTTCGAACGAGCCGGGTTCCGGTACGATGATAACGGCAGACTTCTTGGGGGCTACTAGAAGCGATGCTCGCCGAGGTGCTGATCCAGCTCGCTATCGTTATCGGGATTCTCCTCCCGATATCGATAGCCGTCTTTATCGGTCGTAAGCGCCTCGTGCGGACGTACGCGGAGTGGCGGAGCCGGCTCAGAAAGACCGCCCCGATCATCGCCGTGTTGCTCGTCGTCCTCCTGATCAATCGCGTCGCCAGACAGCGGGCCCCGCGACTCTCTCGAGAGGTCGGGCTCCACCTCACCTCGCTGTTTTACAACGTCGAGGGGGAGTTCATCCTGATCTTCCAGTCGATCGCGTCTCCCGAGCTAAATGCGTACTTCACGTCGATCTACGTCTACGGCTACACGTTCCTGCTCATCTTTCCGGTCATCGCGTACTTCACGCTCTCCGATACGCGGATATTCCGCCGGTTGCTGGCGGCCTACGCGCTCAACTACGCGATCGGGCTCGTCCTCTACATCTTCATCATCGCCTACGGGCCCCGAAACCTGATGCCCGCGGAGGTCGCGCCGACGATGCTGTACGATACCAATCCGCAATATCAGTATCTCACCCGCGAGGTCAACAGCAACACCAACGTCTTTCCGTCGCTGCACACGTCGCTGTCGGCGACCGTCGCCGCGTTCGCGACGATGACGCGGTCGGAGTTCCCGAAGTGGTTCCCCGTCGCGGTCGTGCTTGCAGCCAGCGTCGCGATTTCGACGATGTACCTCGGAATCCACTGGGGGATCGACGTGACCGCCGGCCTGGTGCTCGCGGCCGCCTGTGTCGTCCTCTCGGACCACCTCATCGGCCGCTGGTCGATCTCGGAACTGTTCGAAGATCACGTCCACCGGATCGAGGATCGGCTTCCCTGGCCGAAGCGAGACGACTGACCGCCGACCGACGACGGGACCGGCCTCGGCCCGTCGACGGCCGCAATCGCGAGCCAGTGTCGAGACGCATCGATATTTCTACGGGCTCGAGCGGAGCACAATACTGTTATATCGTGGCTCTGCAACTATGAGAAACGAACGAAATGAACGGGAGACGGGCCGCCCAGAACCGCAGGAGTCGCAAAAGTGACGACGGGACCCTGAACCGGCGGGCGATGCTGGCAGCGACGGCCGGGCTGACGGTCTCGAGCAGCGGTTGCCTTCGGCAGGTCCGGGAGATCGTCCTCCCGAACAACGTCAAGCAGCTCTCGCTGTCCATCACGACGCTTCCGGCGGACGCGGATCGGGAGAGCGTCCGGATCGCCCGTCAGCTCGAGGAGAACTTCAAGGCCGTGGGGATCGACGTCTCGCGCGACATCCGTTCGGAGATCGACTTCCGGCGGACGGTGCTCTACAACCACGATTTCGACATCTGGATCGGGCGTCATCCGGGCGGAACCGACCCCGACTACCTCTACGAGGCGCTGTACTCCCGATTCACCGACGAGTCTGGATGGCAGAACCCGTTCGGGTTCACCAACCAGAACGTCGACGAACTCCTGGAAGCGCAACGTCGCGCGGAAGGCGAGGAGCGTCGCAAGGCCGTCACGGAGGTGCTCGAGGCGATCGCGTCCGAACAACCGCTCGTCCCGATCTGTGTCCCCGAAGAACACCGCATGGTCAACGCGGATCGGTTCGACGGCTGGGAAGACGGCCACCTCGCGACGCGACACGGCTATCTCGGCCTCGATCCGGACGTGGACGTCGAGTCGCTCGGCGTCGCACACACGGACGCCAGACCGACGGAGAACCTCAATCCGATCGCGACCGACTACCGTGGTCGCGGAACGATCACCGACCTGTTGTACGATTCGCTGGGAACGCAGGACGGGACCGGCGCGATCCAGCCGTGGCTGGCGCGGTCCTGGGAGTGGGACGGGGACACGGCCGACGTTCGCCTCCGACCGGACTGCGAGTTCCACGACGGGGTCCCCGTGACCGCCGAAGACGTCGCGTTCACGTATCGGTTCTTGCAGGACGTCTCGCTCGGGAACCACGAAGCGCCGTCGCCCGCGCCCCGCTATCGAGGGCAGATCGACGCCGTCGAGGCGGTCGACATTCGCCGGGACGATCGGCTCGAGATAACCGTCGATACGAACCAGACGGTCGGTGAGCGTGCGTTCCTCGTGCCCATCCTTCCGGCCCACGTCTGGCGCGAGCGGACGAACGACGTCATAGGGCCGGGCGGTCCCACGATCGCCCAGGGGACCACGCAGGCGATCGTCGCGGATAACATGCCGCCCGTCGGGAGCGGGCCCTTCCAGTTCGCAGACGCGACCGAAGGCGACCGACTCGAACTCGAACGCCACGAGATGCATTTCACGCGGCGAACGACCGACGAACTCCCCGAACCGACGATCGACGAGTGTACGTTCGCGATCCATCCGGGCAGCGCCGGTGCAGCGCGGGTCGTCGCGGACGGCAGCGCGGACGTGACGAGTCTGCCCCTCGATACGAACGTCCTCGGCGATATCGACGAGTCCGGCAGCGGTCAGTTGCGCGAGTCGACGTCGTGGACCTTCTACGTGCTCGGGTTCAACGCGCGCAAAGCGCCGTTTAACAACTACCGGTTCCGGCGACTGATCGCGCAGTTGATCGACAAACAGTGGCTGACAGACGAGATCTTCTACGGCCACGCTCGCCCCGTCGCGACCCCCGTTACCGAGGAGTGGGTGCCCGAGAGTCTCGAGTGGGACGACCACGACCCCAAAACGCCGTTTCTGGGCGCTGACGGGGATGTCGACGTCAGGGCGGCCCGCTCCGCGTTCGAAGACGCCGGCTTTCGGTACGACGATCGAGATCGACTCCGCGTCAGACACGAGAATTGAGCGCGGCGACAGCCGCGCGCGTCACGACCGCCGCCGCGGTATCCACGTCGCTGCACGCGAGACGAAAGCAGCAAAAACGAGTCGAACGGCCGAACGGCCGTTACTGGTCCTCGAGCGCGTCGGCGATGCGCTTCAGCGCGCGGGTCTGGTCGCGCATTTCGTCGCGAAGCTGTCGGACCTCGCGGACGAGTTCCTCGTTGCTCTCGTCCTGCCCGCCGGCACCGGGACCGCCGGGGCCAGCGCCCGGACCGCCGCCCATCATGCCGCCCATCATCTGTGCGAACGGGTTGCCGCCGCCCATGCCGCCGGGGCCGCCGGGGCCGCCACCGCCGCCGCCGAACGGACTCTCCGGGGGTTCTCCCTCGCCGTCGCCCTCTTCGGCTCGCTTCTCGCGGATCTCCTCGACTCGTTCGCGGAACGATTTCTCCTCGCTGTCGTCGCCTGCGTCTTCGTCGGGGGAGTCGTTTTCGTCCGTCATACCATCGGATTCTGTAGCGTCGGGGAAAAGGGTTGCCATGTTTCGGATACCCGTTCGTCGGCCCCTGCTTGCAGAAGACGGACCCGGAACGAGCCGGTATCGTCCGTATGGCCGACGATCCGACCGACCGAGAGCCGATCGTCAGCGAGGGACCGTTCGCGATCGTCGACGCGAGCGACGACGAGCCGGCGGCGTATCGACTCGTCTCGAGGGCCACCGACCCGGCCGACGCGGCCGAGCGCCGGCCCGGCATTCCGATCGACGATACCGAAATCGACGATCTCGCAGCCGTCGTCTCGCGGCTGCGGGGGCTGAAGACGGACGTAGCGGAGTCGCCGGAGCCGGCCGAGCTGACCTGCCACGAGTGCGGCACGGCGTGGACCTACACCGGGTCGGACGAACACGCGTCGTGCCCGAACTGCGAGACCGAGGTTCCCGTCGAAGGGATCGGCCCGTAGCCCCCGCGTGAGCAATCCGCGACGGGACCGGCGATCGCGGACGGCGGGGCCGGCTACGGCGACCCGAACGATCCCAGCGACGACTGGAGGTCCCTGTCCGTCGGGCCCGCCTCGAGGTCGTGGCCGACGAGATCGCGCATGTCGACGGCGTAGGTCGTCCCGCCGTTGGCGAGGACGAGGAGTCGCCCCTTGACGCCGACGACCGTCCCCGAGGCGATCGTCTCGCGGACCGGCCGAGCCTCGAGGTCGAGTCCGTAATCGAGGGCGAACTGGTCGATGACGTCGAACGCCGCGAGGACGGACTCCCAGCCGTCCGCGTCGACGTCGGCCGCCAGCGCAGCGACTTTCTGGCCGGTTCGAACGCGATCGACCAGTCGCGTCGCGATCTCGGCCTCGAGTTCCCGCGCGATTCGGCCGTTCGAGACGGTGTGGACGTGGGCCGCGCGGTCGGCGCCCTGCTCGCACAGACGGGTCTCGAGCCGGCGGTGCTTCGTGACCCCGACCTTGAACGTGTCGGGGGCGAACGCCGCGATGTAGACGGCGTGCGCCTCGTAACAGTCCATCTCGTCTTTCAGGCAGGTCCCCGTACAGCGGGCACACACCCACGTATTCGTGTGGTAGTCGCAGTAGGGCGCTGTCGATCGCTCGCAGGAGACGTGCTCGCCGTCGTCGATGGTGCCGGCGCAGTGGCGCTCCCCGAGCGAGTACGCGAGGTCGTCACCGGACTCGAGCGGGTGGCGGTCGACGCCACCGCTGCCGTCGCTCATCAGCAGCGCCGCCCCGCGACCGCTCGGTTCGTAACCGACCAGTTGCACGCCCGCAAGTTCGTGTCCGGGACAAATAGACGTAGCGCTCTCGACTATCGTCGACACTCGTCGACAGGGACCGGGTAACGGTTACTACGAACGGATACATACCGGTGGGACGGTGACAGATCCGTTCTGTTCCTAAATTACTCGAATTTATATAAATTATATAAGATATTGTATCGGTGCCGTGAGGAATGAACCGCAGGTATGACGGAACGACACACCGGCGGACGAGACGAGTCGACGACGAACGATCGGCGGACGTTCCTCCAGGCGATCGGGCTGGTCGCGGCGTCGTCCGGCCTCGTCGGAACCGCGAGCGCGGACCCCGGACGGGACGGTATCGACGGCTCGAACGATGGCGGGGACGGCGGCGGTCTCGTCCCGCTCACGCACGGCGTCGCGGTGGGCGACGTTACCGCGACCACCGCGACCGTCTGGGCACGCGCGGACCGCGACGCGACCGTTCACGTCGCGTACAGCCACGACCAGGGGTTCGACGGCGTCGGCTACGATCGGACGGCGGTCGACGTCGAGACCGATCACACCGGCCACGTCAGACTCGAGGAACTCGAGTCCGGGACCCGGTATCGCTATCACGTCTGGGCCACGCGGGCGGCGGAGACGTACCGGCCCCTGGACGACCGAGACGACGGACGCGGCCCCCGCGGCGAAGCGGAACGCGGCGACCACAGCGGCGACGAGTCGATCGAAGCGTTGCTTCCCGATGCCGTCGAAAGCGGGACGTTCGTCACAGCGCCGGCCCCCGACGAGGAGGAGCGCGTCACGTTCGCCTGGAGCGGCGACACGTGGGGGTACGGGGACGACCCCGTCGAGCCGCCGTTCCCCGGACTACAGACGATCGCACAGCGAGAACCGGACTTCTTCCTCTATCACGGGGACACGATCTACGCCGACGCGCAGACGCCGGCCGGGAAGATCACCGCGAACACCCCTCTCGACGAGGCCCTCGAGATCTACCGGGACAAGTACAAGGAGATGCGCGATCCCCCCGAAGAGATCGCGGAACGGACGAATCTACAGGAACTGCTCGAGACGACGTCGGTGTACACCGTCTGGGACGACCACGAGGTCATCAACAACTTCGCCGGGCCGATCGAGCCGTTGATGCCCGAGGGGCGGCGGGCCTTCCGCGAGTACTGGCCGCTCGACCGGGACGACGAGGCCGAACCCGGCGAGTCGAACCGATTCTACGATTCGTTCCGCTGGGGGAAACACGTCGAACTGTTCGTCATCGACACCCGCCAGTATCGCGATCCGAACGTCGAACTCGGCACGAAGACGCTGCTGGGTCGCGAGCAACTCGAGTGGCTGAAGGGCGCGCTCGCCGACTCCGACGCGACGTGGAAGCTGCTCGCCTCGCCGGCCCCGCTGGGGTATCCGTCCGACTCGTGGGCGACCCCTGCGGATCGAACCGGCTACGAGGGGGAACTGCTCGAGCTCGTCGAATACGTCCGGACGGAGTCGGTCTCGAACCTCGTCGTCGTCGCCGGCGACGTCCACAAGTCGGTCGTAGGAGGGTACGATCCCGACGACGACGGTACGTTCGAGTTCGTCGAAGCCATCGCCGGGCCGCTCGGCGCGCCGGCGGGCGAACCCGACGACCTCTATCCGGCCCTCAATCCGACCGAGTTCTTCGCGAAGGGCGAGTACACCAACTTCGGCACCGTCGACGTCGACGAATCGGGCGAAACGCTGACGGTCGGTATCTACGACGAGCGGGGTACCGAGCAGTTCACCAAGACGTTCCACGCCGACGAGATCAACGCGGGGGACGGCCCGGAACCGCCGAGTCGCATCGAGAGCACGTTCGACGAGGACGGCGACGGCTGGCTCATCTCGCAAAACGGCGGAAGCAACCGTCCCGTCTACCGTGCGACTGGCGGCAATCCCGGCGGCCACGTCAGCGACGAGGAGAATCAGGGTGGTGTCGCCTGGTACTACCAGGCCCCGTTCAAGTTCCTCGGCGACCGCGAAGCGTTCTACGGCGGCACCCTCTCCTTCGATCTTCGACAGGCGCGGAGCGACCGGCAGTTCGACGCCGACCCCGTCGAGGGAGGAGACGTCCTGCTCGCGAGCGGTGACACGAAACTCGTCTACGAGTTTCGCGGCCCCGAGAGCACGCCGGGCGAATCGTGGACGGCCTTCGAGGTGCCGCTGTCGGCCGACGCCACCTGGATCGATCTGACGAGTCGAGACCCGATCGCGACCGAAGCGACGTTCCGCGCCGTCCTCGCCGAGCTGGACACCCTCCGAATCCGTGGCGAGTACCGGGCGGGCGACGACACGAGCTACCTCGACAACGTCGTCCTCTCCCGGTAGGCTCGCGTCTCGGGTTCGTTTCCGCACCGATATGGCAAAGATCTATCAGCGGCGGGGACAACACTCGAGCCATGACGCTCGACGGATCGCTCGAGACGGCAGCCGACGGGACCAGAGACGCCGTAATGCTCGTGTTCACCGTGACGAACACGGGCGACGAGGCGGTCGACCTCCAGTTTTCGGACGCGTGCAAGGCCGAATTCGTCCTCGAGGACGACGAGGGGGCGGAGGTCTGGCGGTTCACCGAGGGGCGCATGTTCGCACAGGTGCTGAGTTCCGAAACGATCGCTCCCGGCGAGGAAGCGACCTACGAAGCGGAGTGGTCCGATCCCGTGCCGGGCGAGTACACCGCGGTCGCCGAGTTGCGAGCGCAGTCGGCGCGCTGTGAAGCGCGGACCTCGGTTTCCGTTCCGTCGTGACGCCACCGGCGCGAGCGGCGCGTCCTCGGTCTCCAGACCCGGCGACGCGGACCGGCAGCGAAGTCCCTATACCGTCTCCATCCTAAGCGCCGCCCATGCAAGCGCTGGTCATCGCGGCACACGGATCGCACCTGAATCCGGACGCCTCGGATCCGACCTACGCCCACGCGGACGCGATCCGCGAAACGGGCGCGTTCGACGAAGTCCGCGAGGCGTTCTGGAAGGAAGAACCGCACTTCCGCGAGGTGATCCGCACCCTCGAGTCCGACGAGGTGTTCGTCGTTCCCCTGTTCATCAGCGAGGGCTACTTCACCGAACAGGTCATCCCGCGAGAACTGCGCCTCGAAGACTGGGATCCCGAGCAGTGGGAGTCGGACGGGACCAGCGCGTCGCAGGCTACGCTCGAGGCGAGCGACGTGGGGAAGACGATCCACTACTGCGGGCCGGTCGGGACACACGACGCGATGACGGACGTGATCGTCCAGCGGGCGGAGACCGCGACGGACGATCCGAACGTCGGCGACGGAGTCGGGCTCTCCGTCGTCGGCCACGGAACCGAGCGCAACGAGAACTCCGCGAAGGCCATCGAGTACCACAGCGACCGCATCGCCGAGCGCGACCGGTTCGACGAGGTGAAGGCGCTGTTCATGGACGAAGCGCCGGAGGTGGACGACGTGACGGACTACTTCGAGAGCGACGATATCGTCGTCGTCCCGCTCTTTATCGCCGACGGCTACCACACGCAGGAGGACATCCCCGAGGACATGGGGCTGACCGAGGACTACCGGCTCGACTGGGACGTGCCGGCCGACGTCGACGGTCACCGGATCTGGTACACCGGTGCCGTCGGTACCGAGGACCTGATGGCCGACGTCGTCCTCGAGCGGGCGGCCGACGCCGGAGCCGACATCGGCGACGCCCGCGAGGCGGTTCGCGAACTCGCCGCCTCGGTCGCCGAGACCGAGGCCGAGACGAACGCCGGAGCGGGCGCGGGGGACTGACGCGTGCCGGTGGCGACGGCAACCCTCGACGCGCTGCTCGAACGCGCAGCGTCGGGCATCGCGTTCGACGGCTTGCGAATCGACGAAACGGACGGCGAGTACGTCCTCGAGACGCCGGCAAACGAGTGGACCGATCTCGACGAATCCACCCTCGGGCAGGCGCTCGAGTCGGCCGAGGAGTACGTCACGAACTGGCGCTACTGGCAGGAGACCGTCGGCGGCGAGGGGACCGCCCGACGCGCGTTCCTCCGGTGGTGCGAGCGGGCCCCGCTCGCGGACGCCGAGGCGGGTGACGCGTCCGCCCCCTGGAACGACGACGATGACGGCGGTGATCCCGTCGGCGCTGACGCGACCGCACTCGCGGTCCCCGAACGTTACGACGCGCTCCGCGACGGGATCGATCGCGAGTGGGGACAGCTCGCGATTACGGCTCGCTTCGTCGACGTCGACGATCCCGACGGCGAACGCGTTTACGACCTGTGGCACGTCGACGACGCCGACAGCGACATCGCCGACCTCGAGGTCTACGACGACCCGCGGGACGCGCGGGAACTCGCGACCGAGGACGAGGACGGTCGCTACCGGCCGCTGAAGACCGCACCGACGCTGTCCGCGGGCTGGGCGTTTACCGGCCTCTCGGGCGACGACCTCGTCGAGACGGTCGAGTTCTTCTATCCAGCGACGGTCGCCAACTGGCACCGGGAACTGCGCGGGACCCTCGACGTCGACCACTGGCTCGAGACCGCCGAGCGACAGACCGGCATCTACGACGTCGTCGACGAACTCCCCCGGGAGGCCGTCGAGTGGCTGACCGAGGCCTGCTGCGTCGACTCCCAGTGTCTGCGCCGGCGGGAGTGGCAGTACGAGGCGGGCGACGACCTCGACGGCGACGGCGGCGACGGTCCGTTCCCCTGTCGGGAACCGTGCTCGCTCGTGATCGCCGCCGCTCGCAAGTGGGCCACCCTCGAGTCCGAGGACGAACACACCTACGAACTCGAGTTGACGACCAGCGAGCTGAACCAGCTCGAGGAGCTGATCGACGCGGTCGCGGATGGTCGCACCGACGAGATCCGCGAGGCCGACGTCTACGACGGTGCGAACCGCTACCGAGCCCGCTATCTCCGGGCCAAGCGGTTCGACGACGAGGGAGGACTCGAGGCGACGCGGGTCGACGAGTAGTCGTCTAGCCGCCCACGACCAGCCGTCTCACGGCCACAACCTTCGTGTTCGGGGAGTCGCACACTCCGGTCGTGAACCGTCGCGAACTACTCGCTACTGCCACAGGGGTCGCCCCCGTCCCGGCGGTCGCCGGGTGCTCGAGCGCGGCGGACGACGAAACCGGCTATACCTATACCCTCACCCTATCCGACGTCGACGAGAGACCGGACCGGCCCCTCGATTTCGACGCGGCGGGGCTGGCCGGCGGGCAGGCGGCCATTCTCGACGAAGCGGTCCGATCCGGCACCTACAGCGAGGAACACGTCAACTGGGACACGCTCCCGGGACGCGCGGGGATCACGATGGAGTTTCGGACGGTGATCCAGCTGATCGCCCGCCACGTCGACCGCGATCCGCAGGTCGATCACGAGACGTCGTTCGGAACGCCGTGTCGGTACGGACGGACGGCCTACCGAGCGACGATCGACGTCGCGTGAGCGGGCCGGGTCGGTCCGCTACCGAACCAGCAAGAACAGGGCGACGAGGAGACCGGCGACGACGACCGCGATCCCCGCCGTCGCGACCGGGCCGCCGATCGTCGCCGTCGTCACCGCCGCGATACCGACCGCGACGACCCCGAGCGCGAGAACCGCGAGCGCTCCCGCATCGAGCCCGCTGACGGCGGAGACTCGGTCGAGAATCCGCTCGAGCGGCGTCGGGTCGGGGTCCGGTCGGCGGGGTTCGGCGAGCCGTTCGTCGACGTCGACGCCCGGCGGCCCGGGGACGACGGTGACGGCGATCGAGACCGATTCGGAGCCGTACCCGGTCAGCACTTCGAGCCGGCCGTCGACTGGGGCGTCGACGGCGTCGGTGTCGACGGTGACCGGCACGGCGGTGACGGCGTCCGGTTCGACGTAGTGGTTCGAGCCGTCGACCGATGCGATCCGCTCGAGGTCACCGTCGAGCCGACAGTGGACGTGTGCAGGCGTCTCGTGGCCCGTCAGGTGGAGCGCGAACGACTCGCTGGTCTCGAGGGCGTCGGTCGCCACCTCGAGCGCGTCGGCGGCCCTGCGGTTGACGTGGACGGTGACCTCGGTCCCGGACATAATCAGGTGGGCCGCTCAGGCCGGGGTCTCCTCGCGCATGTCCGGCGGCAGCAGGTTCGGAATGCCGTCCTCGATCGGATAGGTCTCGCCGCATTCGGTACAGACGAGGTCGCCGCCGACGACCTCCTCGTCGTCGTACTCGGCGTCCTCGAGTTCCAGGTCGTGTTTGTCGAGCGGACAGCAGAGAATGTCCAGTAACGACTCCTTCATACTACGTAGGCTTACCGCCTCCAGCAAAAGGTTTCGGGAACACCGCTCGGTCGCGAGCGGCGTGTCGTCACGCGAACCGGCGATCGATGGACGCTCGCCGAGCGGTTACTCGTAGGGGTTCTCCACGACGACGGTCTCCTCGCGGCCGGGGCCGACCCCGACGGCGTAGACCGGCGCGTCGAGTTCGTCCGCGATGTACTCGAGGTAGGTCCGGGCGTTCTCGGGGATCGCCTCGTACCCCTCGTCCGCGACCGCGGCCCAGTCGACGTCGGACCAGCCGTCGAACGATTTGAAGGTGGCCTCGCAGCGCCCCCACGCTTCGGTCGTCGACGGCATGGTAAGCGTTTCCTCGCCGTCCAGTTCGTAGCTGTGGCCGACCTTGACCTCGTCGAGACCCGCCAGCACGTCGACGTGATTGACCGCGAGGCCCGTAAAGCCGTTCACGCGCGCGGAGTGGCGGAGCATCGGCATGTCGAGCCAGCCGACGCGGCGGGGACGGCCGGTGACGGTCCCGTACTCGCCGCCTTCCTCGCGGATGTACGTCGCGAGCTCCTCGTTTCGGCCGTCCGTCTCCTCGTCGTATCCAGGCGTATCACCGACGACGCCGCCCAGTTCCGTCGGGAGCGGTCCGCTCCCGACTCGCGTAAGGTAGGCTTTGACGATGCCGATGATCTCGCCGTCGCCGATGACGCCGGGACTGAGGCCCGTCCCCGCCGCCGCACCGCCGGCGGTCGGGTTCGAGGACGTGACGTACGGGTAGTTGCCGTGGTCGATGTCGATGATCGTTCCCTGTGCGCCCTCCAGGACCACGTTCTGTCCGTCGGCCATCGCGTCGGTGAGAAACGCGCTGGCGTTGACGGTCATCCCCTCCTCGTCGAGGCGACGGCCGAACTCGCTGAACTCCTCGAACAGCGCCTCGACGTCGAAGGCGTCGGGGTCGTCGAGGTCGTCCACGTCGACGCCGTAGACGTCTTCGACCAGCGCGCGCTTCTCGGGGACGACGTACTCGAGTCGCTCCCGCAGGATGTCCGGGTCCAGCAGATCTCCGATCCGGACGCCGCGGCGACCGGCCTTGTCCTCGTAGGTCGGTCCGATACCGCGGCCGGTCGTCCCGACCTCCTGATCGGACTCGCTTTTGACTTCCTCTTCGATTCCGTCGAGAACGCGGTGGAACGGCATGATGACGTGGGCGCGCTCTGCGACGCGGACGTCCGGGTCGAGCCCCTTCTCCCGGAGCGTGGTGATCTCGTCGAACAGCGTTCGAGGATTGACGACGCAACCGTTGCCGAGGACGCCGATCTTGCCCCGGACCGCTCCCGACGGGACGAGCGACAGTTCGTACTTCGTCCCGTCGTGAACGACGGTGTGTCCGGCGTTGTCGCCGCCCTGATAGCGGGCGACGACGTCGGCGGCGTCGCCGTACAGATCGACGACGCCACCCTTCCCTTCGTCGCCGAGTTGCGACCCGACGATAGTGACGGTCATAACAGCGGCGGATTCTTGCCGGGCCGATAAACAGATTTCGGTATACGGGTACTCGCGCGTGCTCGCACGAATAGCAAGAAAACGGAACTCGAGGTCAAGACGGGACGTGGGCCGACCGCTTCCCGGCGGTATATCTACCAGTATAAATGCGAGTAGCCCAAACGATCGGGAGAGACGCCCCCCTCGACCCCCGATCGCCAAAGCCCGCCTCCGAGATCGAGGTCGCGGGTCGCGACGCGCGGCGGCACCGACTGAATCCGAACTCCCGCCGATCGCTCGGGTTGGGCGATCGGAAACGTTAACTACTGACAGGAACGTACACTCAGTTGAGAGTGGACCCGTCAGTCGCCGAGAGTAACTTTTAAAAGGTCCAAAGACAAGTTAACAAATGCCATGATAGATAGACTTGAGAAGGAAGTCGATATGCTGGAACGTCATCTCCAGGTCCTGAAGATGGTCATCGAGAACGAGCCGATCGGGATCGTCAAAATGTCGAACGAAACGGGCTACCCCCACCACAAGGTTCGCTACTCGCTTCGGGTCCTCGAGGAGGAGAACCTGATCGAGCCCTCGAGCCAGGGTGCGATCAAGACCGAGCGCACCGCCGAGTTCGTCGACGAACTCGACGGCAAGATCGACGACATCGTCGACAAGCTCGACGGGATGAAGATCGAAGACGTCGCCGAGATCGAAGGCTAGTCTCTCGTCCGGTTCGGACGCTGTCGCCCGCCCCGCGATCGATAGCCGGCATTGCGCCGGCGAACCGAACTCTTTCCGCCGTTTTCCGCCGCTCCAGCGATTCGCTCGCCCGGTCGCCGTCGACCACGGGAGGACGGGAACGACCGACACGAGACGACCCATCGAACACGCTCCGATAGCCACGGTCGCGGAGCCGTTCGGGTCCCTCGGACCCCGCGGCCCTCCACCTCCAACGCCGCTCCCCGGACCGATCGGGATCGCGATCCGAGAGAAGACAAAGCTTGGCTTTATCAGTCCGGAGGGCGACGGTCGAGATATGCAAGGAAATCTGCCGCCCGAGGCACAGGAGAAAATCGAGCAGTTACAGGACCTGCAGGAGACGGCACAGGAAGTCGCCGTCCAGAAGCAGGAAGCCGAATCGAGCCTCACCGAGGCCCAGAACGCCCTCGACGAACTCGAGAACATCGACGAGGAGACGACCATGTACCGCAGCGTCGGCGAACTCCTCGTCGAGACCGAGTACGATCAGGCCGAAGAGGACCTCGAGGACAAAGTCGATACGCTCGAGATCCGCCTCGAGACCCTCGAGAAGCAGGAAGGGCGCGTCCAGGACCAGTTCGAGAGTCTCCAGGAGGAACTCGAGGACCTGCTCGGCGGCGGCATGGGCGGTCCGGCCGGCCCCGGCGGCCCGGGTGCTGGCGGCGCATAAATGCCGACCGACGAGCCGTCTGACGAGACCGTCGTCCAGACGGCCTCGGACGCCGCGGAAGGCGTCATCTTTTCACAGTACAAACAGTCCGACGTGCGCGATTACGACGTGACGGTCGTCTTCGAAGACGGCGTCCTCGAGGTCGACGTCTACCTCAACGCGCCCGCGGACGAGGAGGAGGAGGCCGACCCCGAACGGGTCGCCGACGACGCTGCGCTCGCGGCGCGGCACGCAGTCGACGACCTGTTCGCGGAGTAGCCGTCCAAGTCCGGCGGCCGGCCGATTCGGTTCTCGGTTCGGAGCTGCGTTCGATCGACGAGCCCCGGGCTCGAGTCGCGACGGACATCGCTCGTCGGAGTCGTGTTCGGTGACCGGCCGTCCCGTCGTCTCCCGCCATCGGGCGAGACGCTACTGCTGCAGGCGACCGCTCCCGACGTATGCGAGGCCGAGGCTCCCGACGAGAATCAACACGCCCGGGACGACGTCCGGAAGCGAGACGAGACGGTCCCCGAAGTAGCCCGTCGCGAGGACCGCTACTGCGACAGCTGACGGGAGCGGCTGCGCGGCCAGCTGCCGACCGAAGACCCTGACTGCCCAGTAGGCCATCTCCAGCTTCGAGGCGACGACCGCCGCGAGCGGACGGGTTCCGTCCGGATTCTCGGCCGGCTCGAACCCCTCGAGCTCGTCGCGGCCGACCCGGACGATCTCGCCGGTGGTGACTCGCCGGCCGTCGGCGTTCCCCACCCGGAGCAACGTCACGGTCTCGTCGCTCGTTCCGACGACGCGGTAGATGCCACTCGGGTAGTCGCTGTCGGTCGGTCGGACGTGATCGCGCAGTGTGGGCGCTGGCATATCGTTACGGTCGGGTGCCGGGGGCGAGCAACTCGATCGGATGCGGCACGTCCCGCTCGAGCAGCACCTCGAGTTGCTCACCACACGAGGTTCCCGACGCTACGACCGTTTCCGCGCCCTCGACCTGCCCCGCCAGTCGCTCGCCGACCGCCACGCTGAGGTCGTAGTACTCCCGCTTGTAGCCGAACGAGCCGGCCATCCCACAGCACTCTGCAGTCGACGTCTCGGGTGCGTAGCCGCAGCGCTCGAGGACGGCCACCGTGGGCGCTTCGAGGTCGAGCGTCCGCTGCTGGCAGTGCGAGTGGTAGGCGACCGGCTCGGCGCCGTCACCGGTCGACAGGACGTCGGGATCGGCACCGTTCTCGAGGAGCCCGTAGACGTACTCGCAGATCTCGTAGCTGCCGTCCCGGAGGCGCTCATACGAGCTCTCGGGCAACAGTCGCTCGTACTCGCGGTGGATGGCCGCCAGATCGGACGGTTCGACGACGACCACGTCCCGGCCGGCGTCGAGGTCCTCCGCCAGCGCGGCGTAGAGCCGGCTGGCCTGCCGGTCGGCCGTCGCGACCATCCCCTGGGAGAGCGCCGCGCGCCCGCTCTCGGGCAGGTCGGGGACCGAAACTGGGACGCCAAGCGCCTCGAGCGTCCGGACCGCGGCCTTTCCCCGCTCCGTGTCGACGTAGTTCGTGTAGACGTCGGGGTAGAGAACGGCCTCGCGGTCGGCGTCGGTCCCGCCTCGAGCTGTTACCCGACCGGTCGAGGCGTCCGCACCGCCTTGCGGTACTCGCGGTTCCGCCGCTCGCTTTTTCGAGGCGGCTTCGCCGCCTCGCTTCTCGAACCAGTCGACGAGCGATTCCCGCTGGAAGGTCGGGAGATCGCGCCGGCGATCGATTCCGAGGGCGTGCTCGAGCGCCGCGCGGACGGGACCGGCGTCGGCGAGCCAGTTCGAGACGGGGGCGGTCGCGCTGGCGGCTTTCGCGACCGCGCCGATGTTCCCGAAGAAGCGCTTGCCGGGGTCCACTCCGCGTCCCTCGGTATCGGGCGTGAGGCCGTCGACGAGGAAGTCGTAAGCCTCGGGGTCACCAGTGTGGTTGATCCGGTCTCTGACCACGGTATTGATCCAGGGGATGTCGATCTTCACGGGACAGGCGTCGACACAGCGCGTGCAGCCGGTACAGAGGTCGTTGAACTCGGCCGCGGACTCCTGTCCGTGGACGCCCGCCTCCCAGCCGGTGGCGATCCCGCCCGAGTAGGTCTCGCCGCCGAAAGCGTGGCCGCCGACGGCCTGGAAGTTCGCACAGGAGTTCGAGCAGGCCCCACACCGGATGCAGTACAGCGTCTCCCGGAGCTGATCGTCCTCGCGCATGTCCATGCGGCCGTTGTCGAGCAAGACGAGGTGGAACTCGCGGTCGGCATCGGCCGCGTCGTCCACCGCCCCGTCGTCGGCCGTGATCGGCTCGTCCGGCCGATCGAAATCCAGCGTCGGCGACTCCGTCGGCGGCGAGAGCATCGTCACGTACTGGGAGATCGGCTGCCCCGTCGCGCTCTTGGCGATGATGTCGACGAACGGCTCGAGGTCCGACAGCGTCGGGAGCAGCTTCTCCACACCCGCGACCGCCACGTGGGTGTCGGGCGTAACCGCACACTTGCGGGCGTTCCCCTCGTTCGTGACGAGGGCGATCGTCCCGCTGTCGGCGACGACGAAGTTCGCGCCGGTGATCCCCACGTCCGCGTCCGTGATGATCTCGCCGAGATGATCCCGGGCGAACCGGGTCAGTTCCGCCGCGGTCTCGAACGGTTCGTCGGGGTCGAACCGCTCGTTGAACAGTTCGGCGATCTCCGGTCGAGAGATGTGCATCGCCGGCCCGACGATGTGCGAGGGGGTGTCGTCCGCGACCTGCAGGACCCACTCCCCGAGGTCGGTCTCGGTGACGTCGATCCCCGCGGCCTCGAGCGCCTCGTTGAGGTCGATCTCCTCGGTCGTCATCGATTTCGATTTGACGACCGACGGCGTCTCACCGCCTCCGGCGATTCCGTTCGCGTCGGTCCGGCGCTCGACCACGTCGGCCACGTACGCGTTCGCGTCCGCCGCGTCGTCCGCGACGTAGACGGTGCCGCCGTTTCCCTCGACGGCATCCCGGACCGTCTCGATCAGGTCGGGGAGGCGGTCGATGGCGTCTTCCTTGATCGCTCGCGCGTCGGTCCGCAACTTCTCGATGTCGTCGGTATCGTCGTAGGTCTGATACCGACGAGCGTTCGAGGCGCTCGCGTGGGCGTGGATCGCCGGCCCCTCGGTCTCGAGGAGGTGTCGAATCCGATCCGCCCGCTCGGATCGCGTGCGCTGTGCCATCTTATCGGTCCTCCAGGAGGATCACGTGGACGTCTCCCGGCCCGTGAACGCCGTGGACGAGGTCGCCCATGTCCGCCGTCGCGCTCCGGCCGGTCGCGAAGACGACGCTGTCTCGACCGGCGTCGAAGCCGTCCGCGAGACGGTCGAACCCGGCGCTGAGATTCGGCACGACGTCGCTTTCGGCGACGACCGCGACGTGGCGTTCCGGATAGAGGGCGATCGGCTCCGCGCCGTCCGCCGTCGATTCGATGGCGACCGTTCCGTACTCCGCGATCGCGAAGCCGACCGGCGTGACGCCCGTCCGGGCGGCCTGGAGATCGGCGGTCGTCGGCGCCGTCGTCACCGCGTCGGGAAGCGATACGCCGTCGAACGGGAGCGGCGCGCCGACGGCCGGCAGTTCGACGATCCGCTCGATCCGTTCGCTCGCGTCGGCGGCCGCGACGCGCTCGAGTCCCACCTCGAGTCCCTCGAGTGCGCGTTCGAACCGACCGACTGTGTCGACTGTCATCGTCTCCCACGTCCCGCCGGACGGGCAAGAGACTGATGGTCGGTTCGGTGTCACTTCCGAACGGCGACTCGACCGGCACCGGCCACAGGAATTGGCCACCTGGCCGGCGATCGGCGGCCGCGGACAGTCGCGACCACCCTCGGGAGCGGTCTCGGCCGGTTCGGCCCTCCGAAATCGGCACCGAGGCGTTCCGCGCGGGGACGGCTCCGTTATTTTCGCCCGCGACATGTCGGGTGCCATTGTGTCAGCTACTTCGAGCCGTTCGGAAAACGTGCGGTGTGGTTTCCATGACAGAACCAGAACTCGGCACCCACGAGTGGTGGGAGTCGTACAAGGAGACGGTAAACGGCGATCCGGAAATGGACGTCAGAGGGCACGACAAATTTTCCGAGAACTTCTACGTCCAGATGGGCGACGAGCGGGTCCTCATCGAGATGGACGGCGGCGAGATCGAGAGCCTCGTGCCGAACCCGACGATGAATCACCAGTGGTCGTTCGGCGTAGAGGGCGACCGCGAGGCCTGGGAGCAGTTCGTTCGGGAGACGCCACCCGCGTTCAACCACGAGATCATCGCCTCGCACTATCGAACCGCGGTCCGCAACGAAGACGGCCACCTCGAGTTGACCGGCGACAACAAGAAACTCTTCCAGCATCTGCGCGCGTTCCAGCGGACGCTCGATCTGATGCGGGTCGCACACAACGACGGAGGGAGCTGAGATGGCGGCGACCTACCGGCCGGGCGACGTCGAACCGATCAGCGGATCGTACGTCCACGTCGAAGTCGAGGGCGTCGACCACCGGATCTATTTCGAGGAGAATGGCCCCGAGGACGGCATCCCGCTGCTGTGCCAGCACACCGCGGGGAACAACTGTCAGGAGTGGCGACACCTGCTGACGGACGAGGAGATCACGGACGAGTTCCGCGTCATCGCCCACGATCTGCCCTATCACGGGAAATCGGTCCCACCGACCTCGCGGGAGTGGTGGACCGAGGACTACACGATGACGGCCGAGCAGTTCACCGAGACCCTCGTCAACCTCGCCGACGCCCTCGAACTCGAGGACCCGATCTACATGGGTTCGAGCATGGGCGGGAACATCACGCTCGAACTGGCCGACTGGTATCCCGAGCGATTCCGGGCCCTGATCGGCCTCGAGTGTGGTGCCCACAGCCCCGGATTCTACATCGACTGGCTCGATCACCCCGAGGTCAACACCACCGAGGTCAACGCCTACGCCTGCTGGGGGCTCATGGCACCCCAGAGCCCGGAACGGACCCGCCGCGAAACGATGTA
Organism: Natrinema salaciae; assembly: GCF_900110865.1. Classification (NCBI taxonomy): domain Archaea; kingdom Methanobacteriati; phylum Methanobacteriota; class Halobacteria; order Halobacteriales; family Natrialbaceae; genus Natrinema; species Natrinema salaciae. Next base: position 608,691 of record NZ_FOFD01000002.1, read on the forward strand.
TCTCTACGAACAGGGCGCGACGGGCGTGTTCAAAGGCGACCTCTACTACTACTCCGTCGATCACGACTACCGCGACAAACTCGAGCAGGTCAACGCCGACGAGTGTCCGCTCTACATCGCCAACGGCGAGTACGATTACCTGACCACGCCGGAGGACGGCCGCCAGACGGCCGAGGGCGTCGGCGAAGGCGCGACCGCGATCGAGTTCGCCGAGATCGGCCACTTCCCGATGAGCGAACACCCCGAGCTGTTCAACGCCTACATCAAGGAGGTGCTCGCCGACGTTACCGGCGACCGAGACGAAGAGCTTCCCGACGTCCTCGAGCCCGACGACGTCGGTATCGAGCTTCACCAGCAGGGACCGGCGCGCGAGAAACCGCCCGAATAGACGCCGACCACCGGCCGCGCTTCGATCGTTCGAACCGCGTCCCGACCTCCGTTCGTTTTCTTCCGACGACGGCGCACCTCGTGACCCCGTCTCGAGACCGCGACCGACCGTCGCCGCTGGACGAGACGCAAGACCTATATTGTATGTGTCTAGTGTCCACGTGACACACTTCATGCCAGAATCGACGTCCGCTCCCGGTCGCTACGCCGAACGAGAGAGAGACGACGGTGCCGTTCGCATCTTCGATACGACGAACGACGACGCCTGGATCGAATCGGACACGACGCTTTCGATCGCCTGGCAGACCTGAGCGTCGCCCGCTCCGCTGTGACTCCGCCGCCGCGACCGCGCTTCGAGAACGGACGCTCGGAGCCGATTCCCTCGAACGCGTCCGGTATCGACGGCTATTCGCCGACCCGATCGTGTCGTCGGCACGAAAAATCAGTGGTTCGGCCGCTCGTCCGATTCGTTCGTCCTCTCTATCGGATCGCGACTGAGCGGCGTCTCAACCGACGATCGGGCTCGCGGCGGTGCCGATGCCGATTTCGGCTCCGATGCCGGTGATCACGTCCCAGATGTCCGAGATGTCGTCGGGGAAGTCGCCCGTGTCCGGCTGTTCGGGACCGTCCGCGTCCGGTTCCTCGATGGCGACGGTCGCGCCGTCGTACGCCGCGTCGAGCGGTTGGGTCTTCCAGAAGAAGGTCCGCTCGTCGACGCTCGAGGCCGCCGAATCGAACTCGAACGTCGCGTCGTCACCGGCGCCGTCGACGACTTCGAACTCGGCGCTGAACGCGTCGACCGGCATCTCGCTCTGTCCCGGCGGGACCCACGCTCGATCGACGATCAGGATGCCATCGTTCGCGATGTCGACGACCTGCCAGCCCGGTCGGTCGATGCTCTCGAACTCGAGGGCGTCGGCATCGTACCGGAGAACGAGCGTGTACGCGCCGATCTCCGTCTCATCGCCGGGGAGGAATTCGGTCTCGGCGTCGGCGGTCACACGTTCGATGTCGACGTCGACGGTAACCGTCTCACCGACCGCGACGGTCTCGTCGTCGACCGTCGCGTCGACGACGACGTCGGCATCGATCTCGTCGTCCTCCTGCTGGAGCGTGACGTCGACGGTCGCGGTCGCGCCGGCGTCGACCGCGACGTCCTCGCTGGCGTCCTCGTATCCATCGGCCGAGACGGCGAGCGTGTACTCGCCGGCCTCGAGTTCGAGGGCGTAGGAACCGTCCTCGTCGGTCGTCGTCTGCTGGTCGCCGACGGTGACCGTCGCGTCGGCGATCGGTTCACCGTCGGTGTCGGTGACGGTCCCTTCGACGGTGCCGGTCGTCGGCTCGGGTTCGAGCACCACGTCTGCGGTCGTCGCCGCGTCGGCCTCGACCGTGACGGTCCGGCTCGCATCTTCGTACCCCGCGGCCGAGACGGCGAGCGTGTGCTCGCCAGGCTCGAGCTCGATGGCGTAGGAGCCGTTCTCGTCGGTCGTCGTCTGCTGGTCGCCGGCGGTGACCGTCGCGTTCGCGATCGGCTCGCCGTCGGCGTCGGTGATCGTTCCCTCGACGGTGCCAGTCGTCGGCTCGGGTTCGGATACGTTCTCGAGTTTGTCCGCGGCGGCGTTCAGGTTCGGCTGCACCGTGAACTCGACGAGGTCGGCCGCGTTGTGCAGCGACTCGTTTGCGAGTGCGGCGTCGTCCGAAATGTCACCGTACTCCTCTTCGATGCGTTCGCCTTCCGCTCGAGCCTCCTCGGGCGTGGTGACGTCGGCGGGGTCGACGATCGGCGAGACGATGTCCGGGGCTCGTGCGTTGATCACGCCGACGACGGTCTCGAAGATGGCGGCCTGTCGGTCGTCGGCGTCGTCACGCAGGCGGTCGGCTTCCGCGGCCGCTTCCGCCGCGTCGGTCGCCTCGACCGGAGCGACGGCTTCGACATCGTCGAACTCGTCGTCGATCTCGGCCGTCTGATTGTCGACCTTGTCGTTGAACGCCTCGAGCGCCGCGTTCGTTTCGGCGATCTCGTTTTCGTTGACGCTCTCCACGATCTCGGCGATCGGGTCCGAGCCGTCGTCCTCCTGCTGGAGCGTGACGTCGGCAGTCGTCGTCGCATCGGCCTCGACCGTCACGTCTTCGCTCGCGTCCTCGTAGCCGTCAGCCGAGACGGTAACCGTGTAGTCGCCAGCCTCGAGTTCGAGGACATAGCTACCGTTGGCGTCGGTCGTTGCCTCCTGATCGCCGGCGGTGACTGTCGCGTTGGCGACTGGTTCGCCGTCGGCGTCGGTGACCGTGCCCTCGACTGTGCCGGTAGTCGACTCGAGTTCGAGGGTGACGTTGACGGTCGTCGTCGTACCGGCGTCGACCGTCACGTCTTCGCTCGCGTTCTCGTAGCCGTCAGCCGAGACGGCGAGCGCGTACTCGCCCGGCTCGAGCACGAGCGCGTAGCACCCGCTCTCGCTGGTCGTCGTCTGCTGGTCGCCGGCGGCGACGGTCGCGTTGGCGACCGGCTCGCCGGCAGCGTCAGTGACCACGCCTCCGATCGTTCCAGTAGTCGATTCGGCATCGAGCGTGACGTCGACGGTCGCGGTCGCATCGGCCTCGACCGTCACGTTTTCGCTCGCGTCCTCGTAACCGTCAGCCGAGACGGCGAGCGCGTACTCGCCCGGCTCGAGTTCGAGTTCGTAGGAGCCGTCGGCGGCGGTCGTCGTTTCCTGATCACCGGCCGTGACGGTCGCGTTGGCGACGGGCTCGCCGTCGGCGTCGGTGACGGTCCCGGCGACCGTTCCGGTTGCTGGCTCGTCGCCCCCGAGCGACTCGAGTTTGTCCGCAGCGCCGTGGAGAGCGGGATCGAGGTCGTTCTCGATCAGATCGGCGGCGTCCCGCAGCGATTGGGCCGCCTGCGTGGCGAGACCCCCTTCCTCTTCGAGGCGGTCCGCGACGTCGCGTGCGTCGGCCGGCGACTGGATCTCACTTCGGTTGACGTCCGCGACGCCACCGTCGTTGATCACCGTCACGACCTTGTCGAAGATCGCTACCTCTCGATCGTCGGCGGCGACACGAAGGCGGTCGGCCTCGTCGTGGGCTTCCGAGACGGTCTCAGCTTCGACCGCGTCGACGTGGCTGACGTTCTCGACGTCGACGCCGAGGAGTCCGGCCTTCTCCTGAAGCTGGCTGTTGAAGGACGTGAGCGCGTCGTTCGCGGCCGGGATCTCGTTCCCGTTGACGCTCTCGACGACCTCACCGACCGAGTCCGATCCGCCGTCACCCTCCTGCTGGAGCGTGGCGTCGGCGGTCGTCGTCGCAGTAGCCTCGACCGTCACGTCTTCACTGGCGTTCTGATAGCCCTCGGCCGAGACGGCGAGCGCGTACTCGCCCGGCTCGAGTTCGAGTTCGTAGGAGCCGTTCTCGTCGGTCGTCGTCTGCTGGTCGCCGGCGGTGACCGTCGCGTTCGCGATCGGCTCGCCGTCGGCACCGGTGACAGTCCCGGCGACCGTTCCGGTTGCTGGCTCGTCGCCCTCGAGCGACTCGAGTTTGTCCGCAGCGCCGTTGAGGGCGGGATCGAGATCGTTCTCGATCAGGTCGGCGGCGTCCCGCAGCGATTGAGCCGCCTGCGTGGCGAGGCCGCCTTCCTCTTCGAGACGGTCCGCGACGTCGCGTGCGTCGGCCGGTGACTGGATCTCGCTGCGGTTGACATCCGCGACGCCACCGTCGTTGATCACCGTCACGACCTTGTCGAAGATCGCCACCTCTCGGTCGTCGGCGGCGGCCCGGAGGCGGTCGGCCTCGTCGTGGGCTTCCGAGACGGTCTCGGCCTGAGCCTCGTCGACGTGAGTGACGTTTTCGACGTCGACGCCGAGGAGTCCGGCCTTCTCCTGAAGCTGGCTGTTGAACGACGCGATTGCGTCGTTCGCGGCCGGGATCTCGTTCCCGTTGACGCTCTCGACGACCTCACCGACCGAGTCCGATCCGCCGTCACCCTCCTGCTGGAGCGTGACGTCGGCGGTCGTCGTCGCATCGGCCTCGATCGTCACGTTTTCGCTCGCGTCCTCGTAGCCGTCAGCGGTGACCGTCAGCGCGTGCTCGCCCGGCTCGAGTTCGAGTTCGTAAGAGCCGTTCTCGTCGGTCGTCGTCTGCTGGTCGCCGGCGGTGACCGTCGCGTTCGCGATCGGCTCGCCGTCGGCACCGGTGACGGTCCCGGCGACCGCTCCGGTGGCCGACTCGTCGCCCGTGAGCGACTCGAGTTTGTCCGCAGCGCCGTTGAGGGCGGGATCGAGGTCGTTCTCGATTAGATCGGCGGCGTCCCGCAGCGATTGGGCCGCCTGCGTGGCGAGGCCGCCTTCCTCTTCGAGACGGTCCGCAACGTCGCGCGCGTCGGCCGGCGACTGGATCTCGCTTCGGTTGACATCCGCGACGCCACCGTCGTTGATCACCGTCACGACCTTGTCGAAGATCGCTACCTCTCGATCGTCGGCGGCGGCACGAAGGCGGTCGGCCTCGTTGTGAGCCTCCGAGACGGTCTCAGCTTCGACCGCGCCGACGTGGCTGACGTTTTCGACGTCGACGCCGAGGAGCCCGGCCTTCTCCTGAAGCTGGCTGTTGAACGACGCGATTGCGTCGTTCGCGGCCGGGATCTCGTTCCCGTTGACGCTCTCGACGACCTGACTCGGGTCGTCGCTCTGTGCATCGATACGGTCAGCGGTCGGTACTGTGTCAGCACCCATTCCTGCAACCCCGAAGGGGGCAGCAACGAGTGACAGAACGACAAGGGCAGCGAGTGTCGTTGCCCGTATATGTTTCTTTCTCATGGCTTTCACGCCGGGTGAGAAGTCAACAACTGTGTGATTGTATTTTGTCCCGGATATAACTGTAACTTTTAACTTCTATCGGCTAGCGATCGGCCGTTTGGATTCCAGTTCGCGGACCGATACAGGTGGGAGAATTGCTCACAGCGGCAATTCGATTCCGACGCGAACCGCGTACGCTACCGAACAAGGTTCCGCCGACGGGGATGTCGCTGGCTCGCTCGAGAAGGGGCCTCGGTCGGCGACGGCGAAAACGGCCGTTCCGAGGACCGGGCGTCAACCCTGGGCCGGTCAGCGGTCGCAGCCACTCGTTCACTCGGTGGCCATCGCCCCGTCGAAAACGCGTCCGTCGTCCGACGCGATCGTAACGAAAGATGGAGTTCGAATCGGCCTCACTCCGAGACCGTCAGTTCGCCGTAATCGAACGCCTCGCCGAGTCCCGACAGGCTGTCGAGTTCGTCCTGTTCCTCGCGGAGGGTCTGCTCGAGTTCCTCGAGCGCGTCGACGAGGCGCTGTTCGGTGTAGTACGCGTGTTTCAGGCCGTCTACGAAGAGATCTTCGGTTGAATCTACGGTCATACGTGCTTGTCAACGTGGAGCGCGCTGCTCCGAATAAGCGGGCTGCTTGCACCTGAGGAGCCGGATTCGGATGCTCCAGCGTCAGAACTGGCCGTCAGCGGGACGAGTCGGCTTCGCAGATCGCCAGAAAGTTCTCGAAGACCTCGTCGCCCTCCTCGGTGTGGGCCACCTCGGGGTGCCACTGGACGCCGTAGAGATCGCGGTCGGTGTCGCTCATCGCCTCGACGTCGCAGACGTCGCTTCGGGCCGTGAGTTCGAATCCATCGGGGAGTTCCTTGACCTCGTCGGCGTGACTCGCCCAGACGCGGGTCTCCGGGTGCAGGGAGCCGGTCAGCGGGTCGTCAGCGTCGACGATGTCGACGCTGACGTCGGCGTAGCCGCCGTACTCGCCGCTGCCGACGCGGCCGCCCAGCTCCGCGGCGATCAGCTGCATTCCCAGGCAGATACCCAGAACCGGCATCTCCGCCTCGAGGTACTCGGCGGAGTTCCCGATCCGATCCATGTCCGGACCGCCCGAGAGGACGACGCCGTCGGCGTCGACGTCTTCGGGGGGCGTGTCGTTGTCGATCAGCTCCGTGTCGACGCCGAGGTCGCGAAGCGCCCGGCGCTCGAGGTGGGTGAACTGTCCGTGGTTGTCCACCACGACGATCTTCGTCATTGCGTCCTCGTAGCGGGTCACTCGGTAAAAGCAGTCCGAAAACTGCGCTCGACATCGGGCGGTCGGCGGCGGTCTCCGCGCCCCTTGATAAACGACGAACGACTCGAGGCCGGGGTTTTTCAGTGCTCACTACAATCCGAGCGTAGAACCAGTATGAACCGGCCGAGTGTGGACGCAGGCGATATGCGGTGGGGGTGGACCTGTCCGCGGTGCGAGACGGACGCCTCGGTCTCGAGTGATCCGGCCTCCGAGACCTTCCGATGGGAGTGCGACGACCACTCGTGCGAGGCGGTCGGCTTCGGCTTCACCTCGCGGCGCAGGGCCCGACTCGCTCTCCGAGAGTACCGCGAACGGTATCAGAACGTCTACCGGTAGGCGCTCGCGCTGTGGCGGAAACCGCAGTTCTCGAGCAGGGGTTCCGGTACGCTTATGCGTTCGTCACCGGATGAAAACCACATGGCAGTCGATCTCAGCGAATTCGAGCATCCGTCGTGGCTCACTGCGGCAGGAACGGGTATCGGGTACGGACTGATCCTCGCGGTGTTGACGCTGGCCCTGTTCGTCGTGCCGTGGCTCGTCTTCATGGCCCTGTTCTAACGCGGTGTCGTGGGTCCGTTCCGAGCGGTGACTCGCGAGACGACCGTCTTCTATCCGCCATCCGGCTCGAGTAGCCCGAAATCGGCGCGCTGAGAAGTGAGTGGGGTTCGGTCGCCATCGCTCGAAGAACGAAAATCGAATCGAAAGATCGGCGTCGACCTCGCGTCGAAACGCTCAGGCGAACGTCTTCGAGACGTCCTCGGTCTCGTCGGACTCGGCCTGAACCTTGTCCCAGGCGTTGCGGAAGTCCTCCATCCGGATCTCGGTGCGGTCGTCGCGGATGGCGAACATGCCGGCCTCGGTACAGACGGCCTTGATGTCGGCCCCGGACGCTTCCGCCGCGTCGGTCGCGAGTTCGCCGAAGTCGACGTCGTCGGCGACGTTCATGCCGCGGGTGTGGATCTCGAAGATGATCTCGCGACCCTCCGCGTTCGGCTTGGGTACCTCGATCAGGCGGTCGAACCGGCCGGGACGGAGGATGGCGCGGTCGAGCATGTCGAAGCGGTTGGTGGCGGCGATGATGCGGATCTCGCCGCGCTCCTCGAAGCCGTCCATCTCGGAGAGCAGCTGCATCATCGTCCGCTGGACCTCGGCGTCGCCGGAGGTCTTGGACTCCGTTCGCTTGGCGGCGATGGCGTCGATCTCGTCGATGAAGATGACGGCGGGCTCGTGCTCGCGGGCCACGTCGAAGAGGTCGCGGACGAGCTTCGCACCCTCGCCGATGAACTTGTGGACCAGTTCCGAGCCGGCCATCTTGATGAAGGTGGCGTCGGTCTGGTTGGCGACGGCCTTGGCGAGCATCGTCTTCCCCGTCCCCGGCGGCCCGTACAGCAGGACGCCGCTCGGCGGGTCGATCCCGACGTCGTCGAACATGTCGGGCTTCTCCAGGGGCATCTCGACGGTCTCGCGAACCTCTTGCATCTGCTCCTCGAGGCCGCCGATGTCCTCGTAGCTGACCGCGGGGCTCTCGGTGACTTCCATCACGCGAGCGCGGACGTCGGTCTCGTTGGAGAGCGGCTTGACGATAGACAGCGAGTTGTTGACCGCGACCCGCGCGTCCGGCTCCAGGTCCTCGCGCATCTCGTCGGTGACCTCGGTCAGGGCCTCCTGGTTGTTCCCGTGCTGTTTGATAATGACGCCTTCGTCCGTGACCTCCTGGACGGTGGCGACGAACAGCGGGGACTGCTTGAGTTTCTTGTTCTCGTGCGTGAGTCGCTCGAGCTTCTGCTGGTACTTGTTGTTCTCGGCGTTGGCGTCGAGGAGCTTGTCGCGCATCTCCTCGTTTTGCGTCTCGAGGATCTCCAGCCGTTCCTCGAGCGCCTGGATTTTCTCCTGTTGGGACGCCTCGTCCTCGTCGTATGGGAGGTCGACGTCGTCCACGGTGTCGCTCATCACCCGACCTTTGGGCACTGGTTCATAAGAGACTTCGGGTAGGTGCACCTCCAAACGAAATATAACTGAAATGCATTAAATTGAATAGAAAATATTATTACCTCGTATTCGGAATGGGGAGATAGCATGAGTGCTTCAGAGTCGTTTCGACGGGAGACCAGCGAGCGGGGGACGTGGGACGACGTTCGTGACCTGCCTCCGAGCGCGAAACTCGTCGCGAAAGTTCTCGAGTACAACGACACGATGACCCAGCAACAGATCGCCGACGAGACGCTCCTGCCGTCCCGAACGGTCCGATACGCCCTCAACCGACTCGACGAGGAAAACGTCATCGACTCGCGCTTTTCGTTCTCCGACGCCCGCAAGCGGCTGTACAGCCTCGAGATCGAATCGTAATAGACGTTCGGCCCCTCGTCACTGCGTTCTCCTCGCGTGGGTTTTCTCCGCGTTCTCTCGGAAACGGCTTCCATTCGTTTCAGTCGAGAGTGCGGTTTCGAAGCGTGGCTAGTACTCGTCCGCGGAGAGTTCGCCGATCCGGTGTGCCTCGTTCGCGATCGACTCTACCGCCAAAGCCGGTCTCTCACCCATCGTTGTTCTGTTGCTCGGGAAGCCCCTCGATCAGCGGTTCCGTCGAGAGCGCGAAATCGTCGATCAGGAACTCCGTGTCCTCGGCATACGTTGGGTTCGACCAGCCCAGGAGGTAGCCTTTGTTCCAGCCCTGGGGTTTGCTCGGATCCTCGGGCGGGCTGAAAACGTAGTCGGTTCTCTCCGCAACCAGTTCGACCGCGGCTTCGTCCTCCCAGCGACGCCACCACTGCATGACGCCGTCGGCCTCACCCGGAGCCGAGCTCATCGTCAGCCGATGGACCGAATACATCCACCGACCCTGATCCCGGGCGGGGACGATGAAATCGTCGATTCCCTTGGTGTGGCTATACGACTGCCCGTCATCTCGCTCGGCCAGGCTCCCGGATACCGTCGCCCTCGCCGACCCGGGTTCCTCGTCGTGCGATGACCAGAGGTTGAACACCCCCGTGGGCCCGGTTCCGTGGATCGAGTAACCGTCCGTCCACACGGCGAGGAACTTGTCGTTGGTCGGGGATCCCCCACCACTCGCCTGCGAGTAGTTGTGTGGAACTCTGATCCAGAAACCAATCCAGATCTCGGGATAGCCAGTGGCGTCGTCGTTCATCCAGAACCGCTGTTCCGCCCAGGATTCGCCCGCGGGGTACCGAAACCGCAGCGACCGTCGTCCGCTCCGAGGCCGCCAGTCGCGACCCTCGGCGAACACGTCTTGCTCGCCGTTACTCCAGATGCTTCGCCCGCCGTCGGGCCACTCGTCCTGGACGACCGACGTCCGGTTATTCGACTGCCAGTAGAAGCCGTCCCTGTTCAGGTCCAACGAGAGCGTGTTCGCTTCGGCCATACTCCCGCTCTCGAAGTCGTCGAAAAACAGGGTCGGTTCCCGCAGCTCACCGGGCCCGTCGCCGCCCGTGCCATCTCCCGTGCCGGTCACCTGCACGGAGTCGACACGGTAGGTCGTTTTCGGATCGGTGGTACGTGCCGTGATCACGATCCGCAGCGTGTCACCGGCGGCGACCGTCGCTTCGACCGTCTCACCCTCTCGGGACACGTCGTCAGCGTACGTCGCAACGACCGTCTCGTTCCCGTCCAGCAGGTACGAGACAGTCAGCGTCTCACCGACTCGCCCGCACTCAGTATCCGCATCCGCATCGTCACCGTCGTTGCGGGCGTTCCTCGCGAGAGTGACGACGTCGTCGTAGTCGGCGTCGCCGTTACAGTTGCGGTCGAACGCGTCCGCGTTGGCCGACACCTCCTCACTCTCGAGGGCGTCGAACAGTGCGACGGCGTCGTCGAGATCGACGCTCCCGTCGCCGTCGACGTCCTCGAACCTGCCGTCGCCGTCCGGGTCCCTCGGCGGATCGGATCCGACGACGGCCGGTGGGCTGTCCGGGTCGTCCCGAAGCGGACCGCTGCCCCGCACCGTAACGGTCACGTCCACCGCATCGACGCTCGAGACGTCGATCGGTTCGGAGAGCCATCGTCCCTCGCCGTCGGTCTCCTCGGCGGTCAGGGCACCTGACCGGACGGCAAAGGACGGATGGGCGTCCGCCGATTCGATCTGCCAGGCGGTTTCGCCGTCGTGGACGGTAGTGCCGTCGGCCTGGTCGAACGGCTCCGCCCACGGCAGGGCGTCCGCGTCCCGGCTATCTCCGGCTCGGCCGGTCGCACCGGTTCCGAGACCGGTGCCCAATAGCATCGCGCTGACGCCCGCCCGTCCGAGGAACGACCGTCGATCGATCGCGTCGGCGCGTTCGTTCGGTTTCATCGTTCGGCCGCGCCGGTCGATTTCACGTCGACCTCGCCGTCAGTCGTCGAGACGTCACGCCGGTACCCGTCGTCGTCCTGGAACCGCTCGCTCGTAAGCCGGAGCGAGGTCGTTCCGGGTTCGACGCCCTCGATCGTCAGCGTCGCGAGGCGAACGTCCGTGGTCCCCGGCTCGACGGTTTTCCCGACGTCGACGGCCTCGACCGTCACCGACGAGCCGTCGTCGGCCACACTGACGTTCGAGATGTCGTCGAAATCGCCGGCGAGAGTCGCGTTCTCGATAGTCGTGACGCCCGTGTCGACCCCGATCGTGCTCCGAAACCCGGACATTCCATCGGGCGCCGACTCGAGAGTGAGCGCAACGTCGTTGCGTTCCCCGGAGTCGATATCGGCCGATTCGACGGCGATCGCGGCCTCGCTCTCGCCCCCGTCATCGTTTCCGTCGTCGCCGCCGTCGTCCCCCCCGTCGCTGCCAGTCCCGGGACCATCATCGCTGTCCTCACCGCCGTCACCGCTGGTGTCGTCCTCCCCGCCGTCGGTACCGGTATCGGTCGACTCGTTGTCCGTCGGCGAATCGTCGCTCGAGTCGTCGGGTTTCGGTGTGTCGTCCGCGTCAGTAGTCCCGTTCTCCGACGTGTCCCCGTCCGATGCGTTGGATTCTGCCGGTTGCGACGCCGTCGTAGTGGACGGTTCCGTCGATCCATCGTCCTGGGACAGTCCAAAACCCAGCATGCCGACGAAGACCGTCCCCGCAATCAGTACCGCTGCAACCCCTGCTACCGCTACTTTCTCACCATACTTCATGGCGGAAACAATTATCGTGTGCATTTAATAGTATTCGTAGATGATATAATTATCATACTATTTCTATCGGAATACGTCGGTTCATACGCGCTGATCGGGGGGTGTCGCTGAAGTCGGCCGAAACAGGACTGTAGACTCAGCGCGGACTACCGGTGGTGGCCGCCACTCGAAAGCCGCTCGAGTCACCCAAAGACGAACGAACGGTGGGCGAACTCAGACGGCGAGCGCGTCGAAAAGGATCGCGACGAGCACCGCGCCGAGGAAGGCGTTCGAGGCGTGGAACGACCGGAACGCGGCGGCCTCGGTCTGCTCGAAGTGGAGTCGAACGGCCGCCCAGAGGAAGATCCCGCCGAAGAGAACGACCGTCCCGGCGTACAGCGCGCCGAGGTCGGTGAGCAACGCCAGCGCGATCGAACTCACGAGCGTCGCGGCGATGTAGTAGAGGATGTGCTTTCGGGTGACGGTCTCGCCCCGAACGACCGGCATCATGGGGAAGCCGCCGCGTGCGTAGTCCTCGCGGTAGGCCAGCGCGAGGTTGTAGAAGTGCGCCGGCGTCCAGAGGAAGATGACGCCCGCGAGCGCGAGTCCCGGCCAGCCGATCTCGTTCGTGACGGCGGCCCAGCCGATCAGCGCGGGCAGCGCGCCCGCAGCGCCACCGATGACCGTGTTCTGTACCGTGTTCGGCTTGAGGAGGAGCGTGTAGACGACGCTGTAAAACACGATCGCGGCCAGTCCGAGCGCCGCGGCGAGCCGGTTGATCGTCAGAAACGCGGCCAGCGACGCTGCGGTCAGCGCGACGCCGAACATCAGGGCGTTTCGGACCGGGATCAGATCGACCGCCAGCGGCCGGTCGGCGGTTCGGGACATCTTCTGGTCGACGTCGCGCTCGAGGACGTGGTTGAACGTTCCGCTGGCACCGATCGCGAGGACGCCGCCGCCCAGCGTCGCGACGATGGTGGCGATCTCGAGCCCGGGGCCGGGGGCGGCGGCGAGGGCCATTCCCGCGGCGGCGACGAGACAGAGGAGCCACATCAGCCGCGGTTTCATCATCTTGAAGTACGCGAACGCGGTGAGTCGAGCCCGAGCGAGGCGACTCGTGGGGAGCGTCCGTTCGGGTGCGGTCGAGCCGCCCTCGAGTTCCTCGAGCGGTTCCGGCGAGTCGATGGCATCGTCCTCGCTCCCGGTCGCGATCTCGAGGTCCCACGCGAGCGCGATAACGACCCCCGTGAAGATCACGAGTCCGAGCGCGAGGTGGAGGCCGGGGACGATCGCGTCGGGTCCCATCGTCGCGGTGATGGCACCGACCCCGATCTGGACGGCGTAGAGCGCGGCGGCGACGACGAGCGTCGCCCGGACGCGACGCGATACGTCACCGAATATCGCGCCGACTGCCGTCGTAGCGACGAGCAGGCCGACGACGACGGCGGCGATCCGGTGGCCCCACGCGATCGCGAGTTCGGTCTGGCTCAGCGGGTCGACCGGCGTGTGACAGGTCGGCCACGTCGAGCACGACGCGGCCGCGTTCGTCAGCGAGGTCGTCGCGCCGACGATCAAGAGCAGATAGACGCCCAGCGCGGTCGCTGCGAGCAGTGCGGAGAAGCGACGGCGCGTGCCGATCGGACGGGGAAACGACTCTGTTGACACGGCTATTCTCGTCTACACCGTTTGACTCCGCATATTTAGGGCTCTCGCTTTTTCCCACCTGCAGCGGAATCGATTCGCTGCGGAGCGCGAGTCGGCGACGCGACCCGAGCGGCGACCAAAGAACAATCCGGTCGGTCGTCGTAGCCCCCACCGTGCCCGGCGAACCGCGCGGCCACACGCCTGCGATCGACGATACCGCGGCAACCGCGGCCGCCGTCGGAGCCCTCGAGGGCGACGATCGCGACGACGAGCCGTCCGCTCGGTGTCCGTACTGCGACCGGCCGTTTCGGCGGGAGCGATACGAGCGGCTCCACCGCAGTCGCGAGCACGCCGATCGACTCTCCGACCGCGAGCGTGCGGCCGTCGAGCGGGTCGTCCGCGAGGAGCGCGCGGCGATGCGACGGTTCCGCCTGTACGCGCTCGGCGTCCTCGTCGCGCTGTATTTCGGACTGCTGATCACTGCCGCCTTCGTCGTCTGACCCTCACATCCCCATGTCCGCTGCCGCGTCCGGGATCGGGAGGTCGTGGGGCGAGACGCCGAGCAGCTCCCCGACGTGATCGAGCGCCATGTCGAATCCGTAGTAGCGCTCGAGTTCGTCGCCGTCCGCGCTCGGCCGCACTTTCAACATCGCGTACCCCTCGCGGTTCTGCGCGACCGCGGCGGTTCGGCTCGCTGCGTTCCCGCCAGCGGTTTCGCGTTCGAGTTCGAACGTCAGTATCCGCTCCGTCTCGGTCTCCTCGTAGGTCGCCGCGAGCCCGTTTGCGTCCGCCGTCCGAGTCCGATCGTCAGTCATGATCGGTACTCGCGGAGCGACCACCGGGAACCTGTCGGTTCCGGTCGAGGTGGCCGGAGCCGCGAACATCGATACCGATTTTTCGGTCCGCTTCGAGGATCGTCTCGTGAGCCGTTCGGAGCCAGCGCCGGCCCGTCGCCCGCTCGCGTCGTTTCGACTCACGCGAGCGGTCGCGCTGCAGTGGCTCGTCGTCTCCGCGGTAGGGTTTTTCGGCTTCGCGTACTGGCTCGGGCACGTCCTCGCGCGGATTCGGGGCACGTCGCTCGAGCCGATCGTGATCGCGCCGTCCTCGCCGCCGTCGGTGATCGGCTGGCTGGCGGTCTCCCTCGGGCTGCTCGTCTGCGTGGTCGTCCCCCACGAACTGCTTCACGGCGTGTTCATGGCGCGGTACGGCGATCGCCCGAACTACGGTCTCGGCGTCTCCTACCTCGTGCTCCCCTACGCCTACGCCGAAACGAGCGGCGAGAGCTACACCCGGAACCAGCTGCTCGTCGCCCTGCTCGCGCCGTTCGTGGTGATCACGGCCGTCGGACTCGCCGCGATGACCGTCGTCCCCTCACCCCTGCTGATCGTTCCGATGGCGGCGAACGCGGCCGGATCGATCGGCGACCTCTGGATGGCCGCCGTCCTCTGTCAGTACCCCGCCGACGTTCGCGTGGGCGACCCGCCGGGCGAGGTTCGAGGATTCGGGATCTACGGCACGGACGAGCGTCCGGTGAATCGCCTGCCCGGAACGGCGCTCCTGTCCCGATTCCTGACCGGCAGCGTCGGGACCCTCGCCGCGGTCGCGGCCTACGCGCTCCTCGCCGTCTTCCTCTCGCTCGCGTTCGGTTCCGGCGACGTCGTCCTCGGCGATCCCGAGCGGGGGTGGCTGCTCTTCCGTCACGACCACCGGCCCGGCGGCCGTGCGCTCCTCGAGATCGGCGACGGGCCGGTGCTCGCGGTCGCCGCCCTCGGCGGACTCGCGTGGACGGTCGTCGCGACCGCTCGTCGACGGCTCGAGCGCGCCGACGGGGAGGTCTCGAAACCGTGAACCGTAACGCTCGAGCGCACGCGGCGCGAGTGCCGGGCTATGAGCAAATTCCTCCGCAGCGGTCGCCGACGGGACATCTGTTTCCTGCTCGCGGCCGCCGAGGACGGCGAAGCGCGCGGCCAACAGCTCAAGTCCCGCCTCGAGTCCCACTACGACGACCGGCTCGAGCCGAAATCGTTCTACGGCTCGCTGTCGGCGCTGGTGGACGCGGGCTTCGTCGAGAAACGGACCGAGGGCCTCCACGACGTCTACGCGTTGACCGACGGCGGGGAGCGACGAGTGCGCGAGCACTACGAGTGGGTTCGGGACTGTCTCGGGACGGACGCCGACGAGACGTGATCAGCATCCCTCGCTACGCTCGTTCGAACCACTCGCTCACCTCGCGGACATCGTCGGGATCGGCTCGGTCGGCTTCGTCGATCGCCGTCCGAATCGCCCGGACCTGTCATCGCCCAACACCGTCCGGCGGTCGCCGAGTGACGGGCCACTGGCGAGCCGCTCGACGGTCTCGCTGAACGACTCGTCGCTCCGTTTCTCCGATTCGGTCGTAGACGTCGTCGAGCGGAATTTTCCGTGACATCCGTGTCGACAACGGGAGCGCTGCACCGAAGTACTACGAGGGGACAGTGAGCGAGTCGATCGACGGGACACACGAGGAGACGAGGCACCGAAGAGCCCGCTTACTCGAGTCTGTCGATCCAGCGGTCTACGAACGGCAGCGACGGCCGAGGCCCTATTCCTCGAGCAACTGGTCGCCGATCGTGTTCCGGAGCACTTCGCTGGTGCCCTCGTAGATCTCGTTGAGTTTGGCGTCGCGGTAGAACCGCTGGGCGGCGAAGTCCTTGGTGTAGCCGTAGCCGCCGTGGATCTGAATGCCCTCGTTCGCGACTTCGCGGCTCACCTCCGAGGCGTAGAGCTTGGCCTGGGAGGCGTCCTTGATGTAGTCCTCGCCGCGGATCTTCTTGTCCGCGGCCTTGTGCATGAGCATCTTCGCGGCCTGGATCTTCGTGTCCATGTCCGCGAGCTTGTGTTTGATCGACTGGAACTCGCCGATGGGCTGGCCGAACTGCTCGCGCTCGTTCGCGTAGTCGCGGGCCTCCTCGAAGGCCGCGCGAGCGATGCCGACGCCGCGGGCGGCGATGGTGATGCGGCCGCCGTTGAGCGTCTTCAGCGCGTGGACGAAGCCCGCGCCCTCTTCGCCGAGCCGTCGCGATTCCGGAATCCGGAGGTCGTCGAACCGGAGTTCCGCGGTCGGGCAGCCCTTGTCGCCGAGTTTGTCCTCCGTGCCTTCGACGATGAAGCCGTCGTCCTCCGCGGGCCGAACGACGAAGGAGGAGATCCCCTTGTTGCCGGCGTCGGGGTCGGTCTTCGCGAAGAGGGTGACCGTATCGGCCACCGAGCCGTTCGAAATCCAGAGCTTGCCCCCGTTGATCACGTACTCGTCACCGTCCCGCTCCGCCGTGGTCTCCATCGCAGGGACGTCGCTGCCCGCACCCGCCTCCGAGAGCGCGAACGCGCCGATGTCCTCGCCGGCGGCCAGCGGCGTCAAGTACTCCTCCTTCTGGGACTCGTCGCCGAACTCGTAGAGCATGTTCCCCGCCAGCGAGGTGTGGGCGGCGACGATCGTTCCGAGTCCACCCGAGCCGCGGGCGATCTCCTCGAGCCCGATCGCGTAGGAGTGATAGTCGAGACCGGCACCGCCGTACTCCTCGGGGAACGGCATTCCCATCAGCCCCAGCTCCGCCATTTGGCTCACGAGATCCGCGGGGAACTCGTCGTCGTGGTCGATCTCCTCGGCGACGGGGACGACCTCCTCGTCGACGAATTCCGAAACCATGTCACGAATCTGCTCCTGTTCGGCCGAGAGTGCAAAGTCCATACGGCGGCATTAGGAATCGTGAACCTTTACTGTTCTCTCTTTCGTCGGCCGTCTCGCCTGACGCTGACGAGTGCTACCTCTCGTCGGGTGAGTCTAGACGACGGTGACCCGTCGATGAGGAGATCCAACGGACGAGGCATCGACGACGGATTCGTCGGAGTTGGGATCGCTACGAAACCCGAGACGAGAGGGCCTCAGTCGCTATCGGGCGCCGACTCTTCCGGAACCTGTCCCTCGACGAGGGACTGATCGGCGTACTCCTCGCGGATGTCCTTCTTCGAGAACTTGCCCGTCGCCGTCTTGGGCACTTCCTTGATGAACTCGATTTCGTCCGGCAGCCACCACTTGGGGTACTCGTCGGCGAGCTGCTCGTTGATCTCGGAGACGAGCGCGTCCCGATCGGCGTCCGCCGCGGGGACGACGAACGCGACCGGTCGCTCCTGCCAGCGCTCGTGCGGGACGCCGACGACGGCCGCCTCGGCGACGTCGTCGTGGGCCATGATCGCGTTCTCGAGTTCGACCGACGAGATCCACTCGCCGCCGGATTTGATCACGTCCTTCTCTCGGTCGACGATCTTGATGTAGCCATCCTCGTCGACGGTGACGACGTCACCGGTCTTGAGCCAGCCGTCCTCGAAGTCCGCCTCGTTTGCCTCGGGGCGTTTGAAGTACTCCGTGGTCACCCACGGCCCGCGGATCCACAGCTCGCCGAACTCCTGCCCGTTCCAGGCGATCTCCTCGCCGTCGTTGTCGATGACCTTGAACTCGAGACCGGGCACCACGAGCCCCTGTTTGCCGCGCTTCTCGAGCTGGGTGTCGTAGTCCGCGTCCTCGAGATCGGATTTGAGATGGGATACGGACCCGATCGGGGACATCTCGGTCATCCCCCAGGCGTGTAAGACCTCGACGCCCTGGGTGTCGAACCACTCGATCATCGATTTCGGTGCCGCCGAGCCGCCGACGATCACGGTATCGAGCGTCGAGAGGTCGACCTCGTTCTCCGAGCAGTACTCCATCAGGCCGAGCCAGACGGTCGGAACGCCCGCGCTGATCGTCACGCCCTCGTTTTCGATGAGGTTCGCGATGTCTTCGGGCTCCGGCGAGGGGCCGGGGAAGACCTGTTTGGAGCCGCCCGCGGTCGCCGTGAACGGCATCCCCCAGGCGTTGACGTGGAACATCGGCACGACGGGCATGACGACGTCGTCGTCGGCCATCGGAATCCCCTGTGGCGTCAGGGTGGCCATCGTGTGGCTCCAGAGCATCTGCTGGGTGTATTCGACGCCCTTCGGGTTGCCGGTCGTTCCCGAGGTGTAACACATCCCCGCGGGCTGTTCCTCGTCGACGTCGGGCCAGTCGTAGTCGGTCTCGTGACCCTCGATGAACGACTCGTACGGCGTCGCCTCGAGGTCGTCGGCCGGCTGGCTGCCCATGACGACGAAGTCGACGCCGTCGAACTCGTCGTCGGCGTCGGCGACCGCGCCCGCGAGTTTCGGTGCGAGCGACTGGTCGACGAAGATCAGTTCGTCGTCGGCGTTGTCGACGATGTACTGGATGTGTGCGTCCGGGAGTAACGGATTGATCGTGTGGAGTTGTGCGCCGATCGACGGGACGGCGAAGTACGTCTCGAAGTGGCGCGAGTGGTTCCAACAGAACGTCCCGACCCGGTCGCCGGTCTCGATCCCGTATTCGTCGAGCGCGTTCGCGAGGCGGCTCGTTCGGTCCTCGTACTCGGCGTACGTGTATCGCTGCATCCCGTCGTGGTTCCGGGAGACGATCTCCGTATCGGGGTACAGTTTGGTAGCACGCCACAAGAACGGTCGAAGTGTTTGGTCTGTTCCCGCTGGCATCTCAATTATTTATCGGCACAAATAACGTATTAGTCTTTTCCTACGGCCGTCGACACGGCCCGCCTATGGCCGCGTCCGTCTCCCGTCATCGCGAGGCGACTCGCTCGAGCGCCGCGTCGATCGGTTCGTCACCGCCGAGGATTTCGAACGTCTCCCCGACGAGATCGTCGCGCTCGAGTGTGGCCACGAGCGTTCGAGCGACGTCTTCGCGGGGAATATCGCCGTCGGTTAGCTCGAGGCCGTCGCCCGCGGCGCGGATCTCGCCGGTTCCGGACTCGGTCGTCAGTTCGCCCGGCCGGACGATCGTGTGCGCGAGGTCGCTCTGTCGGAGGTACTCGTCGGCTTCGGCCTTGGCGATCAGGTAGTCCTCGAGGGCGTCGGGGCCGGCCTCGGGGTCGTCGGCTCCCATCGAACTGAGCATGACGAACCGATCGACGCCCGCCGCTTCCGCGGCGTCGATCAGCCGGATCGCGCCGTCGCGGTCGACGCCGTAGACGTCGTCGCCCCCGGAACCGGCGGCGAAGACGATCGCGTCACAGCCCTCCACGGCGTGGTCGACGTCCCCCGTCAAGTCGGCTACGACCGGGTCCCCGCCCAGATCCGCCATCGCGTCGACCTGGGACTCGTCGCGAACCATCGCTCGAGCGATCCCCTCGCGCTCGCCGAGTAGTTCGGTGACGTGCTGTCCGACTCCTCCGTGCGATCCGGCGACGAGTACGGTTCGATTCATCGGTTCGATTTCGTTCGGCCGCGACATACGAATTTCGTCGGAACGCGCCGGGCCAGTCGCTCCGGCCGGCCCCCTTCGGACTGCGTTCCGCATCGATCGGTAGATCGCGCCGCGACCGCGGCGTTTTTCCCGGATGGTCACCAAACTAACTCGAGTAGATGACCACGGGCCAGCCCGAATCCACAACCGACACCGACCTCGAGTGGTGTTACGACGCGGTTCACGGCGTTTCGCGGACCTTTTCGATCACTATCGATCGGCTCGAGGAGCCGATGGCGAGACACATCTGTCTCGGCTATCTCCTCTGTCGAATCGCAGACACGATCGAAGATGCGGGTCACATTCCACCGGAGACGCAGACAGAGCTGCTCGCGACCTACGATCGATTACTCGATCCGGACGCCACGGAATCGGTCGCGACTTTCATGGACGACGTCGAGCCGTGGCTTCCCGAGGACCGAAACGACGACTGGGACGTCGTCGCAGAGACGCCACGGGTGCTGCGGACCTTCGAATCGCTCGACGAGGAGCCCCGCGAGATCATGCGCGAACCGGTCCGCGAACTCGTCGACGGTATGGCGATGTTCACCGATCGGTACGCCACGGAGGGCGGCTTGCGTCTCCAGACGATCGAGGAACTCGAGGAGTACTGCTGGTACGCCGCCGGCACCGTCGGCACCCTGATCACCGGACTGGTCGCCCGCGGCACCTCGCAGGACCGAGCGGTGGAGATGCGGGAGAACGCCCGCTCGTTCGCCCTCCTCCTGCAACTGGTCAACATCGCGAAAGACGTCGAAGCCGACTATCACGAGGAGAACAACGTCTACCTCCCCGCCGAATGGCTCGCGGCGGAGGACGTCGACGTCGAGGAAGTCACCGACGAGGCCCACCACGGTGGCGTCACGAACGTCATCAAGCGGGTGACAGGCCGCGCCGAAGGCTACCTCGACGGCGCCCAGCGCTACCTCGAAGTCGTGCCGGAACACAACGGCAACCGGCTCTCGGCGTGGGCGATCCCCTACCTGCTCGCGGTTGGGACCCTTCGGGAACTGCGCGAACGTCCCGAGGACGTCGTCCGCGAGGGCGACGTCAAAGTCTCTCGAGCGGAAGTGTACGCCCTCCTCCAGCAGTTCGAGGACGGCGTCTCTCGCTCGCGGCTCGAGGAACTCCGGCGCACGATGTCGGAGCAGCCGCTTCACCAGTGAGCGGCCGTCGTCGATTCTGAGTGTGGGTTCGGGTACGGCGACCCGGTCGCAGTACCGTTCTCGTGGCTCTCCGCCCCGGGTTGCTCGTCGCCACTGACATTGCTCTCGCCTCCAGCCGCTGCTCTCGCCTCCAGCCGTTGCTCTCGCCACCAGTCGGCTTCCGTTGCTCGAGGGGGTGCGCGCATCGGCGAAAGACACAAAGCATATTTCACGTAGATGATGAGTAAGGGGAAACCGCAGCTCGTGATCGACCGGCGGCAGGTTCCGGTCCAACGCAGTACCGGACTGCCGCAGTCGAGCGGTCCCGTCGACGACACCGGCTGATCGAGAGCGGCCCGACTCACCACGATGATCGAGATCCCCGTCCATCCATGAGTACCCGTTCGCTCCGCCCGAGAGTGGATTCGCTGCGAGCGCGCACGAGAGACGCGCTCGAGCGCCGGCTCGGCATCGACGCTCGAGCGCTGGCGGCGTTCCGCATCGCGGTCGGGCTCGTGTTGTTGTTCGATATCGGCCACCGGTCGCGGGACCTCCGCACGTTCTACACCGACGGCGGGGTGCTGCCGCGGGCGATGCTGGTGGACCAGTATCCGGCCGCCGAATACTCGATTCACGCCCTGTCGGGAGCGGCGTGGGTACAGGCGCTCCTGTTCGGCTGTGCGGCGGCGGCCGCCGCGGCGCTGCTCGTCGGCTACCGGACGCGGACGGCGACGGTTCTCTCGCTACTCTTGCTCGTCTCCGTGCAAGCCCGCAACCCGTTCCTGCTGAACGGGGCCGACAGGCTCCTCAGTCAGCTGTTGTTCCTCGCCATCTTCCTGCCGCTGGGACGTCGGTGGGCGATCGACGCGCTGGGCGACACCGGCGACGTCGAAGATGCCGCGCGCGAACCGGACCCCGAACGCCGGTCCGAACGCACTCCCCGGATCGTCACGCCGGCGACCGCAGCGATGCTCGTCTCCGTCGTCGCCGTCTTCGTCAGCAACGCGCTCGGCAAGGCCGAGGGCGACACCTGGCACACCGGTGAGGCGCTCCACTACGCGCTCCGACTGGATCACATGACCGTGCTGCTCGGCGACCACCTCGTGAACTACCCGCTCCTCCTGACGGTCGGAACCTTCGCCTGGATGGGGCTGGTGACCGGCGCACCGCTCATGATACTGTTTGCCGGCCGTCTCCGGATCGCCTACGTCGCCGTATTCGTCGCGGCGGCCACCGGGATGGCGCTCTCGATGGCCGTCGGCCTCTTCCCCGCCGTCCTCGTCGGTTCGTTCCTCCTGTTTCTCCCGCCGCGGTTCTGGAACGCGCTCGAGCACACCCTCGCCGTTGCCGTCGGCCGGATCGACGGACTCGACCGCGGTGTGGCGGTGGTCCGAGACGCGACGACCAGGGTGCGACGACCGCGACCAGCGGGATCGGCACTGCCGACCCCGACCCAGCGACGGGTGCGACAGTGCCGGTCGTTTCTCCTCGCCGCCCTGTTGATCGGCGTCGCTTGCTGGAACGTCGGCGTGCTCGGCGTTGCGGACCCGTTCGAACCGGTCGACGCGGTAGATCCGGCGGACCACGAGTGGAGCATGTTCGCCCCCGACCCCAGCACGAGCTACGGCTGGTACGTGGTCGAAGCCGAGATCGACGGCGAACCGAATCGCGACGTCCTCGGGGGAACGGAACGCCGTACCGACCGGCCGCCGGACGCCGCCGAGACCGTCCCCAGTTTCCGGTGGCGAAAGTACATGAACTCGCTGTCCGACAGCGACGAGCGCGCCGACCGGTTCGCTGCGTCCATGTGCGAACGGGCGCGCTCGCGGACCGATTCGTCCGTCGAGGCCGTCACCGTAACCTACACCGAGCAGCCGATCCGCCTCGAGGGCGAACGCGAAGCGCCGACGACGTATACGGTGGTCGACCGATCGTGTTCGGCCGACGACGCGATTGCCGACCGAAACCGTGAATCACGGCCGGCACTAACTGCCCGTACCCAATGAACTCGCCGGCCTCCGACGACGCTCCGATCGTCCTCTTCGACGGCGTCTGCAACCTCTGTAACGGGTTCGTCCAGTTTATCCTGCCCCGAGATACGGAGGGCCGGTTCCGCTTCGCCGCACTCCAGTCCGACGTCGGCGAGGCCCTGCTCGCCGAACGCGGCCTCCCGACCGACGAACTCGAGTCGGTCGTCCTGATCGAGGGCGACGACTACTACGTGAAGTCGGCCGCGGTCATCCGCATCGCGAGGCTCCTCGGCGGCGTCTACGCGCTGCTCGGCCCGTTTCGATTCCTGCCGCGCGGCCTCCGGGACTGGGCCTACGACGCCGTCGCCGCCCGCCGCTACCGCTGGTTCGGGAAGCGAGACCAGTGTGCGATGCCGCCGCCCGACGTCGACGTCAGCTCGCGATTCCTCGAGTGAGTCGCCGGCGTTCAGCGCCGCGATCGGTCGGCCTCGAGAGCGATGCGCCGCCCGAGCAAGGCGAGCGGGTAGCCGAACACGGCGACACTGGCGACCCACGGCAACAGCAAGAGACCGTACAGGCCGGGTCCGTAGCCGAACACGGAGACGGGAGCGACGGCCGCGATCGCGGCGATCGGCGTGAGGGCGGCGACGACGACGAGCGCGATCGGCGTCCGGCCGCGCTCGAACGCGTGTCCGATCGGTAGACAGAGCGCGGTCGCCAGTCCGAAACAGACCGGGAACGCGTACACCGGAAAGCCGGCGAGCAGGACGGAGACCCCCGCGGCAGTGACCGTCGCGAGCGCCGCCAGACCGACGAGCCCGCGGGTCTCGAGCCGATCACCCAGACGACGTGCCGTGCTCCCCAGCAGGGCGTATCCGACTCCGAGAGCGGCCAGTGCGACGGCACCCGGCGCGAGACCGCCACCGGTGGCGACCACGCCGACGACCAGAAAGCCGCCGGCACCGACGGCCCCGACGGCGGCGATCAGCCGCTCGAGCCGCGCCGCGTCGAACGCCGCGCGCCCCCGGTCGATGTGACCGAATGCGACGCCCGTAAGCGCGATCAGTATCCCCGGGACGAACCCGCCCCTCGCGCCGTGATCGAGCGCCGTCGGACCGGTCTCGAGGCCGATCGTCGCGTATCCGGTCGCGGTGCCGAGGACGCCGCCGTCGCCGTAGGTGACGTACGTCTGTCTGTCGACGCCGTCCGCTCGCGTCCACGTCGCGGCGCTGCCGTCGACGGTCGCGCGGGCGGGGTCGTTCGTCACGGTCGTCCCCTCGGGCGTGTGGAGCGTCACCCGGTCGGCTTCCAGCCCGTAGCGGGCGTTCGACGTCCCGAGGGCGAAGTAGTCGACGATCCAGCTATCGCCGACACCCCGCCGAGCGACGTCGTCGACGGTGTAGTTCACCACGACCGTGTTACCCTCGAGCGTCGACTCGACGGTTCGGACGTCGCCGTCGGCGACGTGGTATCGCACCCAGGCGTCGTCGACCGCGGCCTCGAGCGCGGTCGCGTTCGTCCGATACCGCTCGGCGGCCGACGCGGTGACCGGAACGCGAGCGTGCCACCGCGAATCGCCGGCCTCGTCGACGTAGACGTCGAGCGTTCCGGGTTCGGTCGCGCCGTCGATACCGGCGTCGTCCCCGAGCCCGGAGCCACAGACGCCGCAGAGTTGCGACGGCGGCGGTGCACCGGCGACGGTGGCGACGCCGATCACGCCGAGGAGCGTACAGAGGGCGACGACGACGGCGAGGCGAGTAATCCGCATCGTCGTCGACTACGGATGTCGGGCGGAAATAAATTGTGCTCAATTGAAACGACCGGCCGCGCTCGTTCCGACGGCTGCGATCGACGATCGGCAATCGGTTACTCGTACTCGTAGAATCCCTCGCCGGTCTTCTTCCCCAGATCGCCGGCCTCGACCTTCCGCTTGAGGAGGTAGGCGGGCTGGTATCTGTCCCCCAGCTCCTCGTGAAGCGTTTCCGAGGCGTGGAGACAGACGTCCAGTCCGATGTGGTCCGCGAGCGTCAGCGGCCCCATAGGGACGTTCGTTCCGAGTTCCATCCCCGTGTCGATGTCCGCCTTCGAGGCGACGCCCTCGTCGTACGCGCGAATCCCCTCGTTGATCCACGGCATCAGGATGCGGTTGGTGACGAACCCCGGCTTGTCGTCGGCCTCCCACGTCGTCTTCCCGAGGTCCTCGGCGATCTCGTGGGCCAGCGCGGTCGCCGCGTCGGTCGTCTTCTCGCCGACGACCACCTCGACCCCCTCCATGATCGGGACCGGGTTCATGAAGTGGAGCCCGACCACGCGCTCGGGGGCCTCGAGATCGGACGCGATCGACGTGATGGAGATCGTGCTCGTATTCGTCGCGAGCAGGACGTCCTCGTCGGCGACCCGCTCGAGGTCGGCGAAGACCTCCTGTTTGACCCCCAGTTCCTCGAGCGCGGCCTCGACGACGAGGTCGCAGTCGCCGAGGTCGTCGAGCGTCGTCGTCCCCTCGATCCGGTCGCGGATCGTCGCCGGTTCCTCGTCGAGACTCCCTCGAGACTCGAGTCGTCCGAGACTGTCGTCGATGGTCTCGAAGCCGCTCTCGACGAACTCCCGCTCGATATCGCGCATGACCACGTCGTACCCGTTGGTCGCCGCGACCTGTGCGATGCCGCTTCCCATCGTTCCTGCACCGACGACGCCGATCCGATCGATCTGTTCGCGAACCATACTGTCGCTTCCGCGGTCGTCGCCGTAAGCGTGCTGGTCGATTCGGCGGCGAGGATAAGTTTCAAGACGAGAGGGTGTGAGCTATGGACAAGCGGTGAATCGCGTGAGCAAGAAAAACGTCGCCAGCGACGTGGGAACGGGGACGACGACCGAGAGCGACGACGAGGGGGGCCGTGTGATCGATATCGGCATTACCGTCGACGTGAGCGACGACGGGGAGGCGGCCGTCGACGGCACTACTGTCGAACTCGCGTTCGACGAGGGCGAGACGGAACCGTTCGAGGCGGCCGCCGAGTCCGACGCCGAACTCGATGCGCCGGTCGATCCCGACGAGCAAGCGGTGCTCGAGGCCGCCGAGATCGATCCCGACGAGCAAGCGGTGCTCGAGGCCGCCGAGATCGATCCCGACGCGGTCGCCGACAAGGAGTACTCCTATCGGATGCTGCTGGATCGGGGCGTCGACGAAACGATCGCGGCCACGCTCCGCCGGCGATTCTCCCTGCCCTGGTCGTTCGAGAGCGACGGCGACCTCGACCGGCGCTCGAACGAGGTGCGCGGGCTCGGCGACGCCGAACGGGAGTGGATCGCCGTCAGCGGCGACGAGGACTGGCAGACCTTCGAGTACGAGCATTCGGAACCCATCGCGGTCGGACGAGAGCGCCCCTCGGAGCGGCCGTATCCCAGACCGACGCCGGTGACGGCGGTCACGGGGGTCGGCCCCGACGACGCCGACGCGCTGGCCGACGCCGGCATCCGCTCGGCGGAGCGGCTAGCGACGGTCGACGCGATGGCGGTCGCCAACGCCCTCGATTTGAACGTCCTGCACGTCCGGACGTGGCGACACAACGCGCGCGAACTGCTCTAACTGCTGCGTCGTCGCGCGGCTATCGACTCGAGCCGCCGTGCGTCCGGCCTCGACCGACGAACGAACCGGATCGAATCCCGGCCCGAACTGGAGATCCGTCGACTCGAGACGACGATCCGTCCCCGATCCCATCCCAACTTACTACTTTTGTACGTAATTTCGATAATCAGGACCATCAGAGATTTATAGCGACCCGTTGGACCGTCTTACAGATGATTCCGATCGACGACTCTCCGATCGTTCGCGACGGCAAGTCACTGATTCTGGCGATGGACCACGGGCTCGAGCACGGTCCCGTCGACTTCGAGGAAGTACCGGAGAAACTCGATCCGGCGACGGTCTTCGAGACGGCCACCCACGACGCCGTCACCTCGATGGCCGTCCAGAAGGGAATCGCGGAGGGGTACTACCCCAGCTACGAGGACGACGTCAACCTCCTCCTGAAGCTCAACGGCACGTCGAACATGTGGATGGGCGAACCCGACTCCGCGATCAACTGCTCGGTCGACTACGCGGCCGAGATCGGGGCCGACGCGGTCGGCTTTACCGTGTATAGTGGTTCGAACCACGAGGTCGAGATGTACGAGGAGTTCCGGCGGGTTCACGAGCAGGCCCGCGAGTACGACCTCCCCGTCGTCATGTGGTCGTACCCGCGCGGACAGGGACTGAAAAACGACACCAAGCCGAGCACGATCTCCTACGCGACCCGCATCGCCCTCGAGGTCGGTGCCGACATCGCGAAGGTCAAGTATCCCGGCAGCCCCGAGGCCATGGAACACGCCTGCGCGGCGGCAGGCGACATGATGGTCGTCATGAGCGGCGGCTCCAAGACCTCCGACTACGACTTCCTCTCGACCGTCGAGGCCGCCGTCAACGCCGGCGCGAGCGGACTCGCGGTCGGCCGCAACGTCTGGCAGCGCGAGAATCCGACCCGAATTCTCGACGCGCTCGAGGAGGTCATCTACGAGGAGGCGACCGCCGACGCCGCGCTCGAGGCCACCGAATAGGATGACGGTCTCCGACCCAGTCGTCGAGGCCGTCGTGGCGACGATCGGTCGCTCGGCGACCGAGATCCGACAGGGACTGATCGGCCGCCGCGGGACGGTCGCCGAGGAGAACCCGAGCGGCGAGACGCAGGCCGAAGCCGACGTCTGGGCCGACGAGGTGCTCGGCGATCGGATCGCCGGAATCGACGGCGTCGGCCAGTACGCCAGCGAGGAGCGCGCCACGGTCGTCGACTGCGGCGACGACCCCGCGTCGTCGGCGGCGTACGCCGTCGCCGTCGACCCCCTCGACGGCTCGTCGAACCTCAAATCCAACAACACGATGGGGACGATCTTCGGCGTCTACGACGCCGCGCTCCCCGCTCGCGGTGACACGCTCGTCGCCGCGGGGTTCGTCCTCTACGGCCCGATCACGACGATGGTGATCGCGACCGACGAGACCGTCACCGAGTACGAACTGTCCGGCGGCGAGCGGACGGTTATCGAACGCGATCTCACCCTCCCCGCGGACCCGGTCGTCTACGGGTTCGGCGGTCGCGTCCCCGACTGGCCCGACGACTTCCGCGAGTACGCCCGCGAGATCGAGTCGGAGCTCAAGCTCCGCTACGGCGGCGCGCTGATCGGGGACGTCAATCAGGTGCTCACCTACGGCGGCACGTTCGGCTACCCCGCACTCGAGTCCCGGCCCGAGGGCAAGCTCCGGCTCCAGTTCGAGGGGAACCCGATCGGCTACGTCGTCGAGCGGGCCGGCGGGCGATCCTCGAACGGTACCCAGTCGCTGCTCGCCGTCGAGCCCGACGCCCTCCACGAGCGCACGCCGCTCCACGTCGGCACCGACGCGTTGATCGACCGGCTCGAGGCGACGCTCGCGTAGCGGACGGCCACGGGCCGCAGGCCGCGAGTCGCGGGCTGCGTGACGCCGGGGACGTTCGAGTTCGGGTTCGGTTCCGGTTCGAGTTCAGTCGTCGCTCCCGCGGAACCAGGCGGCCGTCACGGTGACGTACAGCGCGACGCCGACGATCAGCGCGCCGTAAAAGACCCATCGCGGCCAGCTCGTCTCGAGGAACAGCAGCGTCAGGAAGAGGACCCACAGCGAGACCGCGACCAGGTCGAGGAGAAGCCGGATTCCACCGCTGACGACTGCTCCGACGGTGCGACGCGCGCGTCCGGCTTCGGTTCTCGTGGAACGGGTTCTGTCGTCGCTCATTCGTCTCAGAAGTGATAGCCGTGTTTCTCGGTCAGTCGATAGGCGCCGACGCCCCAGACGTAGCTCTGTCCGGGCCACCAGGTGCGGGCGTTGTTGAATCCCGCGACGAGCACGTCCTCCTCTTCGCCCTGCGGGTCGCTGTGGTAGCTCACCGAGCCGCTGTCGCCGTCGGTCAGATCCATCTCGCCGCCCCAGCGGATCTGCCCGCGGCGGCAGAAGTCGTCGGTGAAGCAGGTGACTGCATCGATACCCTGAATTCTCCCCGTGGTATGGCCGCTCAGGGCACCGACCTTCTCGAGTTCCTCGCCGCGGGCGACGAGATCCGCGAGGCCGAACCGGGTGAACTGGCCGCAAACGCGGGGACTCGACGGCGCGTCGATCCTGCTCGCCGGTTCGACCCAACTGTTTGGCTCGACGGCGGCGACGTCTTCGAGGGGATGATAGTGAACGACCGTCCCGAGTTCGAGCGGGTCGGTGTCCTGGCGCGGCAAGAACAGCGCGTCGTCGGTCGAGTCGTGTCTCTCCCCGAAGGCGTGGTCCGCCGTCACGAAGAACTGCCGCTGCCCGTCGGGATGGTACAGTGCGGGTCCGAGCGTCGCCATACTCGTCGGTGTTTCACAGGCCACGCCGCTCG
Source organism: Natrinema salaciae (assembly GCF_900110865.1). Classification (NCBI taxonomy): domain Archaea; kingdom Methanobacteriati; phylum Methanobacteriota; class Halobacteria; order Halobacteriales; family Natrialbaceae; genus Natrinema; species Natrinema salaciae. Next base: position 637,767 of record NZ_FOFD01000002.1, read on the forward strand.
GAACGGGGCCGTCCGAGGTGGCGTCGGCGAATCGCGGCTCTCGGGATTCGGGCCCTTCCTGAATCTCTTCGACGTCGATGATGGTCTCGGTATCGATATCGATCCCCTCGGCGACGTCGGTGACCATGTCGACCAGGGAGTGGCCGTCGCTCGAGACGCCGACGGAGACGGTCGCCGTGCTGCTCTCGTAGTCACCGGGGATGACTGCGCTGCCGAGGTACCCCGTAAAGGCGACCCGAGCCAGCAGTTCGTTCAGTTCGAACGCCTTCGTGACGGCAGCGTACCACTCGGCGGGGACGTGTCGCGTTCGTTCTCGGATCGACCACGGATCGGCGGGATCGTCCCTAACGAGCGCGGTGACGACGGGGACCTCGCCGTCGTCTGCCGCGAGGAAGTCGTCGACGCCGAGCCACTGGGCCATCCCGACGGCGAAGCCGCCGCTGACGAGGGTCCGAACGAACTCTCGCCGGTCCATCCCCGTCTCGACTCGATCGCGAAGCGTCGCGAGTCGCTGGACGACCCGCTCGGTCTGTGACTCCGACATACGCCGACTCTGCTGTTCGATCGCTGTGCTCCCCGTTCCGCCAACGGCTCTGTATACGGACACGGGATCGTAACCGTCACAACCAACGGCAAAATGGACGAAAGCGGTTCTGCCTGCAACTGCCGTCGAAGATACCGGGGCCATCAGTTGACGGATTCGATACTCTTTCGTCAGCGGCCGCAACGACGGCACTCGCCCCACGAGATGGCCATTCCCGATAGCGATACCCGACATAATGACTGCACGACTGAACGCGAGCCTTCGTGTCACGAGCCCGGTCAGTAGGAGCTGTCTCCGTGCTGGTGACCACGGAGGCAGAACGCACTCTCGATCGGCTCGCGCCGCGCCCGCGACGAACCTCCTCATCCCTCGCGGCGAGCTCCAACGATCGGTTCGGCGCGACCCGTTCTCTCCTCTCCTCTGTGTGGTCGACGCTCGATGCCACCGTGGCTGACTGGCTCGAGCGGTCACGTCTCGGGGAAAACGGTATTTGATCGCCCGACAGAGGCAGTAGCATGCGAGTCCGTATTGCGGCCAGTGCCGACGACGACGAGGCTGCGGCGATTGCGGCCGCACTCGCCGATCACACCGGCGAGACGGTCGAGGTATATCTCGGTGACGATGGGGAGCCGACCGCCGTACACGAACTCGAGCGGAAGGCCGGCGGCGGGTCGAACGCCGGCGTCGGGGACGACCCGTCGGCGTCCGAGACCGGCGGGGACGACCTCGAGCCGACGGCATGCGAGCAGCGATTGCGGGAGGAGATCGCCGACATCCTCGAGGGCGGCCCCAGGAAGTACAGGGACCAGCTGCCCGAGCAGGGGAAACTGTTCGTCCGGGATCGGCTCGAGCTGTGGTTTTCCGGCGCGGACAGCGAGTTACACTTCGAGGACGGCAAGTTCGCCGCGTTCGACGAGTGGCATCCGGACGGAACGAACCCCGACGAGGAGACCGACGACCGGCTCCCGGCGGACGGGCTCATCACGGCCGCGGCCACGTTCGAAGGGCGGGACGTCCACGTCATGGCCAACGATTACACCGTCAAGCGGGGCAGCATGGCCGCCAAGGGCGTCGAGAAATTCCTGCGGATGCAACAGCGCGCGCTCAAAACCGGTCGACCGGTGTTCTACCTGATGGACTCGTCGGGCGGTCGGATCGATCAGCAGACCGGCTTCTTCGCCAATCGCGAGGGGATCGGGAAGTACTACTACAACCACTCGATGCTCTCCGGCCGGGTGCCCCAGATCTGCGTTCTCTACGGCCCCTCCATCGCCGGGGCCGCCTACACGCCGGTCTTCGCGGACTTCACGATCATGGTCGAGGGGATGTCCGCGATGGCGATCGCCTCGCCGCGGATGGTTCGGATGGTCACCGGCGAGGAGATCGACCTGCAGGAACTCGGGGGACCGCAGGTCCACATGCGCGAGTCGGGTTCGGCGGACCTGATCGCCGAGGACGAGGACCACGCCCGCGAACTCGTCGCGCAGTTGCTCACCTACCTGCCGGACAACGCGGACGAGAAACCGCCGAAGCGGGACCCCAACGCGCCGGCGAACCCCCCCGCAGGGATCGACGCCGTCGTCCCCCAGCGACCCGATCGGGGGTACGACATGACCGACGTCATCGATCGGATCGTCGACGAAGGGTCGTACTTCGAGTTACGGCCCGATTACGGGCGCGAGATCGTCACGGCGTACGCCCGGATCGGCGGCCGCCCGGTCGGTATCGTCGCCAACCAGCCCGCCCACCGCGCCGGTGCGATCTTCCCCGACGCGGCCGAGAAGGCCGCCGAGTTCATCTGGAAGTCGGACGCGTTCAACATCCCCTTACTCTACCTCTGTGACACTCCCGGCTTCATGGCCGGCTCGCAGGTCGAGAAAGACGGCATCTTGGAGCAGGGCAAGAAGATGATCTACGCGACCTCGTCGGCCACGGTCCCGAAACAGACCGTCGTCGTCCGCAAGGCCTACGGCGCGGGCATCTACGCGATGGGCGGTCCCGCCTACGATCCCGAGAGCGTCATCGGGCTGCCGTCGGGCGAAATCGCCATCATGGGGCCGGAAGCGGCGATCAACGCCGTCTACGCGCGCAAGCTCGCCGAGATCGACGATCCCGACGAACGCGAACGGATGGAACGGGTGCTCCGGGAGGAGTACCGCGAAGATATCGACGTCCACCGGATGGCCAGCGAAGTCGTTATCGACGAGATCGTCCCGCCGAGCACGCTGCGCGAGGAACTGGCCGCCCGCTTCGACTTCTACGCCGATATCGAGAAGTCCCTGCCGGACAAGAAACACGGAACGATTCTGTGAGCGTCGCCCGCCGCTGTGCGCCGTGAGCTCCGCACGCTCGTTTGCTACTCGCCCGCAGCCAGTTACGACCCCTTAACGAGGACGACGTTTCCCATACGGCTGTCATAACAATACCCCGCCTGCTGGAACCGGAGCGTGCTCCCGGTGGCACGACGAGCGACGATCCGGTTCGATTCCGGCGGGGAGCCTATGAGTTCCGAGAACGCCACCCTCCATCATCGTCTCCCCGGCGACGTGACGGCCGTCGACCTCGAGCGGCTGTGCTGGATGCTCGTGGCCGTCGCCCTGCTGGCCGACGTCGTGACGACGTTCGTCGGCCTCCAGGTCGGACTGGCAGAATCGAACCCGGCCGCCCGCGGCGCGATCGAGGGCTACGGCGTGGCCGGGATGCTCGCCCTCAAGGCGTTCGCCGTCGGCATCGGCCTCGTCGGTCGACTCCTCCTCGAGCCGGAGTATCGACCGATCGTCCCGGTCGGACTCGCGGTCCCGTGGCTCGCCGCGGCGATCCTCAACCTCTACACGATTTCGACGGTCGTCTAACCGGGCCGGACGCGCTCGACCGCGACCGCGTCGATTACGGACGCTCGAGGCGCTGTCGCCACGCTCGGACCTCGTCGAGGACCGTGTCCCACTGGTCGCGTCCGCCGGGGATTTCGGCCCCGGTCAGGCGCTCGCGCTCGGCCTCGAGCCGATCGCGAACTCGACCCGGGTCTTCGACGTTCCAGAACCTGATCTCGGTGCCGCTGGCGGTCTCGAGCGTGACGGTCCCGTAGCCGACGATCCGTCCGATCGGATCCTGTTCGACGGTCGTGTTCTGAATTCGCTCGAGGGAGACGGTTCGAACGGTCCGTCCGAAGACGCCGTGCCGCGTCGCGGCGACCGCGTTCGTGACGACGAACGCCGTCCGGGAGACGCGGGCATACTGCCACAGCGCCGGTGCGACGGCGATCGGGAGGCCGACGGCGGCGAGGATCGGCAGCGCGTCGACGGCGATCGCGGCAACCAGGACTGTCGTTCCGACGAGCGCGAACGCGACCCACGGCAGCACGGTCTGGATTCGCGGCCCGCCCCGCCAGCGGATTCGTTCGTCTGCCGCAAGGGGGAGCCACGACGGCTCGGACACGACCCCCTGCGCGGGCTGCCCGCCGTCTGGCTCTGTCGCAGTCTCGACCGATTCCGAGCCGCGCTCAGACGGACTGGTCCTCGTCATACTCGTAGGAGTGCCGATCGGTGGCCTCGCGGTCGGTCGGTTCGGTGGAGCGGTCGGCCGTCGGCCGATCGCCCTCGTCACGCGGCTGGCCGGTCGGTCCGTCCTCGACGGCCGCCCGAATCGCCCGGAGTTCGGTCAGGATCTCCTCGAGGACGTCGGCTTTCGTCCGATCGTCGGCGGACTCGCCGCGCTCGCGGTTGATCCGTTCGCTGATCCGCTGCTGGAGATCCTTCGGGTCGGGTACCGAGTTGAACGCCATCTCGACGCCGGAGCCGCCGGCGGTGCTGACTTCGACGGTCCCATAGCCGAAGTGGGTGCCCAGCGCGGTCTGACTGTACGAGATGTCCTGGACCTTCTCGTGTTCGATCCGCTTGACGTCCCGCGAGAGCACGCCGGTTTTCTTGTACAGGGCACGAGTCGTCACGACGTAGTGGGTGTTCGTCACGCGAAGATACTCGCTGACGACGATGACGAGCCCGATCAGGACGATCGAGAGCGGGATCCCGATCGCGAACGCCGGAATGAGCGTTCGTCGATCCGGGCCGCCGGCCCAGAGGATCTCCTCGTCGGCGTCCAGCGAGAGCCACTCGAGGTCGGCGTCGGCGTCGATGTCAGTTTCGACGTCCGCGATATCGGTGCTCACGGCGATCACTCTCCGTCCCTTTCTTCGTCCCGACCCTCGCTCTCGGTCCCGTCTTCGTCCGCGGTCGCGTGCTCGCGTTTCAGCGAGAGGACGGTCCGGTCGAACTCGCAGACGAGCGGCTCGTCGGGGTCGTCGATCTTGAAGGCCTCGACGTGCATGGTGACGACCCCACGCTCGCCATCGCTGGTCTCGCGCTTGTCGGTGACCGTCGACTGGACGCGGATCGTATCGCCGTGGAAGACCGGGTTCGGATGTTCGACGTCGTCGTACGAGAGGTTCGCGACGATCGTCCCGTCGGTCGTCTCCGGAATCGAGACGCCGACGGCCAGCGACATGGTGTAGAGGCCGTTGACCAGCCGCTTGCCGAACTCGGTGTCGGCCGCGAACGCGGAATCGAGGTGCAGCGGTTGCTGATTCATCGTCATGTCACAAAAGCGCTGATTGTCGCTCTCGGAGATCGTTCGTCGACGCTCGTGCTCGATGGTCTCGCCGACCTCGAACTCCTCGTAGTACAGTCCGGTCATGGCTGTCCTGTCACGCAGGCCCCATAAAAACGCGTCGTCCGCTCCGGCGAGAACGTCTCGATCCGTCGGAGACGAGTCGAAAACGGAGACGTTCACCGGAATAGTCATTATTCGTGAGGGAATACCGTCTCTCGAGTTGTCTGAAACCGTATGGGTGGGATGAGAAGACGGATAGGTGCCGTTGCGATCTCGGTCATGGTACTTCTCGCTCTGTCGACCGCGACCGTCGCTCGGCCGGCTTCCGCTGGGGCAGCGTTCGAACCCCCGTCAGAGATCCGAACGGTGACCGCGGCCGAGACGCCGACCGAGATCGGTCACGCGGCGGCGGTCCGTTCGGCCGCCGGCGAGAATACGGGCCGTCTCAGCGGACGGGTGACTGACGAAGCGGGAAATCCCATTATGGACGCGACGATCACAGTCAACGGTACCGGGGGGAAGACGACGCCGAGTAGCGACGGATACTACAGACTGAAACTCCCCGAGGGAACGTACGAGGTCACCATCTCGGCGGACGGCTTCCAGCGGGAAACGGCGACCGTGACCGTCACGTCCTCCGATTGGGCGCGCCTCGACGTCACGCTCTCGGTGCCGACGACCGCGGTGTTCGGAACGGTGCGAAACGAGACGGGAACCCCGATCGAGAACGCAACGGTGGCGATTCGCAGTGTCGGGGCCGAGACGGTGACGCGTTCCGACGGTGCGTACGAACTGGTCGTCCCGCGAGAGCGACACACGCTCGAGGTGAGCGCGGCAGGTTACGACAGCCAGCGCGTTGTGATCGAGACGGAGAATCGTCGGTCGCTCGAGCGAAACGTGACGCTCGCACTCGAGATCGACGAGGAAGCGAACGGCACGACGAACGAATCTGTGACGAACGAGACACCGGACAGCGATACGGCGAACGAAACGGTCGCCGAAGACGAGTCCGGTGCCGACTCGGAACAGCCGGCTGCTGGGAAGTCTCCGTTTCTATATCGACCGCTCGACCTGCTACTGTTTGCCAGTCTGTTCCTGGCTGTCCTGGTCACAGCCACACTCGTGGGGTTGTACCGCGACCGTTCGTACCGGTCGTGAACCGAACACGGTCTCCCGGTTCCCCGTGAGCAACGAGGGTCCGTTTCTGTCGGGATTCCGCTCGCCGATCGATCGCGATCATCGAACGGGGTACGATCGGGATACCGGTCGTCGTCCACTCCCCGACAGCAGCCAGACACCGACCCAATCCTCGCTATCGAAGGACGATTCTGAGTCGCGGCGTCCTGTACGCCCGGCTCTCCCGGAGAAAGTGCCGTGGGGCTGTGAAGAAGTCCCCGAGAAAGGTACCGTCGACCGCTTATTACGTCACTCCACCATCTCCGTCTCCTCGCCGGCGTCCTGCTGGACCCAGATCGTCTTCGTGTTCACGAACTCGCGAATCCCGTGGCGTGAGAGTTCGCGACCGTAGCCCGAGTCCTTCACGCCGCCGAAGGGCAGTCGCGGATCGGACTTGACGAGTTCGTTGACGAACGCCAGTCCGGACTCGAACTGACGGGCGACTCGCTCGCCGCGCTCTACGTTCTCGGTCCAGACGCTCGCGCCGAGGCCGAAGCGGGTGTCGTTGGCCTTCTCGATTGCGGCCGCCTCGTCCGGAACTCGGAAGACGGTCGCGACCGGACCGAACAGCTCCTCCCGATCTGCGGGTGCGTTTTCGGGAACGTCCGTGATCACCGTCGGCGGGTAGAACGCGCCGTCGCGGTCCATCGGTTCGCCGCCAAGTTCGATTTCGCCGCCCTGATCGACGGTTTCCTGGACCTGTTCGTGGAGGTCCGCCATGAGATCCTCGCGCGCCTGCGGGCCGATGTCGGTCTCCTCGTCCATCGGATCGCCGACGACCTGCTCGTCCATCGCCTCGGTGAACCGGTCGACGAACTCGTCGTAGACCTCGTCGACCACGATGAACCGCTTCGCGGCGATACAGGACTGGCCGTTGTTGATGAGCCGCGCCTGCACCGCCGTCTCGACGGTCTGCTCCATCGGCGCGTCCTCGAGGACGACGAACGGGTCGCTCCCGCCCAACTCGAGGACGTTCTTCTTGAGTTGACTGCCAGCCGTCTCGGCGACCGATCGACCGGCCCCGTCGCTGCCGGTGATGGTGACGGCCGAGATGCGATCGTCCTCGATCACCGCGTCGATCTCGCTGGAGCTGATCAGGAGGGAGGTGAACGCGCCCTCGGGGAAGCCGGCCCGCTCGAAGACGGCTTCGATGGCCCGGGCGCAGCCGGGGACGTTCGAGGCGTGTTTCAACAGTCCGACGTTGCCGGCGGCGAGGGTGGGGGCCGCGAAGCGAAACACCTGCCAGAAGGGGAAGTTCCACGGCATGATCGCCAGCACCGGCCCGAGCGGCTGGTAGGCGACGACCGTCCGCGCGCTCTCGTCGCTGGCGATGACCTCGTCCTGCAGGTGTTCCGCGGCGGTTTCGGCGTAGTAGTCGCAGACCCACGCGCACTTCTCGACCTCGTCGTGCGCCTGGCCGATCGGTTTCCCCATCTCCTCGGTCATCAACTCCGCGTACGTCGCCTCGTTCTCCCGGAGGACGTCGGCCGCCCTCGCCAGCAGCCGCTGGCGCGTCTCGATCGGGGTGTCGCTCCACTCCTCGAAGGTCTCCGTCGCCCGCTCGAGGTGATCGTCTTGCTCCTCGTCCGTGGTCTCCTCGAAGCTGTCGACCACGTCGCCCGTCGCTGGATTGGTGCTCTCGATGGACATGGCGTGATCGACGGCGACGAACTGCTTAGTACGCGGGGCTGCCTACCAAAGGGCACGGTCGATCCGTCACGATCGTTCGTTTCGCACAACCCCTATTGGCCTCGGCTCTCTAGTACCGACCATGGCAATACACACGTATCACGACGATGCTCACCCGCCGCCCGAGCGGCGAAAGACCGTCCTCTTCTGTCCGGAATGCGGCCACGAAAGTCCGATTACCGGCGACTGGAACACCGACGTGTCCGGTGACGAGCGAGTGCTCGTCTGTACCGCGTGCGGCTCCGTCGTCGACCGTCGATCCCGACGTCGGACCGACGTCGTCGAAGCGACATAACGCGGGTACCAGGCTATTCTCGGTGGGTCGGATCGAGGCGTTCGTGGACCATGCGCATTCGCACCGGTCGACGGCCGTCCGCGAGCGCACGAACCGGCTGCGAGCGCACTACCGCGGGTTCTGTAGGAGTGCTGGAGCGAGCGCTGCGGGAGCACTATCGCGAGTGCTGCGGGAGTACCGCTGGGGGTCCCCCACCCCTCGTTCAGAGTGAAAACGCGCTCGAGCGACGTGGGGGTTTCGGATCGCCGGATCAGCGTCGCGGCTCAGGAAAAGGAACCCAGATTCGCGTCGCGGTTCGCCGTCGACGGGCCGTTTTCGCCGAGTCGATCGTACGTCGGTAGCTCCTCGAGCGCGGCGTCGCGGCGGACGGCTTTGACGATGTGTTTCGGGTCAGTGACGAGTCGATGCAGGAGGTAACTCCCCTGTGATCGACCGCCGCCGGTCTTCTCGGACTCGATAACGCCGAGAAACGCCTGTTCTTTGAGCTGGCGATAGAGTCCGTTCTCGGTGATCGGATCGTTGGCGACCAGTTCGCAGATGCCGACGTAGCGCTCGTAGATCTCGCGGGTCTTGTAGGTCTCACGATCACCGGTGATGATACGGCTCGCGAGCGCGTACAGCGCGAGTTTCGCGTGGACGGTCGCACCGCTGGTGAGCTCCTCGATTCGATTGATCTCGGCGACCTCCTGTGCCTGTTGGATGTGATCCTCGGAGACCGTCTCGCTCCCGGTGCGGCGGGCGAGCTCTCCGGCCTCCTTGAGGATCTCGATGGCCTTGCGGGCGTCACCGTGTTTCTTGGCCGCGAGGGCCGCACAGAGCTCGATCGTCCCGTCCTCGAGGACGTCGGGCTGGAACGCGTCTTCGCGGTTGCGCATGATCTCGCGGAGTTGGGAGGCGTCGTACGGGTGAAAGAACAGCTCCCGGTGCCCGAAGCTGCTGTCGATGCGCTCGTCGAGGGTCTCTCGATACTGGACCTTGTTACTGATCCCGATGACGCCGATGTAGGCGTCCGTCTTCTGTGCCTCGCGAGCGCGGGAGAGTTGCATCAGAATGTTGCTGTTGTCCAGTTTGTCGATCTCGTCCAGGATGACGATTACCGCGTCGAAGCAGTCCTCGAGAATGCCCCAGATGTGCTGGTAGTACTCCATCGTCCCGACGCCTCGAAGCGGGATGTTCTGTTCGTACCCGGTCTGTTCTTTCAGACTGAGCGCTAACTGGCGCGTGGCACGCGTCTCGGTGTTGGCTTCGGAACAGTCGACGTAGAGAACGGCACAATCGATATCGTTACTCCGGGCGGCATCCTGGGCGCGAGTGGCGACGTGGCGAGAGATAAGACTCTTTCCGGTGCCGGTTTTGCCGTAGATCATCACGTTGTTCGGCGGGTCCCCGCGCGTGATCGCACCGACCTCGGCAGCGACGGATTGGATCTCGTCGTCCCGCCCGACGATTCGGTCCTCGTCGGGGACGTGGCCGACGTGGAGAAGTTCCTTCCGATTGAAGATGGGGTCGTGAGATTGGAAGAGCGGGTCCCCACCGGTCTGCTCAGCCATGTTTCCGTTCTGGAAGACAGTCTTTATAAATCTATGGAAGGTAGTTCAGACTGATAATCGAGCAATAGAGCGTCGAAAAGCGGAGTATCGTCCGTCTTCGTCCTGATCGACCGATCTGCCGGATGCAGACTGAACTCGGCCTCGCAGTGCGACGCACCCCTCGTTCAGAGTGAAAACGCGGGGATGGACGGTTCGCCGAGACGATTTATTCACAGTATTGAATGTTTTGTCATCGGATTTTATTGCATCTTCGCGTTCACGGTAGTCGTTCTTTCGTGTTCACGTTAGCCGTTCTTTTGCGCTCACGGTGACCGTTCGAACGAAGTCGATCACGCGGTAGCCGTTTGAACGAAATCGGTCACTAGACGGGGCCGGTCGCTAGACGTCGGTACGTGACGAATGGTATCGAGTTGCGTTGGAGAACGCAACAAACGATATCGGGAAATCACGTCGGGAGAGTGTCAGTTCGGAAGGAATCGACGACTGCGTTCGATCGTCCGCTCTCAAGCGACCGCCCTCGAGCGTCCGCTCCCGAGCGCACTGAATGTCGTCTGTATGCCGATCCTGTTCGACCCACCCCGTCCGAACGGCTTTTCACTCTGAACGAGGGGTGGGGGTCCCGCCACGTCCTCGCTGAGCCGTCCATCGAAGAGACGGAGAACGAAGGGAAGTTAACCCGGCCAGTGTTGGCCGGAGTCCAGAACAGCCAGCGTCGGCCGGAGTCCAGAACAGCCAGCGTCGGCCGGAGTCCAGAACAGCCAGCGTCGGCCGGAGCCCAGAACAGCCAGCGTCGGCCGGAGCCCAGAACAGCCGGCTTCGGTCAGAACCGAGACGGATTCGCGCCGTCGGGTTCCGTATCACTCTGAACGAGGGGTGGGAACGACTCGCGTGCGACCGCCGATCTGAACGGAGTGGAACCGACCCCACGCCACCCTCCCCTTTCACTCTGAACGAGGGGTGTCCGTCGCCACGACGGCCTCCCGCCGTCGCCGACTCGAGCACTCGTCGGTGGAGGACGGCCCGCTCCGCGTGACGGTTCCCGATTCCCGCCGTTCGCGCGTCCCTCGAGCGACCGGGGACGTTCGCCGCCATACCGACGACTTTGATCCTGGACCGATAACACGACGATATGGTTCGCAGAAGCGTACTGTTCACGCCCGGTGACCGGCCCGAAATGTGTCGGAAGGCACCGACGACGGGGGCCGACGTTATCGTCTTCGATCTCGAGGACGCCGTCGCTCCACAGCGCAAGACGGAGGCCCGCGAGGCAGTTCGAGACGTACTGACCGATCCCGAGTTCGATCCCGACTGCGAAGTGTGCGTTCGGGTCAACGCGACCGACCCGACCCGAGCAGCCGATCTCGAGGCGCTGTTCGAAGACGGGCCGATCGCGTCGCTCGAGAGCCTCATGCTTCCGAAGGTCGGCTCGCCGGACGACGTTCGCGCGCTCGTCGACGACCTCGGCGCGGACGTCTCCCTGCCCGTCCTCGCGCTGCTCGAGAGCGCGGACGGCGTGCTCGCGGCTCCCGAAATCGCGGCCGTGCCGGCGACCGACGCGTTGGTGTTCGGCGCGGAAGACCTCGCGGCGGACATCGGTGCGACCCGGACCGCAGCGGGGACCGAAGTACTCTACGCGCGAGAACGCGTCGTGCTCGCGGCGGCGGCGAACGATTGTCCGGCGATCGACACCATCGTGTCTGACTTCGAGGACGAGGCTGCACTGCGCGAGGACGTCGATTTCGCGATCCAACTGGGGTACGACGGCAAACTCGCGATTCACCCTGCGCAGGTCGGGCCGATCAACGAGGCGTTCACCCCCTCGGCCGAGGAACGGGAGTGGGCCGACCGCGTCCTCGCAGCCAAACGCGAGGCCGATGCCGAGGGCCGCGGCGTGTTCGCGGTCGACGGCGAGATGATCGACGCACCGCTGATCGCACGCGCCGAACGGATCCGAAACCGTGCCGAGGCGGCGGACGAAAGGTGACCGAATGATCAGCATAAAAGGCGATAGTAATAATTAAAATATATAGATCTACACTCACATGGCAGATATTCGCTACGCTTATACATCGGGTGCCGGAATTACTCAGGTATGAGCGACGATACCAATCCGTTCGAGAGCCTCCAGTCACAGATCGAGGACGCTGCGAACTACCTCGACATCGGCGACGACGTGATCGAACGGCTCAAACACCCCGAGCGGGTCCTCGAGACGAACCTCACGATCGAACGTGACGACGGCGACCTCGAGCGGTTCAAAGCCTTCCGTTCCCAGTTCAACGGCGACCGCGGGCCGTACAAGGGCGGCATTCGCTACCACCCGCAGGTCTCCCGGGACGAGGTCAAGGCGCTGTCGGGCTGGATGACCTACAAGACCGCGATCGTCGACATTCCCCTCGGCGGCGGCAAGGGCGGTATCGTCATCGATCCCGACGACTACTCCGAGAGCGAACTCGAGCGGCTCACCCGGTCGTTCGCGAGGGAGCTGCGGCCCATGATCGGCGAGGACCGGGACGTCCCCGCCCCCGACGTGAACACGGGCCAGCGGGAGATGAACTGGATCAAGGACACCTACGAGACCCTCGAGAACACGACCGAACCGGGAGTCATCACGGGGAAAGCGATCGATTCCGGCGGCAGCGCGGGCCGCGTCGAGGCGACCGGCCGCTCGACCGTCCTCGCCGCGCGCGAGGCCTTCGACTACCTCGACAAGGATCTCGAGGGTGCAACCGTCGCCGTCCAGGGCTACGGGAACGCCGGCTGGATCGCCGCGAAGCTGATCGACGAGATGGGGGCGACCGTCGTCGCCGCCAGCGACTCGACGGGCGGCATCTACAACCCCGACGGCTTCGATCCGGTCGCCGCGAAAGACCACAAGATCGAGACCGGCAGCGTCGTCGGCTACGAGGAAAGCGAGGAGGAGCTCACCAACGAGGACGTGCTCACCCTCGACGTCGACCTGCTGATTCCGGCCGCGCTCGAGAACGCGGTCGACGCCGACCTCGCCGCCGACGTCGAGGCCGACGTCATCTCGGAGGCTGCCAACGGCCCGCTCACGCCCGCGGCCGACGAGGTGCTCGAGGGGAAAGACGTCTTCGTCATCCCGGACATCCTCGCGAACGCGGGCGGCGTCACCGTCTCGTACTTCGAGTGGGTCCAGAACCGCCAGCGGTTCTCCTGGTCCGAGGAGCGCGTCAACGAGGAACTCGAGACGATCATCGTCGACGCCTTCAACGCGCTGGTCGAGACCTACGAGGAACACGACCTCGAGAACCCCCGAACCGCTGCCTACGTCGTCGCGATCCAGCGCGTTGCGGACGCGTTCGAGGAAGCCGGCAGCTGGCCGTAACGCACACGCGATTCGATCACCGTTGAGTTGCTCGGTTCCCTCCCGTGTATTACGTCCTCCAGTGATGTTGATTGATCACATTCCAACAAACACTTACCAACTGAACCCCCATTCATAGGGGAATGAATCGACGAACCGTCATCGGGGGGCTCGGCGCAGCGGGTCTGGCCAGCCTGTCGGGCTGTCTGGGACTGCTCGGACTGGACGAACACGAATCGTCGCCCGCGGGCGTCGAGGCCGCCGCTCGCGACGAGACCGGCTACGACCAGACGGCCATCGAGCCGCTCTCCATCGACCGCGACGTCGGGCCGACGGACGCGACCGTCACGGTCACGAACCACATGACCAAACACGAGAAGGCCGTCGATATGGGCCCGCTGGGAAGCCAGCGCGGTGCCATCTTCAACGTCCTGACGACGCCGCAGGTCAGTATCCTCGGCAAGGAGCTCAACCCCATCGAAGAGATGTCGACGCAGGAGCTCATGGATCTCGTCAGGGACAACTACGACGGGATCAGCAACATCTCCGAGGGCGAGGACACCGACGTTACGATCCTCGGGGAGTCGACGACCCAGACGCGGTTCACCGCCGACGCGGAGTTCGACGGTCGGGACGTCAACGTCGCCATCCACATCACCGAAGCCGTCGAGGCCGGCGAGGACCTGCTCGTAACCATCGGTGTCTATCCCGACTACGTTGCGACGCAGGAAGAAGAGAACGTTCGGACGCTCACAGAAGCGGTGACCACCGACGTCGACGAGGACGCCTCGAGCGGCGACGCCGGGTCGGACGCCGACGGCGGGAACGAGAGCGACAATTCCACGACCAAGAGCACGGACGGGAGCGACAACGAGAGCGACGACGGTATCCTCGGCTGATCGGCCGCGTCGTGGCTCGATCGGCCGTGTCACAGCCGAAACCGGCCACACCAGCCGATGCGATGGTCGCCACTCGAGCCGACGGCAGCACGATTCGAGACCGACCGTTCGACGGCTCTAGAGACCAAGCTCCCGACCGAGCACGAGGTGCTGAATTTCGCTGGTTCCCTCTCCGATCTCCATCAGCTTCGCGTCCCGGTAGAACCGTTGCGGGGCGAAATCGGTCGTGTAGCCGTATCCACCCAGCACCTGCACGGCGTCCTCGGCGACCTCGCGGGCGGCCTCGCTGGCGTCGAGTTTCGCCAGGGCCGACTCCCTGGTCACGGGGTCTCCCTGATCGTACGTTCGAGCGGCCTTCCGAGTGAGCAACCGCGCGCGCTCGGTCTTCCGGTACATGTCGACGATCGTGTCACGGATCGCGTCGAACTCGGAGATCGGCTGGCCGAACTGCTCGCGTTCCGTGCTGTAGCGTTTCGCGTGCTCGTAGGCACCCTGCGCGAGGCCGGTCGAGAGCGCGGCGATCGAGATGCGCCCCCCGTCGAGGGTCGTTTTCGTCTGCTCCCAGCCGTCTCCCGCCGCACCCAGCAGGCGGTCCTCGGACAGGCGCACGTTCTCGAGCGAGATTTCACACGTCGGCGACGCGTTGAGCCCCATCTTGTCCCAGACCGTCGTCACCTCGAAGCCGTCGTCGTCGCGGGGATCGACGATGAACGTCGAGATCCCGTCGTAGCCCGCGTCGGGGTCCGTGACCGCCTTGACGAGGATCGACCCGGCCTCGGTGGCGTTCGTGATGAACTGCTTGGTCCCGTCGAGGACCCACTCGTCGCCGTCTTTCACTGCGGTGGTATCCATGTCCGACGCGTCGGAACCGCTCCCGGGCTCGGTCAGCGCCCATCCGCCGAGGTACTCGCCCTCGGCGAGCGGCCGGAGCCAGCGGTCCTTCTGGCTCTCGGAGCCGAACAGTTCGATGGGCTTCGAGGCGAGTGACGTGTGTGCGACGTAGGAGAGCCCGATCGCGCCGGAGACGCGGCCGAGTTCCTCGGCGACCAGTGCGTACATGAGCGTATCCCCGCCGAGTCCGCCGTACTCCTCGGCGATCGGAACGCCCATCATATCGAGATCGGCGAGCTGGTCGAAGATCTCCGCGGGAAACCGGTGTTCGTCTTCGATCTCCTGTGCGATCGGTTCGATCTCCGTCTCGCAGAAGTCGCGGACGGTTTCCCTGATCATCCGGTGTTCGTCGGGTAGATCGACGGCCATACGCAATACTTGCCGGGGTGCGGAATAAACGCACCGACGAGGCACGCCGGGGACGGACCGATCGCGTCGTTACCAGCCGTCGCGATCGTCGCGATCGTCGCGATCGTCGTCCGATTCACTCGAGTCGTTCCATCGATCTGGACCGCCCCACGAATCCGCCCCGCCGTCGTCTCCGCCGGAGGTGCCGTCGTCGCGCGTTTCGTCCGTCGAATCCCAGCCGTCGGAACCATCGCTATCCGAATCCCAGCCGTCGGAATCGTCGCTATCCGAATCCCAGCCGTCGGAATCGTCGCTACCCGAGTCCCAGCCGTCAGAGCCGTCGTCTCCTGAGCCCCAGCCGTCGGTTGGTCCGTTCGGTCCCCTTCGATCGTCGTCGGTATCGCCACCGCGGATCGCGGCTCGCTGGTCGGGGATCAGGTCGAGTTCCGCGTCCGTGTCGCCGAGCACCAACAGCGCGTAGTACCGGAGATACGTGACGAGCGGGACCTGCACCAGAAGCACCACGAAGATGATCAGCGGAACGGCGAGGAGAACGACGATGATCCCGATGATCGGGATGAGAGCGATCAAGATGAGGGGGATCGCGAGGACCAGGAAGACGACGAGAAGGACGATCCCGAGCGCGAATGTGAGTACAAACTGAACGATCCAGACGAGAACGAGATAGGCGAGATACTCCTTCCAGTTTGCGGTCATCGTCGGCCAGAACCGCTTCCAGGCGGCGACGACGCCCAGATCCTCCTGCAGCATCGTCGGTGCGACGAAGACTGTCGTGAACCGGCTGATGACTGCGTAGACGAGGTACACCGGTATCCCGAGGAGTATCATCAGCCCGAATATCCCGAACGAGACGCTCCCGGTCAGGAGGTACGTCGCGAGAATGGGACCGCCGACGATGACGAGGGCGATCAGTCCGATCGCGATACGGAAGCCGAAGAGGCTGACGCCGAGTCCGAAGTTGCGCTTCGTGTACCGGCGGATGTGAACCTCGCCCGAGCGTAGTGACTCGAGCAGCGTGAACTCGAACAGTGCGCTCAGCAGACCGAACACGAGGCCGATGGCCACGACGATGATCCCGACGACGATGAGTATCGGGAGCAGCTCACCGATGTCGACGCCCGCTCCGGGGTCGGTCTCCGGCCCGGGCGTCGGCTCGCCGCCGAAATCACCGCCACCGCCGGGGACCGTCGGGCTGCCGAATCCGATACCGCCGACGAAAAAGACGATGATCGCCAGTTTGACCCACATCCCGAGACTGGCCGATGCCAGAAACGATCGCGTCACGTCGATCGCGTCACTCAGATCCTTGGTCGCAAACATTTTCTTCAGATAGATATTCTCTCCTGTTAATATTATCTATTCGGTGACCGGCCGGGGTCGGGGATCGGCGAATCCGGCATCGATACCGGATTCGGTTACCGAACGCGATGGTTACTGGCGGCCGATACGTTCGCCCGGTACGATCGATACCTTCCTCCGACAACACTTCGAGGAGCATTTAACGACGACACGCGACAGTCTCCGTATGGACATCCGCCGGCTCGCACGAGGATCCGTCGAGTGGAGCCGCATCGAGCGCGTCGCTCGCACGCTGGCGGAACGCTACGACCGTGAGTGCGTCCGCGTCGAGTTCCTCGAGGCCGACAACTGGCTCTCGACGCCGTGTGTCATCGATGACCAGTGGTTCGTCAAGATCGTCTCCCGACAGAACGCGCTGGTCCACGCGGTCCTGACGACCGGCCGGAACGTCGGTGCGTTCTCCTCGGGCAGCGAGGGGTTTTTCGACCGGTTCGATACGCCCCGCGAGATGGTCGAACACGAGTACGACGCGACCGAACGGATGCGCGAAATCGGGATCAACGCGCCCCGACCGATCGACGCCTTCGAGGTCAACGGACTCGGCGTCCTCGTCCTCGAGTACCTCCCGGAGTTCGAGTCGCTCGACGACGTCTCCGACGACGCGGTGGCTCGACGAGCGCCGGAACTGTTCGGGATGCTCGCGACCTTGCACGAACACGGGCTCGCTCACGGCGACCTCCGGGCGGAGAACATCCTCCTCTGTGACGGCGAGTTCTACTTCATCGACGCGACCAGCGTTCACGACGACCGTGTCGACGAGACCACCGCGTACGATCTGGCCTGCGCGCTGGCCGTCCTCGAGCCACGCATCGGTCCGCGGGAGGCCGTCGACGCGGCCGCGACCGCCTACGAGCCCACACACTTGCTCTCGGCACGGGAATTCCTCGACTTCGTCCGACTCCGACCCGACCACGAGTTCGACTCGACGACCCTGCGCAGCGAACTCGAGAAGGCGGCCGACCTTGGCGGACAGTGACGGGAACCGACGGCGACCCGATCGGTCGCTATCGGACAAGCCACTGCAGGCACCACGCGCTTTCGCGAGCGAGCGCTACGCTTGCGTATGTCCCCATCGTTCTCCGACGACGACGTCGGCAAACGTGTCGAAACCGCAAGCGGCGACCTCCTTGGGACCGTCAAACTGACCGAGGCGGACACGGCGTACGTCGACGTGAACGACGACGCCAGGGAGACGATACGGGCGATCCTCGAATGGGAGACCGACGAGGACATCGTTCCGATGAACGCGAGCGCCGTAAGCGAGAGTACCGAGACGACGATCCGACTCGAGGACGACCGTTCGTCGCCGGACGAACCGGCCGCGGCAGGTACCGATTCCGTCATCGAGCGGACCGAGAGCACTGAGCAGCGAGACGACAGCGACGAGCAGCGGACCATGGGCCCACCGTCGGGGACACCCGACGAACCGGCCGCGGATGCGGAGGGACGAACGGGCGAGGGACTCGAGCCATCGACGGAAGCGATGACTGAGTCAGGTGGGGAACGGCACCCGGATACCGAGCAGGCCCCGCCGGAGGGCGAGCGGACGGTCACGAAAGACCGTGGTGTGGAGGAGGATCGATAGGACAACGCGGCCCACGTTCGTATTCGTACATACGTCGATCGGGCAGCTGTGTCGATGGACAAATCGAATGACACAGTGTAACAACATCGGTAATTCACTCGAAATCTGTAAACGACCAGTATGATTTTTCACCGCTCCCGTCGTTCCCCCTCGTATGAGCCAGCAAGCCACCGAACAGGTACACGGCCACTACATCGGCGGCGAGTGGACGACCAGCGCAGGCGATCGGCCGCAGTCCGGCGACGGGAGCGAAGATACGTTCGAGAGCGAGAACCCAGCCACCGGCGAGACGCTGGCGACGTTCCAGCGCGGGACGGAGGCGGACGTCGATGCGGCGCTCGAGGCCGCCGAGGACGCCTTCGAGGAGTGGCGCGACCTGTCCGCCATCGACCGCGCGGAGTACCTCTGGGACATCTATCACGAGCTTCGAGATCGCCACGAGGAACTCGGTGAGATCGTCTCGCAGGAGTGTGGCAAGGAGATCAGCGAGGGGAAAGCGGACGTGACCGAGGCCTGGCACATGGTCGAGTGGGCGGCGGGGAACGCGCGCCATCCCCACGGCGACGTGGTCCCCTCGGAGGTCCCGGGCAAGGACGCGTACATGCGGCGCAAACCCCGCGGCGTCGTCGGCTGTATCACGCCGTGGAACTTCCCGGTCGCGATCCCGTTCTGGCACATGGCCATCGCCCTGGTCGAGGGCAACACCGTCGTCTGGAAACCGGCGGAGCAGACGCCGTGGTGCGCCCAGATCATCGCCGAGATGATGGACGACGCAGGCATCCCCGACGGCGTCTTCAACATGGTACAGGGCTTCGGCGACGCCGGCGCGGCTATCACCGACGACGACCGGGTCGACACCGTCCTCTTTACGGGCTCCGCGGAGGTGGGTCACGAGATCGCCAGCAAGGTCGGCGGCCAACCCGGCAAACTCGCAGCATGCGAGATGGGCGGCAAGAACGGAATCGTCGTGACCGAAGAGGCGGATCTGGACATCGCGGTTCACTCCGCGGTGATGTCGAGCTTCAAGACGACCGGTCAGCGCTGCGTCTCGAGCGAGCGCCTGATCGTCCACGAGGACGTCTACGACGAGTTCAAGGCTCGCTTCGTCGACATCGCCGAGGACGTCGCAGTCGGGGACCCGCTCGACGCGGAGACGTTCATGGGTCCAGCCATCGAGGCCGACCACATCGAGAAGATCCGTCAACACAACGAGCTCGCCCGCGATGAGGGCGCGAACGTGCTCGTCGACCGGTTCGAGCTCGGCGACGAGGAGATTCCGGACGGTCACGAGGGCGGTCACTGGGTCGGCCCGTTCGTCTACGAGATCGACTACGAGCCGGACCTCCGGTGTCTGAACGAGGAGTGTTTCGGTCCCCACGTCGCCCTCCTCGAGTACTCGGGTGACATCGAAGAGGCGGTCGAGCTCCACAACGACACGCCGTACGGCCTCGCGGGCGCGATCATCTCCGAGGACTACCGCCAGATCAACTACTTCCGCGATCACGCCGAACTCGGACTCGCGTACGCGAACCTGCCGTGTATCGGCGCGGAGGTCCAGCTCCCCTTCGGCGGCGTCAAGAAGTCCGGCAACGGCTACCCCAGCGCTCGAGAAGCCATCGAGGCCGTCACCGAGCGCACCGCCTGGACGCTGAACAACTCCAAAGAGATCGAGATGGCACAGGGGCTGTCGGCCGACATCAAGACCTCGAAGGACTGACGGCGGCCGACTCTCATTACTCACCGGCGAACGAATCGCTTATCCGCTGATTCGTGGAACAAAGACGTACATGAAGGCAGTCGTTCTCGCGGCGGGCCAGGGGACACGGATGCGACCGCTGTCGGAATCGGTCCCGAAACCGATGCTTCCGGTCGCCGATCGCCCGCTCGCGGCACACACCGTCGACGCAGCGATCGATGCCGGAGCGGACGAAATCGTCATCGTCATCGGCTACGAGGGCGAACGGGTCCGCGACTACTTCGGCACCGAACGCCGGGGGACCCCCGTCTCCTACGCCGTCCAGGAAGAACAGGCCGGGACCGCCGACGCCGTCAACGCCGCTCGAGACCACCTCGAGGGTCCCTTCGCCGTGCTAAACGGCGACAACCTCTACGACCAGGCCGCGATCGACCGGTTGTTCGACGCGTGCCCCGCCGTCTGCGCGATCGAAGTCGAAGAACCGAGCAATTACGGCGTTCTCAGCACCGACGATAGCGGCGACGGCCACGTGACGGAAATCGTCGAGAAACCGGCCGAACCGCCGACGAACCTCGCCAACGCCGGCGCGTACGCCTTTCCGGCCGAGGCCCGCGAGTGGCTCGAGGTGCCCGCGAGCGAGCGCGGTGAACACGAGATTACCGACGTCGTCGCGCGGGTGATCGACGAGTACGAGATGACGCCGGTCACCCTCGACCGGTGGCTGGACGTCGGCCGCCCGTGGGAGTTGCTCGAGGCCAACGAGTGGAAACTCGCCGCGCTCGAGGGGCGACTCGACGGCGACGTGAGCGAGGACGCCACGCTCGAGGGGCCGGTGGTCGTCGAGGCGGGCGCGACGGTCGAACCCGGCGTCGTGATCGAAGGCCCGGCGCTCGTCCGCGAGGGTGCCGAGGTCGGGCCGAACGCCTACGTCCGCGGTGCGACGCTGATCGGTCCCGACGCGGAAGTCGGCCACAGCGTCGAGATCAAAAACAGCGTCGTCTCGCGCGGGACGTCGGTCAGTCACCTCTCCTACGTTGGCGACAGCGTCCTCGGGCGGGACGTCAACGTCGGTGCGGGGACGAACGTGGCGAACCTCCGGCACGACGACGCCGACATCAAATTCACCGTCAAAGGGGAGCGCGTCTCGACGGGGCGTCGGAAGTTCGGCGTCGTCGCCGGCGACGAGGTCAAAACGGGTATCAACACGAGCCTCACACCCGGTCTGCGACTCGAGACCGGTGCGACCACCACACCCGGCGAAACCGTCGACCGGGACCGGTAACCGCCGACCCGGACCGATGCATCCGCGGCGGGTCGTCGAACGGAGAGACCGCCCGCTCGGCGAACGGAAACGGCGAAAGGTGAGACGAGGACGAGGAGACGGGTGCGGGCGTGGTTGCTCGGTTCCCGGGAACCGAGCGCGCGACGGGCCGGAGCGACGCGCAATGCCGGTTGAGACGTGAAAAGCGCCTGTGTCCCGGCAGCCGTACCAATGTGGTGCCAAAATAAAAAGTCAGCGGTCGGTGTCCACCGGGGGCCGCAGTCCCGCGGTCACAGCCGGCGATCCTGCAGCGCCGGGAACTCGTCGCGGACGTCGGCGACCGTTCCCGGGTCGATCTCCGTCGTGACCAGCGCCGGCTCGTCGCCGCTCGAGGCGAGCGAGACGCCCCACGGATCGTAGACGCTCGATCGACCGAGGAGGGTCGCGTCGTCGAACTCGCCGGCCCCGTTGATCGTCGCGACGTAGGCCTGGTTCTCGATCGCGCGAGCCCGCGAGAGGGTCTGCCAGTGTTCGATGCGCGGGTAGGGCCACGCGCTGGGGACGAGTACCAGATCGACCCCGTCGTCGACCAGTCGCCGATAGAGTTCCGGGAACCGCAGATCGTAACAGGTCGTCACGCCGACGGTGAAGTCGCCGATCGTCGCGGTCTCGAGCCGTTCGCCGGCGACGAGGAGGTGGGACTCCGCAGATTCGTAGCCGAACAGGTGGTGTTTCCGGTAGACCAGCCGGCGTTCGCCGTCGGCGTCGAACAGCGCGGCCGTGTTCGCCAGTCCCTCGTCGGCCGGCGTTTCGACAGCGTCGGTCGCCGCGAGGTCCTCGACGATGCTGCCGGCGAGGACCGCGATACCGTGGTCGGCCGCCGCGTCCCGGAGCCGCGTGAACGTCTCCCCTCCGAACGGCTCCGCGTTGCGCGCGTAGAGATCGAACGCGAAGTAGCCCACGTTGAACAGTTCGGGAAGCGCGACCAGGTCCGCGCCGCGGTCGGCGGCCCGCGAGACCGCTTCGAGCGCGCGATCGACGTTCGCCTCGACCGCGCCGGCCTCGACGCGAAGCTGTGCGAGCGCGAGCGTCAGGGAGTCGCCGCCGTCAGTGTCGGCGGCGTCGGTGTCGGTATCGATCGTCATGGTCCCACCGTGGCCGCCCCACCGTCCTTACTGTGTCGTCTGCAGATCCCGCTCGAGCGCGCGCCGGAGGTTCTCGAGCTCCGAGTCGAGGTTGCGCTTGAAGAACTTCTCGACGCCCGGCAGTTTGCCGTCGACGACGAAGTGGTTCTCGAGGCGAGCGCCGCCGTCGGTGTCGACGATCTCGTGTTCGCCGGTCACTTTCAGGACCTTGGATTTCCCGACGAACTTGACGTACTCGGGGGGGTCGCGTGTGACGTCTTCCGTGTGTACAGTCACCGTTTTCCGCACGAGAGGGATGGGAAGTTTTACCTGCCAGGTGACTCGCCGTCCGTCCGAACCGTCCACCGAGTACTCTTCGACGACGCTGATCGCCCGGGCGCGGTTCGCCGGATCGGCGATGAACTCCCAGACCCGCTCGGGCGACGCCGAGACGTCGAACGACCGGTCGACCCGTACAGTCATGCCCGTACGTGCGCGATTGTCGGATAAAAAGACCGTGGACCAGCGGTCGCCATCGATTCGAGCGGTATCGATCGGGTCTCGGTTCGGCATCGAACGAGAGACGCGGGTCCGTTCGCTGCTGGCGGTCAACTGATCGTGACTTTCCAGGTCGTCGACCGGGCCCGCCCCCACTTCTCGATGTCGACTTCGTCCGCCTTCTCCGCGAGATGGGGGAGGCGAACGCCGACCTGTTTCGACGAGAGTCCGATCGCGTCCGCGATGTTTTTCGCCCGGAAGTATTGCTCGCCGCGGGCGGCGCTCTCGCGGAGGTACGAGAGGATCTGCTGCTCTTCGTCGGAGTAATCGGTCATCGTCCGTGCGGCTCTCTAGGGTGTCGTCGGTCTTAACTCTTAACGGCCGATACGGCCCAGTTCGGTGCGGCCCGCCGGTCGTCCGCCGGTCGAATTCGAGCGCGGATCGTCGTCAGTACCAGTAGAGGTGGATGCCGACGACCGCCAGCGAACTGAAGAGAACGGCCGCAGCGAAGCCCCAGGCCGCCGTCACGTCCGGTGCACCGATCAACATTAGCAGTGCCCCGACCACCGCGAGCGCGCTCAGCACGAGCGCCAGTCCAACGCCTTTGTCCGTCGATGCGGATTCCGTAGCCATGGGCGGGCGTTGT
This sequence comes from Natrinema salaciae, assembly GCF_900110865.1. NCBI lineage: Archaea > Methanobacteriati > Methanobacteriota > Halobacteria > Halobacteriales > Natrialbaceae > Natrinema > Natrinema salaciae. Next base: position 661,282 of record NZ_FOFD01000002.1, read on the forward strand.
GTGTGGGGTGTCTTAACTTCTCTCTTTCCTGAGCGAACTGCGGGACCGGACGACCGGTGGCCACTCGAGCGGCCGGATGGGTGCAGGTGATACTCGAGCGGCCGCGATCGGCTCGACCAGTCGAAAAGCGGCGATCACTCGCTGGGACGCTACGACGCTGGGACGCCGCCGGTCACTTGATCGTCGTGTGCTCGGACTCCTCGTTCAGCGCGAGGTTCGCCGCGATTTCCGCGTTCCGCATCGCGTACTGGGCGGTCTGCTGGAGGCTGACGAGCACCTCGCGGACCCGGAGCAGGTCCGCGTTGTCCATCTCCGGGAGCCCCGAGAGGATCTCCTGCTCGAGGTCGGAGATATCGTGGAAGAGCGCCCGGACCTCGTTGGACTTGTCGTAATCGCGCTCGACGGCCGCCTCGACGGCCTTGGACGTGATCTCGTCGACTAACTCGTTCAGCTCCCGAATCTGGCGCATCACCGAACTGTCGACGTTCAGCGTGTGACCCTCGGTCTCGATGACGATTTCGGCGATATCCTCGCCGTTGTCGGCGGTCAGCTCCAGATTCTTCGCGATCGAGCGGTAGCCGATCAGCGGGAAGCCGCTGTTGAGGCCGACGGCTCGCGCGAGGTTCGGGTTCTGGTAGGCCGTAAAGATCAGGCGCAACAGGAGGACGAAGATCTTGTTGGCCTGTCGCTCCCGGTTCAGCGCGCGCTGGGCCAGATCGGGGTTGCCGTGGGCCAGCGCCTTGATCCCCTCGCCTCGCATCGTCTGGCCGGTCCGCTCGAGGCGCTCGAGCAGGTTGTCGAGCGTAAAGTCCTCGGGGTCGACCGAACACCGGATCGAGATGCTCTCGGGCGTCTCCTCGATGACGCCGAGGCCCATCAGCTGGGTCTCGGCCTGATAGACGGCGTTGATGTGGTCGGACTCGAGCGCGCCGTCCTCGCGCTCGATTCGAATGATGCGCCGTCCGAGGACGTACTGGGCGACGATCGCGCGCTCGACCGCGTCGGCGTCGAGCTCGTCGGTGTGAATGATCGCTTCCGTTTCTTCCGAGCTCGCGGACTCGGGCATCACGGTCAGCGTGCCCTTGCCGCTAGTCCGCAGTGAGACTTCGTCTCCCTTCTCGACGGCGTGTTCGGACGCCCACTCCGCCGGGAGGGTCATCGCGAGCGTCGACGGGCCGAGTCGTTGCACTTTCCGCGTTTCCATGGGGGACCGTAGGATCGACCCGACCTTAATCTTGACTATATGGTCATTATATCTGATCGAATCGTTATATGGTTGTCTTCGGTTCGGATCTACACTACTACCTTAAATATCTGGTCGCCGGATGGGGTCCCCTTAGACGGGACGGCGGCTACACGACGTTGACGAGACGGGTCGTGAACCGGCCCGTCCTGACCTGCAGCCAGCCGCGAAGCTCCTCGTCGATCTCCTCGTCGTCGGTGTCGACGCGCAGCGCGTCGATCTCGTCGAGTTTCTCTCCCGCGGCGACGACGGCGATCTCGTCGGCCCGGCGGATCACCTGCGGCGAGAGCTGGTGATTCCCGCGTCCGAAGATGAACCCCTGGCCGCCGATCGGTGAGACGACGATGGTGATCGGCTCGGCGAGGACCGAGAGGATCTCCGACTCGGCGGCGTCGCGGGCGAGCACCACCCCACGCTGCGAGCGGCGATCGGCCCCCGATCGCTCGGCCGCCCCGTCCGCGTCTGCGTCCTCCTCGGCGGAACCGGCGCGCCAGACGTCGACGCCCAGCGGCGACGGCTCGATCCCCAGTTCCTCCTCGATCGCTCCGACCGTGCTGCCGGGCCCGAAGACGTAGGTTCGCCCGGGCTCGACCTCCCGGGCGAATCCCGCGGCCAGCGAGTCGACGCTCCCGCTCGAGACCTGTTTGCCCGATTGGACCGCGGGCGCGACGGGGACGGGGACGACGGCTTCGAGCTGCGTTCGAACCTCCCCCTCTCGGTAGGCGTCCTCGTCGATATCGTTGACCTCGCGGCGTTCGACGCGATCGAATTCCGCGGCGATTCGGCCGGCGTCGGCCGGCGTCACGCCGAAGACCGACGAGTAGATCTTGACGCCGGCCGGGACGCCGAGCATCGGGGTCTCGTTCGCTCCCTCCTCGAGAACCTCGGCGACGTCGACCGCGGTCCCGTCGCCGCCGACGAAGAAGAGCAGGTCGACGTCGCGCTCGAGCAGCGCCCGGACGGCCGCGCGGGTATCGGCCGCCGTCGTGTCCGCCGTCGCGGGATCAGTAGCGCTCGCGGACGCGGTCGACTCGTGACGATCGCCCGTCTCGTCCGGGTCGTAGACGATGACCGGTTCGTAGCCGGCGTCTCGAGCCGCGCGTTCGCCCATCGCGCCCGCGACCGTGTACACAGTGATATCGGGCGCACGTCGATGGAGTGATCGCAGGGCCTCGCGCGCCCGATCCGGTGCTCGCGGCTCGGCGCCGCGGCGGCGCGCCTCCGCGAGCTTCCCGTCGGTCCCCTTTAATCCGACCCGCCCGCCCATTCCCGCGATCGGGTTGACGACGACGCCGATGGACTCCATAGCCGGCTATGTGGACGCCAGTCTCAAAGCCGTATCGCAGCCGTCCGTCGGTCTCGACGCGCGAGCGACGGCGCTGCTCGCACGGTCCGACGCCGACGAGCCCCGGTGACGAGACCGACGAGCAGCGGACGGATTCGCACGGTTTCTGAACAGTTAAGGGGGATGCGGACCGATCGCCGACTATGACTGCACTGATCGACGCCGCCGTTCTCGCGACGGAATCGGAGCTGCCGATGCACATCGTCGGCTGGGTAACGCTGGCTCTGAGCCTGCTGGTCACGATCGCCTGGGTGGCCTACTTCTACCGCTGACGGCGTCGCCGACTCACGGGGAGTCGACCCGCTCGCGAAGCCACTCGGCCGCCGCCGTGACAGTCGCTTCGTCGGTCCCCTCGAGTTCGATCCGGACCGACTCGCCCGGGTAGCTCCCGACGGAGACGTCGAACCGCTCGCGGAGGTCGGCGATCCGCTCGAGGAGCGCGCTCTCCGGTTCGTCGGCGACGACCGTGTCTCGATGCGTCGGCGTCCCGGTAAACTCCTCGGCGATCGACTCGAACATCGCTTTCATCTCCGTCGGGACGCCTGGGAGGACGTAGACGCTCTCGAGCGCCGCGCCGGGGGCGACGCCGGTCTCGTTGTGGAGCGCTCGCGCACCGGCCGGGAGGTCCGTCGTTCCCGACGCGAGGTCGTCGCGGGCGTAGCCGTCGTCCTCGAGCCAGGCGAGGGCTGCCGCGTGTTCCTCGACCGCGCGGCCGAGTGCGGCCGCGACGCCCTCCATGGTGACGTCGTCGTGGGTCGGACCGAGCCCGCCGGTGACGAGGACGGCGTCGTACTCGGCGCGGTACTCGTTGACGACGCGGGCGATGTCGGCGACGCGATCCGGGACGGTGGTGACGCGCTCGACGCTGACGCCGCGATCGGCGAGCCGTTCACAGAGCCACGTGGCGTTCGTATCCGTCGTTCGTCCCGCGAGCAGTTCGTCTCCGACCGTTACGACCGCGACGTTCATACCGGTTCGTTCGCGCCCATCCCTCAAATGCGTCTCGTCCTCTTCACAGCCGTCCTCGCGTTCCCGATCGCACCCGTTCGATTGGAAGTCGCCATTACCGTGGAGAACAGCCATATAAAGTATCGCTCCCGATAACCACAAGATTCAATCTTGATAATTAGTAACGGGGAGAGTATGTCTCGGAGTCGGACAGAAACGAACGAGGCGGATTCGGCTGTGGTCCTCTCCGCTCTGGGGAGCAAATACAGCGCAGAGATCCTCTGCGCGGCGGGAACACCGAAATCGGCACAGGCACTGAGCGAAGATATCGAGATCCCGATCGCGACCTGCTACCGTCGAATCGAAGAACTCGTCGATGCCGGCCTGTTGACCTGCGAGGGGCGGCAGCTCTCGGAGGAGGGTCGACGAACGAACATCTATCGCCGAACGGTCGACGAGATCGAAATCGACTTTTCGGACGACACCCCCGTGTTCTCCCAAAAACACCGCACTGAGGCCAAGAACAGGCTACACGACAAACTCACGGACTGAGGTCGAACCTCTCGAACCAGCCCTCCCTCGCGGTCCGCCGCCGTCGACGACGCGACACGGTGTCGGTGGCGGCGAATCCTAGCCGATTCGAATCGTAATGTTAGAACGTATACACTATTTATCCCCGTCGAGTCGCTTCGTCAGGACGCATGTGGGAACTCGGTCCTGATGCGGACGAACCGGAGTGGCGAGCGGTCGAGACGCCGTTCTCGGCCGATCTCTTCGAAGTCGTGAACACCGTTGCCGGTCCCTACGCGATCGGCGACGGCGGCGTCATCGTCGCCGATCGCGGCGACGGGTGGGACGTGATCGTCGACGACGGCCCCAACGTCAGGGACAACCAACTCCGCGGGCTGGACGTCACCGACGACGGCCGCCGAATCTGGTTCGCGGGCTCGAGCGGTGCGATCGGCTGTTACGACGTCGAGACGCGGCGGAAGTTCGACTATTCGTATCCGAAGGAGAAGACGAGCACCTGGGAGGGGCTCGCCGTCTCGGGAGAGGCGGGCGACGAGAAGGTCCTCATCGCGAACGGCTCCGGGGAACTCCTTCCCGTCACGATCCACGGGTTCGACGCGGACTGGGGGGTCGCGAGCAAACCGAACCAGAAGGGGTCCAAGGTCGCCGGGCTCGCCGCCTCGCCGAACGGCTACGGCTACGCCGTCGACACGAGCGGGAACGCGTTCAAGACGACGCCGGACGACGGCTGGGAGGACATCGGGATCGTCAACTCGCAGGTAAAGTTCTACGACATCTGGGCGGGTGAAGACGAGCGCGTCTACGTCGCCGCTGGCGACGGCCGTCTCTACCGGTACGACGACTCGTATCGGAACTGGACCCCGATCGGCGTCGGTGAGAAGTCGCTGCGCGCCTTCGACAAGTACGGAGCACAGTTGGTTGCCCTCGGCGACGCCGGCGCCCTATACCAGCGTATCGACGGGGGAGAGCGATGGGAGAAACGCCACACGCCGACCGAGAGCGTTCTCAACGACGTCGCACTCGGCGATCCGGACGTCGCGGTCGGCAAGAACGGACTCGTCATCGAACGTCCACGCGGCGAGCCCCGCGACGCGGGGACGAGCCCGGACGGTGACAACTTCGACGGCCGAGGCGAGAATTTCGACCCCAACGAGACCGGTCGCCGGGAATCTACCGAAGAGGCGGGCGACGACGGCAGCACCGAGCCGGACCGACCGAACGAGTCCGGCGCTCCCGACCGGTCGGACCGGTCGGACTCCCCCTCCGAGTCCTCACCTTCCGCTGACGGCGAACCGACGGACGGAACGGACGACTAGTCGCTTCCAGCGATGACCAGCGAGGGAACCCGAGAACCCCGCTCCGGTTCCCGCCGGCAGTTCGGGAGCCGCGACGCGTGCGTCGAGGGACGGTTACTCCGCCGTTCGCTCGAGCACGAGCCCGTTTTCGCCGACGGCGACGCTCGGTGAGCCGACGAGGACGCCGTGGATCGTCCGCGTCCCGTTCCAGTCCGTCTCGCGCCACGATCCGCCCTCGCGAATCCGGAGAAGCCCGCTTTCGCCGCCGGCTATTCGCGTCCCTTCGGCGACGTCGAGACACTCGATAGCGGCGTCGCCCACCGAGTATGGGGTCCAGCCGTCAGTTTCGTCCCGTTCGTAGAGCCGACCGTTCCCGCCGCCGACGACGAGGGTCGACTCACCCGCGGCGGCCGCGTAGAGACTGTCCTCCACGCCGGCGAGACCGATCCGTTCCCATCCCGTTTCGGTGGTCTCCCACACGGTTCCATCGTCGTCGACGCCGTATCCTCGCCCGTCACCGTCCGCCGCTAGCGCGGTGATCGCGGTCCCGTCAGCCGGGTTCGTCCGTCGGTCCCAGTTCGGCTCCGCGCCGGCGACAGTTCCCGGGAGGACGACGCCGTTCCCGTCGGCGAGCAGGAGTTTCTCGGACCCGCGGTCGCCGGCGACCGTGAGCGCGCGAACCGTGCCGTCCATTCCGTCGGGGCCGGAGTGGTCGACCCGGTTGCCGGTCGGAAGATCGTAGTGGCCGACCGCACCGCCCGAGCCGGCGAACCAGATCCGCGTCGCGTCGTCGGTGGTCGCGACCGCGTGGAGCGACTCCCCACGGGCCGCCGGCCCGTCGTCGACGACGGTTCCCCAGGAGCCGTCTGGTGCCCGGCCGACGACGGTGCCGCCCTCGCCGACGGCACAGGGCCCGTTCGCCGTGTTCGTCACGTCGTAGACGGCTCCGTCGATCGGTGTCGAGCAGGTCGTCCACGTGAGATCGTCGTTCGTCTCCGCATCGAAGTCCCACATACGATCAGTTGGGACCGCCCGTGCAAGAGTGTCGGTCATCGCTCGGAACGCCGAGGTATCCAGGGGAGACCCTGCGGGCCGGCCACCCGGAATCGTCCCGCGGGAGCCGTCGCCGCGGCGACGGACCGCTCCCTTCACCTTTAAGTATTGTCTCGGGAATACTCGAGTATGACTGAGAGCATCGGTGATCGAACGAACGAGCGAGAGGCCGACGGCGCTGCCGTCGACGAATCGGTCGTCGGAAGCCAGCGCGTCCTTCGCGTCGGACGCGACCGACCGATCAGAATCAGCGCAGGGCATCGAATCCAGCACCACGACGGTAAGTGTTCGCGACCGCACGGCCACAACTACGAGGTCGCCGTCACCGTCGCAGGACACCTGACCGAGGAGGGGTGGATCGCGGACAAAGGAGATATTACGGACGTAATATCCGAGTGGGACCACATGTTCCTGCTCGAGGCCGGCGATCCGCTCGTCGAGGCCTTCGAAGCGGCCGGGGACGACGACGGCGTCGTCGTCCTCCAGCACCCGCCGACGGCCGAGGTAATGAGCGTGATCCTGGAGCGGAAACTCGAGGCGACCCTGCCCGAGACCGTCACCGACGTCGCCGTGCAGGTCAGCGAGACGAGCGAACTCTGCGGGGGACGCGAGTTCTGAGATGCCGGTTTCAGATTCCGTCGACCTCGAGTCCGGGGCCGATTCGGACACCGCCGACGCCGAAGACGAGAGCGAAGCGACCCCCGTCGGGCTGCCGATCAACGAGCTGTTCTACTCGCTGCAGGGCGAGGGAACCCTCGCCGGCGTCCCGTCGGTGTTCGTCCGGACGAGCGGCTGCAACCTCCGGTGTTGGTTCTGTGACTCCTATCACACGTCCTGGGAGCCGACCCACGCCTGGCTGGGACTCGCGGAGATCGTCGCCGAGATCGAGTCCCACGACGCCGATCACGTGGTTCTCACCGGCGGTGAGCCGTTGCTCCACGAGGAGAGCGTCGCCCTGCTCGAGGCGCTCGACGACCGCGGCTACCACACCACCGTCGAGACCAACGGGACGATCTACCGGGACGCGCCGATCGATCTCGCCTCGATCAGCCCGAAACTCGAGAGCAGTACGCCCACACCCGAGCGCGCGCCCGACGAAGACGACGTCGACGCGGACCGATGGGCGGAGCGCCACGAACGCGAGCGCATCGACCTCGACGCGCTGTCGCGGCTGGTCGAGCGCTATACGTTCCAGCTCAAATTCGTCGTCACCGACGCCGGCGATATGCCGGAGATCCTCGCGTTACTCGAGGACCTCCGCGCGACCGCCGACGTCCCGGTGCGGGACGACGACGTCCTCCTGATGCCCGAGGGAGCGACCCGGGACCGCCTCGCCGAGACGCGCGCTCGGGTCGCCGACCTCGCGATGGAGCACGGCTTCCGCTACACGCCCCGACTGCACGTCGACCTCTGGAACGACGCACCCGAAACGTAATCACCGACAGTCGACTCTCCCATGACTCATACGACCACCGATTCCGCGACCGACGAACAGCGTTCCAAGCGCGCCGTCGTCCTCCTCTCCGGCGGCATGGACAGCGCCACCGCGGCCGCCGAGGCCCGCGACCGAGGGTACGAAATCTACGCCCTGCACACCTCCTACGGCCAGCGAACGGCGGACCGCGAACTCGAGTGCGCCCGCCGACTCGCGGACGAGTTCGACGCGGCCGACTTCCTGCGGATCGAGACGGGCCACCTCTCGGCGATCGGGGCCTCGAGCCTCACCGACGACGCGCTGGCCGTGGACGACGCCGACCTCGAGAGCGACGAGATCCCCTCGTCGTACGTCCCGTTCCGGAACGCGAACCTGCTCTCGATGGCCGTCTCCTACGCCGAAGCCAACGACTGCGGGGCGGTCTTCATCGGCGCGCACAGCGAGGACTTCTCGGGGTATCCCGACTGCCGCCCCGCGTTCTTCGAGGCTTTCGAGCGAGTCGTCGACGTCGGCACGAAACCCGAGACCGAGATCTCGATCGAAGCGCCGTTCGTCGACTGGTCGAAGACCGACATCGCCGAGCACGGCGTCGACCTCGCGGTCCCCTACGAACACACCTGGAGTTGCTACCGCGAGAACCAGCCCGCCTGTGGCACCTGCGACGCCTGTGCGTTCCGCCTGCAGGCGTTCCAGAACGTCGGCGTCCGCGATCCGATCGAGTACGCCGAGCGGCCGTCGTACGTCGACGACGCGTAGAAGACGGAAACGTTCACGTCGAGTTGCGACGCACACAACGCTGATGGGCGGCACACTGCTCGAGTGGTTTCGAGACGACGACGGAAGCTGGCAGGTCCCCGACGGGCGTCGCGGCGAGTTCGTCTCGCTCGCCGTTTCCCTCCCGGTGCTGGCCGTATTCCTCCATTTCGAGACGGAACTCCCTCGTCCCGCCGAACACCGGCTGGCGGCAGTCGTCGGCGTCTGGTGCGGGTTCCTGTACGCGACGTACTATCGAACGGCGTTCGTCGAGCGCGTTCCCGACTGGATTTCGGTCGGGCAGGTGGTCTCCCTTCTGGCCGGCGGGCTCGGCCTCACGATCCTCCGACTCGTTCACGTCGCCGATCCCACGGTCGTGTTCGTCCTTACTGCCGGGGGAACGATCCTGTTGCTCTACCTCGTCAGGTGGTTCTCGCCGTTCCATCCCGGTCTCGAGCCGCCGCGGCGGGGCGTCGAACCGCCGCCGGCGAGAGACGTGGGCGCGAATTCGGGGGCGGACGCGAGCGGTGACCACTGACTGCCGCCGACGTCGCCACTAGTTCGCCGACTCGTCGGCCGCGGTTCGCCGACGGAGCCACTCGAGGGAGAGCGCGCCGCTGGCGATACCGACGCCGACGGTGAATCCGGGGGTTCCCTCCGGTTCGTCCTCGTTGTCCGCGTCCGCCTCGTCGCTCATCGTCGCGTCCTCGGACCGGATCGCGAGGAGCGTGCCGTCCGCGCTTGCGTAGAGGGTTTCGTCGGCGACCGCGATCCGACTCGGTTGACCGTCGGTGGCGACGGACCACTCGCGACTCCCATCCACGTTATCGAAGGCGACCACGCCGCTCTCCCCGGACGATTTTTCGACGGTCGCGTACACGGATCCATCGTCGACGACCGGCGCGCCGAACGACGCCGCTCGCTCCGCCGACTCCCAGGCGCTGTCGCCGGTCTCTCTGTCGTAGCCGACGAGACGGACGGTACCGTCGTCGGAGTCCGTTTCGGCCACGGCGTACGCGCGAGCGTCGGTCAGCACGTCCAGCGAGTACGTGGGCAGCGTCGACAGTTCCTCACCCGTCGCCGCATCGAAGAACGTCGCGGTATCGGCTTTGACGGCCGCGACGACGCCGTCGGTAGCCAGCGGCGAACCGGAGAATACCTCGGTGGCCCAGTCGTCCTGTAGCACGTTCGTCCACCGCTCGTCGCCGGTTTCGACGTCCCGCGCGAACAGCTGCTTGTTGGCCACGGCAAACACGGCACTGTCGGCGACGGCGACCGGCCGCCTCGACAACCGGTCGCCGAACTCTCGCCCGTCGAACGTGACCGGCTCCGGCTCGAATTCCCACTGCTTCTCGCCCGAGTCCGCGTCGAGGGCGTACAGGACCGTGTCGACGATCGAGAACACCAGCCCCGACGCGACGGTCGGCGACAGGTTCGTCTCGTACCCGAGATCGGTCTTCTGCCAGCGGATGTCGCCGGTCGCGGCGTCGAGGGCGGTCAGCGACGGACTCATCCGATCTCCGTTCACGTATACGGTGTCGTTCGCCACCGCCGGCGATCCCGACGCGGTCGCCTCTCCGTCCGAGCCGATCCCGCTCGTCCACTCGGGCGAGCCGTCGATGGCGTCGAGGGCGTGGATGCGTCCGTCGGCGGCGACGAGGTAAACCGTCCCGTCGACGACGGCGAACCGACCGCCGTGCTCGTACTCCCAGGCGACGGTTACCGGTGGGGCGGGTCCGGACGCCATCGGAACGGAAGCAGTGTTTCCCACGCCGCCACGAGCCGACGGCCATCCGCTCGAGTCGTCGACCATCGTCGAACTGACGGCTCGGTCGCGGGGAGCGTGCTGGTCGGCGGCGGCCCTTTCCGTCGTCGCGGTTAGTCCTCCGAACGTCACCGTTAGTCCGGCGGTTTTCAGAACCTGCCGCCTGTCGTGATCGATCATCGTATCGACACCCAACGACCGATCGCTGTTACTTATCGGGCAGGTAGTATCGTTCGCCGCTGGAAACACGGCCTGGCGGACGGTTTCCTCGCTGCAACAGTTGCGTACGAACCGACCGTTCGCCGCGCTCGCCCCGGCACAAGCCGCGTTGCGCTCGAATCGGTCGCGACCGGTCGATCACCGCCCGTCCCGACCTACCACGCCGCCTCGAGCACGGCCTCGATCTCCTCGACCGAAGGGGCCAGTCCGGGCGGCGCGTTCGCCATGAACGGATCGTCGAGGATCGCCGCCGCGACCGCGGTGAACGCGTCCGGTTCCGGGCCGTCGACGTCCCGAAGCCGCGCGGGGAGCCCGAGCGCGTCGCGAATCTCGGCCACCGCCTCGACGACTGTGGCCTCCCGATCCGCGACGTTGTCGACGCCGAGCGCGTTCGCGAGCAGCCCCGCTCGCGCATCCACGTCGTCCCGTTCGAACAGGTACTCGAGGACGTGGGGCACGACGACCCCGTGTGCGGCCCCCTGCTGGACGTCGTACGTGCGCGTCAGCCCGTGGCCGAAGGCGTGGACGATCGAGGCCGTCGTCTCGCCTGGCCGCGAGATGCCGTACTGGACGAGGACGACCCCCTCGAGGATCGTCTCGAACGTGCCGAGATCGCGGTCGCCGTCGCCGAACGCCCGGAGGGCGTCCCCGAGCTTCTCGAGGCCGTGTCTGGCCGTCGCGTCGGTGATCGGCGTCGCGTTGCTCGCGTAGAGGGTCTCTATTCCTTTGTCGAAGCCGTTCATCGCCGATCCCGCCAGCACCGATTCGGGGGTGGTCGCGACCAGCTCCGGATCGTAGAACGCGGCCACCGGCATCAGTCCGGGATCGGCGATCCCGCCGCCGATCTCCTCGTCGACCGGGCTCGACTCGGGGGAGGCGGTGACGCCCGCCACCATCGAGAGGTCTGCGCCCGCGAGCGTGGTGGGGATCGCGACGATCGGCACCAGCCTCTCCTCGGGGACGGAAATGGTGCCCGTCTCTTCCAACTCCCGGGCGGCCGCCGCCGGACCGAGGTCGGTCGCCGCGAGGACGCTGCTGCACTTGGCGACGTCGAGGCTGCTGCCGCCGCCGAGGCTCACGAGCGCGTCGGCGTCCACGGCCTCGAGCCGATCGCGGCCCTCGAAGGCCGTCTCGAGGCGTTTCTTCGGCGTCGTTTCGTCGAAGACGCCGGCCAGCCGATCGCCGAGACCCGTTCGAACCGGATCGATCACGTCGGGCGTGTCGCCGACAGTCGAGCCGCAGACGACGAGCGCGCGCTCGAGACCCAGCGCCTCGAGTTCGGCGTCGAGGGCGTCGACGCAGCCGACGCCGAATCTGACGGTCGGCGGTTCGTACTCGAATCGGAACGACGGGTCGCGGTCGCTCGAGCGGAACGGCGTCATGGGAACCGATACGGGCCGATCGGTGGTAAAGGTGAGAGCAGCGGCCAGCCGCTCGCTGGCGTCGCCGGCGACCGTCGGGCCGCTAGCGATCGTTTCGGTCGGCCCACGGTCGCAGGATCGCGTGGATCGCCTCGTTCATCGGGGCCTCGACGCCGACGTCGGCCGCGTGTCGGACGACGGAGCCGTGCAGCGCGTCGAGTTCCAGTCGCTTGTCGTGGGTCAGGTCGTAGTGCAGCGACGAGTACATCTCCGGATCGAGGTCGCGCGCGAACGCGAGCCACTCGTCGACGGTATCTTCGGGGAGGTCGATGCCTTCGGCAGTGCCGACGGCACAGACTTCCGCCACGATCCGGCGGTACATCGCCCACGAGGCGTCGGTGTCGCGGATCTCGCCCACGGGGAGCCGGCTCGCGGCGGTCATCCCCGCCTGCGCGCAGATGAACGCGAACTTCCGCCAGAGCTCGACGCGGACGTCGTCGGCGAGCACCGCGTCGATCCCCTCGCACGCCGACAGCGCGTCGTCGAGCCGCTCGATTCGGTCGGTTCGCTCGCCGTCGAGTTCGCCGTAGACGAACCGGGCCGGACCCCCGGTGTGCTCGACGACGCCGGGGTCGCCGATGGTCGAGAAGATGTACGCGACGCCGCCGACGACGTGGTCCTCGCCGATTTCGTCCCCGAGCCACCCCTCGTTGTCGACGCCGTTCTGGAACGAGACGACGGCCGTGCCCTCGCCGAGAAGGGACTCGAGATCCCTCGCGGCGGCTCGCGTGTCGTGGGCCTTCACGCAAAAGAGGACGTAGTCGCACGGCCCGATCTCGGTCGGGTCGTCAGTCGCCGGCAGATCGACCGACGCGTCGCCGTCGACGCTCTCGAGGCGCAGTCCGTCCGACTCGAGGGCGGCGAGGTGATCCCCCCTCGCGACGAGGTGCACCTCGTGTCCCGCATCCGCGAGACGGGCCCCGAGATAGCCGCCGACGCCGCCGGCACCGAAGACAGCGAATTTCATACCCGGCGTACGGACAGACCGGGCAAAGGCGTTGTGGACGGCCGCGTTTCGGCGAGTCAGTTCCCGCTCGCGTCGACGGTCGGCCCGTCGAAATCGGGCAGTTGGGCCTCGATCGCCTCGCGTTCGGACTCGAGTCGCTCGGGAAGCGACAGCCGTTCGCCCAACTCGTCGAGCGGTTCGTCCGCCGTGAAGCCGGGCCCCGTCGTCGCCATCTCGAAGAGGACGCCGCCCGGTTCGCGGGTGTAGATCGACTGGAAGTACGTGCGATCGATGACCGCCGACGGCGCGAGCCCCGCGTCGGCGTAGGCCTCGCGCCACTGCTCTTGCTCCGCGACGCTCTCGGCTTCGAACGCCACGTGGTGGACCGTTCCGACCCCCATCTGGCCGCGGCCGGCGTCGGTCTCGACCAGCTCGACGATCGAGCCTGGACCGCCGGTCGCGCTCCGGTAGCGGCGACGGCCGTCGGTCTCGCCCTCGAGTTCGTAGCCGAGGACGTCGGTCAGGATCGTCTCGGTCGGACCGACGTCGTCGACGGCCAGCGTCACGCTGTGGAACCCGCGAAGCTGGTGGTCGGTCGGAACGGGGCCGTCCGCCCACGGCGTCGCATCGTATTCTGCGTCGGCGGCCGCGACCAGCTCGAGTTCGATCCCGTCCGGGTCCGCGAATCGGAGGACGGTGTCGTCGAACCGCGTCTCCCGCTCGTAGTCGACGCCGTCGGACTCGAGGCGGTCGCGCCAGTAGTCGACCGAGCCCGCGGGGATCCCGTAGGCGGTCGTTTGCGTCTGCCCGGCACCGAACCGGCCCCGCCGCCCCCGATCGGTCCACGGGAAGAAGGTGATGTTCGTGCCGGGGGTTCCCTCCCCGTCGCCGAAGTAGAAGTGGTAGGTGCCCGTATCGTCGTGGTTGACGGTCTGCTTGACGAATCGCAGTCCGAGCGTGCCGACGTAGAAGTCGGCGTTCGCCTGGGGATCGCCGGCAATCGCCGTCACGTGGTGCAGTCCGGGTGTGTCCGGTGACATTACCGCCTGTAGGGGCCCGACCCTTGAGTCGTTTGCTCGCACCCGCGTCACCGGGGGACGCGGGGGTTACCACCCCCTCGGCCCGTGATCGACGTCGACGACCATCCCGCGACCTACGAGTCGACCCGAAGGATTAGGCCGGTTCCGGTGATAGCGCCGATATGGACACTCTCGAGGCGCTCCGAGCCGACTCCGGCGTCGTCGCGGTCGTCGGTGCCGGCGGGAAGAAGACGACGCTGTACGCGCTGGCTGCGCGGGCCGCCCGCGACCGCTCCTTGCGGGCGGTCGTGACGGCGACGGTCCGAATCCCCATCTTCGATAGACGCGTCGAGGAGGTCGTCGTGACCGAGGACCCGGTCGCGGCACTCGAGCGAGCGGCGGCGTGGCCCGTCGGTGTCGTCCCGGAGCGGGAGGGCGAGGACCGGTACGTGGGATACGAGACGGACGTGATCGACGAGCTCGCGGCGGCCGACGCCGCGGATCTGGTCCTCGTCAAGGCCGACGGGGCGCGGACGCGGGCGTTCAAGGCACCGAACGAGCGCGAACCGCAACTCCCCCGGTGCGTCGACACCGTGATCCCGATCGCGAGCGTCGAGGTCGTCGGGACGCCGCTCTCGGCCGAGCGCGTCCACCGACCGGAGCGAGTGGCGGCGATCACGGGGCTCGACGGCGGCGACACGATCCGGCCGGTCGACGTGGCCCGCGTGCTCGCGAGCGACCGCGGCGGGCTGAAGGACGTTCCGGACGGTGCCACGGTCGTTCCGTTGCTCAACAAAGTCGACGACGCCGAGCGACGGGCGGTCGCCGAGGAGATCGCGACGGAACTACTCGAGCGAGCGCCGAGCGTGCCTCGAGTGGTGCTGGCGCGGATGATCGCCGACGAGCCGGTGGTCGACGTCCTCGAGCGCTAGCGGGTCACTCCGTCTCGAGGCGCTCGGCTGCCCGCTCGAACTCCTCGCGAGTGTTGACGTTCTCGAAGGTGTCGAGCGACGCGTCGTCCCGAACGTCGTCCTCGTCGACGACGACGTAGTCGAGGTCCAGCAGGGGTTCGACGACCCGCCGCTCGTCGCGCTCCAGGGCGCGCTCGCAGGCGTCGATCATCGGCGCAGTCCGGTAGACGGCCTGTGTCGTCTGGAACCACTGGTCGTCGAGCCGCGGCACCGCGGCGTCGTGGCCGGCCGCTCGCTCGAACAGCTGATCGACGAGGGCGGGATCGACGAAGGGCATGTCGCAGGCGACGACGAGCGCGTACTCCCCCGCGGCCGCTCGAAGCCCGGTCATGATGCCCGCCATCGGCCCGCGGTCGGGGATCGGATCGACCGCGAACGAGGCGACGGGCCCGCCCTCGAGCGCGTCCCTGATTGCGGGCACCTGCCCCTCTCGGCAGTTGACGACGACATCGCCGACGACGGAATCGATGCGGTCGACGACCCGGCGGATCATCGGCGTGCCGGCGAGGTCGGCGACGGCCTTATCATCGTCGCCGAAGCGGGTCGAGTGGCCGCCCGCGAGGACGACGCCCGTTCGCTCGTCGCGTCCGGTCTCGAGGGACATGATCGACCGTTCGTGCAGCGACGGCAAAAGGGTCCGGACGCCGGACCGGGTCGAGGCTGGGAACCGAACCCGGTCGAGCCGACCGTCCGCTTCGGCCGCTCAGTCCGGGCGTCGCCAGAGCGCCCGATACAGCGTCCACAGGTCGCACTCGAACCGGTCGGCGAGCGATCGACAGCGCTCGAGGTAGGTCTCGTACGCCGGAGTCGACGGGGGGTCCGGGTACGGTCGGGAGAGGTCGCCGGCCTCCCGGAGTGTCGACCACTCGCGGGGACCGACGACGACGTACGCCTCGGGGTCGACGAACATGAGGAACGCCGACGCGACGGGGACGTCGACCGCCTCGAGCGCGGTGAGACGGTCGATCCCGCCGGCCGCGTCGCTCGCGTCGACGGCGTCCGCGATGGCGCTCCGGACGGCCTCGAAATCGTTGGTCCGGAAGCGTTCCTCGGCGTCCCGTCGCTCGGCGTCGGGATACTCCCCGAGGAACCGCCGATAGTACCACCTGACGACCCAGGCCGCGTCCCGGCGGCCGTACTCGCCCGTCTCGAACGCCGCCGGGAGCGTCTCGAGTTGCTCCCGCTCGACGGCGTACAGGGGCTCTTCCTCCCGATACTCGCTCGCCCGTGACTCGACGAGCGATCGCGTGAGCTCCATCGAAACACTAGTGTGCACCCACTGTCGTCAGCGTTTCCCCGCCGGCGGACGCTCGAGCCGGCAACGCAGACAATGCTGCGACCGGACCGCGCGACCGGTCGCTCACGGCTACATACTCCCCATGTGGTAGAAAACCTCATACACACACGGGTAGTGGACTCCGCCTAACGGGTGTGACACCTGAGGAACTATCCATGTCCAACGATCAACGAGAGCCGGTCAAGACGATCTGTCCGTACTGTGGCGTCGGGTGTGGTATCAAAGTGCAACCGGGCGAGGAGCCCGGCGACGTCCGATTCATGCCGTGGGGGGAGGCACCGGTCAACGAGGGCCGTATCTGCATCAAGGGCGGGGCGGCGACGGAGGTGGTCGACCACGAAGACCGGCTCACCGACCCCCTGATCAAGGAGGACGGGGAATTCCGCGAGGCCTCCTGGGAGGAGGCCTACGAGTACGTCGTCGGCGAACTCGAGCGGATCCGCGAGGAGTACGGCCCGGACGCGATGGGCTTTTTCGGCTCCTCGAAGGTGATGAACGAGGAGAACTACCTCCTCCAGAAGCTGGCCCGCCGCTACGGCACCAACAACGTCGACAACTGCACGCGGATGTGCCACGCCTCGACGGTCTGGGCGCTGCGGACCAGCCTCGGCGCGGGGGCGATGACCAACAGCATGCGCGACCTCCGCGAGGCGGCCGACGTCTTCTGGATCCAGGGGGCGAACCCGGGCGAGCAACACCCCATCGCCAACAGCCAGTACTTCCGACAGGCCGTCCTCGAGGGAGCGACGGTCATTCAGGTCGATCCGCATGCCAACAAGACGACGCGGTCGTTCCAGATCGACGATACCGACCGTCATCAGCACCTGCAGCTGAATCCGGGGACGGACATCCCGCTGTTGAATATCGTCCTCCAGACGATCCTCGAGAACCACGAGGAGAACCCCGACGAGGGGTGGATCGACGAGGAATTCGTCGAGGAACGGACCGAGGGATTCGACCACCTCGAAGAGACGCTCGAGGAGTTCGACGAGGAAGCGGCGGCCGAGGAGTGCGGCGTCCCCCTCGACGAGATCGAACTGGCGGCAGAGAAGTACGCGATGGCCGACAACGCGGCCATCTTCACCGGGATGGGGATGAGCCAGCACACCTGCGGCGTCGACAACGTCCAAAACGAGATCAACCTGGCGCTGATCACGGGCAACCTCGGGCGGCCCGGCACGGGTGTCAACCCGCTCCGTGGACAGAACAACGTGCAGGGGACGTGTGACGTCGGCGCGATGCCGAACGTGTTGCCCGGCTACCAGCTGGTGGACGACGACGCGGCCCGCGAGTCGGTCGAGGAGGTCTGGGGGTTCGAAATCCCGGCCGAACCCGGGCTCACGAACGTCGAGATCACCGCCGAAGCGGGCAACTCGATCACGGGACTCTACGTCATGGGCGAGAACCCCGTGATGAGCGAGCCAGACGCCAACGCCGTCGCCGAACGGCTGAACGAACTCGAGTTCACGGTCGTCCAGGACATCTTCATGACGGAGACCGCGGAGTACGCCGACGTCATCCTCCCGGCGACGACCTGGGCCGAGCGCGGCGGCACCGTCACGAACACCGACCGTCGGGTCCAGCGGATGCGCGGCGTGGAAAAAGTCCACGAGAACACCAAACACGACCGCGAGATCCTGAGCGAGCTCGGGAGTCGGCTGTTCGCCGACGGAAAGTTCGACTTCGAGGACCCCGAGGAGATCTTCGAGGAGCTCCGGCAGGTCTGCCCGAGCTACCACGGGATGACCTACGACCTGCTCGGCGAGGAGGGACTCCACTGGCCCTGCTACGAACTCGGCGACGAGGGCGACCCGTTCCTCTACGAGGACGAGTTCGACACCGAGAGCGGGCGCGGCCACATCGAGGGCGTCGCTCACCAGCCGCCCGCCGAGACGCCCGACGACGAATACCCGCTGATCCTCACGACGGCCCGACTCGAGGAACACTACAACACCGGAACGATGAGCACGCGATCGCCGACGCTCAACAGGCAGACGCCGGAGAACTTCGTCGACGTCCACCCCGCCGACGCCGACCGCTACGGGATCGAAGACGGGACGTACGTTCGGCTCCGCTCGAGACGGGGCGAGATCACGCTCGAGGCACACGTGACCGAGGACACGAAGGAAGGCGTCGTCTGGACGACGCCGCACTTCGCCGCTGCCTCGGCGAACAAGCTCACGAACCACGTCCTCGACGAACGAGCGAAGATCCCCGAGTACAAGGCCGCCGCCGCGGAGATCGACGTCGGTATCGAACCCCTCGGCGAGACTGCCGATCCAGCGGCCGACGACTGAAGCGGGTCGCGTGGGGGCGGTTCGGTTGCCGTTTGGATGCCGAGTCGTCCGCCGACACTCCGACCAGCTCGATCCAGTGGTCGGCGCTCGACTCGGCGACGGCGAGTTCGACCAGCGGCCAGTCGAACCAGATCGCGACGCGAGGTCGCCGACACCGGTGCTCGAGGCGCTCCACGGTCGGTCGACACCAGCCGGAGACGGAGAATCGGGCCGACGAACCCCTGTGCGGTCACAACTTCGTGATCGCCAGCGGCGCGACACGAACCAGTGGAACACGCACGTTCGGTCGGAATGCCTCGACGAAGCGGGCGACACGCAGCGTGTCGAGTTCGTCGCAGAGGAAGACACGGGTGTCTCCCTCGATCAGCGACAGTGACCGTTCTATCGACGAACGGAACGAACGCCGAATCGTTTCGTCGAGCGGCGGCGGTGACGGCAACGTTTACAACGCCGTTCGTGGTCCGTTCCTCGAGGTGCGATAACTAATGTCAATGAACGCCGTCGTCTATCAGGAACCGCACGATGTCGCAATCGAGGAAGTCGACGAACCCGAGATCGAACACGAGAACGACGTTATCGTCGACATCACGACGACGTGTATCTGTGGATCGGACCTCCACATGTACGAGGGACGAACCGCCGCCGAATCGGGAATCGTCTTCGGTCACGAGAACATGGGTATCGTGAGCGAGGTCGGCGACGCCGTCACGTCGCTCGAGGAGGGCGACCGCGTCGTGATGCCGTTCAACGTGGCCTGTGGCTTCTGTCGGAACTGTGAAAACGGCTACACCGGCTTCTGTACCAACGTCAATCCCGGCTTTGCCGGCGGAGCGTACGGATACGTCGCGATGGGGCCGTACAAGGGAGGCCAGGCCGAAAAACTCCGGGTCCCGTTCGCCGACTATAACGCGTTGAAGCTACCGGAGGGCGACGAGCACGAGGACGCGTTCGCACTGCTCGCGGACATCTTCCCGACGGGGTGGCACGGAACCCGCCTCGCGAACCTGCAACCCGGCGAGTCGATCGCGATATTCGGGGCCGGCCCCGTGGGCCTGATGGCGGCCTACAGCGCCATGATTCAGGGAGCCTCCGAGATCTACGTCGTCGACCGCGTCGAGAGCCGCCTCGAAATGGCCGAGGACCACTGCGACGCCCGCGGTATCAACTTCGAGGAGGGCGATCCCGTCGAACAGATCACCGACGCCCACGGCGGCGAAGTCGACAAGGGCGTCGACGCCGTGGGGTATCAGGCGATCGACCCCGAGACGGATCCGGGCGACGATGCGTACGATCCGGCCCGGGAGAACCCCGCGGTCGTGCTCAACCAGCTCATCCAGACCGTTCGACCGACCGGCCAGCTCGGGGTTCCGGGGCTGTACGTCCCGTCGGATCCCGGCGCGCCCGACGAGATGGCGGCCCAGGGCCGACTCGGTATCGACTTCGGCAAACTCTTCGAAAAGGGGCTCAAGATCGGGACCGGCCAGTGTAACGTCAAGGAGTACAATCGGGAGCTACGAGACATGATCATCGAGGGACGGGCCGACCCCAGCTGGGTCGTCTCCCACCGCGAAGACCTCGAACGCGCCCCCGAGATGTACGAGAAGTTCGACGACCGCGAAGAAGGCGTCATCAAGGTCTTGCTCGAGCCCTGACCGCCCACGAACGCCATTTTTTCGCCCGCTACAGCTCGAGACCGCGGTCGCGAAGAGCCGCCTCGCCGAGTGCGGTGGCTTCAGCTTCGCACCCAGGCCATCGGATGTTCGTCGCGAAGGTGATCCTGGTACTGTTTGATCAGTTCCGGGTAGGACCCTGCAACCGCGTGCCACTCACAGCGATCACACTGCCGTTCGACCGTATCGGTTGCGCTCCGAACGTATCCGCCGCTTCGATTCATGCTCGTCGCGCTCTGTCGTGACGGCATAACCTTTCTGGCTCGGCCGTCAGTCACACGTGGTCCCCCCGTCGCTCGCGACCGACCCGGGCGTGACTCGACCGCCGTCCGTCAGGACGACGGCGTCTCGGTCGGAGAAACTGGTATACTGTCGAGCGACGTAGCCGACCGCATGTGCCAGTACTGCAGCTACTCCCTTTACGACGGCTGGACGCAGCTGCTCGAGTACGACGACGTCTATCAGAATACGCTCCCCGACCGGGCGACGGACCAGTCGACCCACGGCTTTCACGAGTCCTGGGAGGAGCTCAGTGACGAGCTAGCGTTGTGACGCGCGGCTACAGTGGGAACGGGGTGACCGATGCGTCCGCCATCTCGGTTCCGTCGTCGTCGACCAAACACGCGTCGAGTTCCTCGCGAATTCGCCCCTCGTTCATCTCCCGGCCGATGAACACCAGCTGCGTCCGCCGATCGTCGGTCGGCCGCCACTCGCCGATCGGGCCGGCTCTGACGGACGGACCGGCCTGACTGACGCCGATCACCTCGTCGTGGTTCGCGACGTGACAGACGCCTTTCGCCCGAACGATCGCTCCGTCCCAGTCCTCGAGCCAGGATGCGAGTCGCTCGGGGTGGAACGGTCGATCGGAACGGAAGACGAACGACGAGACGCCGTGTCGCTCGGCGGCACGTCGTCCTCCGTCGTGGTCGTGATCGTCTCCGTTCCGGCTCTCCTCGTGTCCGTGATCGTGGCCGTCCCCACGCAGGTGCCGCTTCCATCCCTGCGAACGCGTCGCCGTCGCGAAGTCGAACAGATCGGTGTCGAGGACGACGTCCGGATCGACCTCGCAGTGGGTCGTCCGGAGTCGCCTCGCTCGTGGCTGGAGGGTCTCGACGACCGCCTCGATTTCCTCGAGGACTTCGTCGGGAACCATATCGGACTTGTTGAGGAGCAGTACGTCACAGAACTCGATCCCCTCGACGAGGACCTCGCTCAACGGTCGGTCGTCGTCGGGTTGGACGCCCTCCGGTAGCCGCTCCCCGGCGTCGAATTCCTTCCAGAAGCCGTACGTATCGAGGACGGTCACCATTGTATCGAGCCGGAACAGGGTCGTCGGATCCACGTCGCTCGCGTTCGTCCCGTCGGTGAACACCTGCGCGATCGGGATCGGCTCGCTGATCCCCGACGCCTCGACCATCAGGTAGTCGAAGTCTCGGCTACGCGCCAGCCGCGCCGCTTCCGCGAGGAGGTCACCGCGCAACCGGCAACAGATACAGCCGTTCGACAGATCCACGATTCCCTCGTCGTCGTTGTCTCGAGCGAGCAGGTCCGCGTCGATGTTTACTTCCCCCATGTCGTTGACGATCACCGCCACGCGCCGGTCCCCCGGATTCGACAGCACGTGATTGATCAGTGTCGTCTTTCCCGCCCCGAGGTAGCCGCTGACGACGGTTACGGGGATCCTGCTATCGTGAGCCATGACACACCGTGTGTCACGGTCGGGACGCTACTAAGCGACCGGGCGGATTCCGCCGACAGTATCGATCACGGGACTGTCGTGGCGATCCGCCACGAACGGCTCCGAGCCGACCGCGTCAGTCCGCGGGTTCGCCGTCGCGCTCCCGCTCGAGCGTCGTCACGGCGACGCCCGCGATCACGACGCCGCCGCCGATCACCGTGATCGCGTCGGGAACCTCCGCGAGCAAGATCAGCGCGAGCAGGGTCGCCCCGACCGGTTCGCCGAGCCAGGCGACGCTGACGACGACCGACTCGAGGTGCTCGAGGGCCCAGTTGCTCACGGTGTGGCCGAAGATACCCGGACCGACGGCCAGCCCGAGAAAGAGGAGCCACTCTCGAGGGGGGTAGCCAACGTACGAGTGGTCCTGCACGCCCACGAGGAGGAACAGCGCGAGCACGCAGGCGCCGTAGACGACGGTCACGTAGGGAAACACCGGGACGCGCTGGCGGATCGAGCGGCCGGCGAGCGTGTAGCAGGCGACGGTCACCGCGCCCAGCAGCGCGAGCGAATTGCCGTACACCGTCGCGCCGGAGAGGGCCGCGTGCTCGGCGCCGCCCAGCGACATCGCGGCGGCCCCAACGATGGCGACGACGATTCCGACCACCGTCGCGCGACTGATCCGCTCGCCCAGAACGAGACCCGCACCGAGCGCCACGAAGACCGGCTGTACCTGAACGATCGTAACGCTCGCGGCGACGCTGGTGTGTGAAAGACTCTCGAACCAGGCGGCGAAGTGAACCGCCAGCGCGACGCCGGCGACGACGGCACCGGCGAGGTCGCGCCGCGAGAGCCGTGCGAACGCCGCGCGGTGACGGGTCAGGGCGATCGGTGCGACGAGCACCGTCGTAAAGAGCACGCGGTAGAAGGCCGCGACCGAACTCGGAGCCGCGCTCCAGCGTACGAGGATGGCGCTGGTACTCGCCGCGAAAACTGCGATGGCGAGTGCAATCATCGGCGTGGCCTCGAGATCGTCGTTCACGTGATACCGGACTCGCCCCCGGGGTGAAACGGGTTCCGGAACCGCCCGGCGGCCGGGTCCGGGGGCCCGCACTCGCCGTACTGGCGGCCGCCGGCCGCGACCGCGGTTCGGCCCCTACGCGTCCGGGAGACGCGCGCCGCGATAGATCGATGCGATCTCGAGGTCGACCGCCTCGAGTCCGACGATGATGTCGTCCTCGGGCGACAGGTCCTCGGCCTCCCACCCCTCGAGGAACGCGACGGCGTCCTCGCGGTCGGCGTAAGGACGGGGGTCGATCCCCATCGGGTCGTCGGCGGCGTCCTCGTCGGTGATGAGGACGAAGTGGGCCTCGGTGGCGTCGATCAGGTCGCTCGTCTCGTAATCGGTCGTCCACGCGCCGGCGATCGGCGACTCCGGCGTCGACGAGACGACGTAGGCGAACAGACACCCCGGCGAGTCGAAGACCGCCGCGAGCCCGTTTTCGTGGACGAGCTGGCCCTTGCCGAAGTAGTCGGTCGCAGTCATACCACAGACCGCACAGCGGTGCCCCTCCGGGAACTCGAACGGACCGTTCTCAACGTCCTCGATCGTCGGTTCGTACACCTGTGCCGGGGAGCCATCGTCGTCGTTCCCGCCGTCGCCAGGCCGGATACCGCCGAGACACCCCGCGATGGCCGCAGCGACGCCCACACCGAACGTCCCGAGAAGCCCCCGCCGCTCGAGTCCGTCGCGATCGTCCATGTTCCCTCTACCGGCCCGACGGTCAAAACGGGTCTGGTTCAGTCACCGAATCCGACCGATACGGCCGTTCTCGCCGGTCACTCGAGGCGTGCTTTCGCCAGCCGGTGGCGCGCTCGGAACATCGCCTCGAAGCCGATCTTCGAGACGGGTGCAACCGCATCACCGAGCCCACCCAGTGGAAGCTTGTACTCCACGCGATCCCGGAGCACCGTCCGGTCGCCGTCGGCGTGGAAGGTGTGGGTGTGTTCCCAGTGGTCGAACGGGCCGTGGACCATCTCGTCGCGAAAGTACGCCGAACCGTCCTCGCGTTTTCGCGCCGTGATCTCCGAGGTCCAGTGCTGTCGCGGCCCGACGCCGAACGGACGGATCGACAGCGCGACCTCGGACCCAGCCTCGAGTACGTCCGGGTCCGGCTCGCCGTCCGGCCCGATCACGCGCTCGACGCGCAGGTGCATCCAGTCGGGGGTTACCGCCTCGAGCCCGGTGATCCGAGAGTTGAACGTCCAGACCTCTTCGAACGGCGAGTCGACCGTCGTTTCGCGTTCGTACGTCTGCATGTGCTGTTCGGAGCTACGGCGGCCAGCCTGAAAACGTGAATCCCGACGATCGGGGACGACGGATCGATCGCGAGCGAATTACTTCAGCCGTTCCTGCAGGAACGACGGATGGGCCGCGGTAACGCCCTCGATCTCGAGCAGCTCCTCGGAAATGGTCTCGCCGAGCGCGTCGCCGTCTTCGGCGCGGACTTCCGCCATCAGCATGTGATCGCCGCTGGAACTGTACAGCGCCTCGACCTCGTCGAGCGCTTTCAGCGCCTTCGTCGCCTCGACGTAGCGTTCGCTCGCGACGTCGAGTCCGACCAGCGCGATCGTCTGGCTCGAGAGCTTCTTCGGGTCGATGTCGGCCGAGTAGCCCACGATGACTCCCTCCTCCTCGAGCTGGTTGATGTATTTGCGTACGGTCGGTTTCGAGACGTTCGCCCGCTCGGCGATCTCGGCGTACGACGCCTGTGCGTCGTCCTCGAGGACTTCGAGG
The DNA here is from genome assembly GCF_900110865.1 of Natrinema salaciae. NCBI lineage: Archaea > Methanobacteriati > Methanobacteriota > Halobacteria > Halobacteriales > Natrialbaceae > Natrinema > Natrinema salaciae. The sequence continues at coordinate 685,962 of NZ_FOFD01000002.1, forward strand.
ATGCGATCTTCCGTCGCCTGGGTACTCATGAGAGTATGTTTTGCTCCGGCGGAAAAATATCTTTTGTATACGAAAACGACGGATATCCGAACGGAAGCGCGGTGAGACGGCGGTTTCGAAGGGCTTCTGTGCGGGGACCAACCGCCGGACTTATTCGACTGCTGGCCCCAGGTCGGCTATCGGATGGTCGACCCGAATCTCGTCAGCGGTGCCGTCTGGGTGGCGTGCGGACTCGCGATTCTCTCGCTCGGCTCGCTCATCGCCTTCCGGGGTCGGGTGGACCTCCACGCGAACTACGACGAGTCGGTCGATCCGGCGTACGTCTCCCGGTGGGCCGGCGGTACGGCCCTGCTCATGGGCCTGCTCGTCGTGGCCTACGGCGTCCGCGAGATGCGCGACGGCTTTCAGCCTCGCCTGCTCGCGGGGTTGATCGTCGCCTTGCTCGTCCTGCGCTATCTCTCGAAGCTGTTCGCCGGCGGATTCGGTGCCGGCGAGTAGTCCGCGGACGGGACTCGAGGGGCAGCCATCGAACCCGCCCGAGTTGTGACTTTCGACTCTCGAGTCTCCAGATCAGCGACGTGGTTCACCCACTCGAGCGCGTCTCCGGACCGCTCGCTGCGAAAAGACGAAGACGGTGCGTTCGCCGCTACGTGTGCCGCTCGAGGAGGTCGTAGCTGCGTTCCCACTCGGCGTCCTCGTCGAAGTACCGCTCGGCCAGCGGCTGGTCGGGCAGTTCGCCGACGGCGGATTTCTCCTCCTGGTAGGAGGGGCGATCCTCGTCGACGTAGTACCGGCCGGTCAGGACGGTCCCCTCGTTGAGGACGTCTTCGGTCTCGTACATCATCTCGGCGGCCTCGCGCCGGTCCGTCACGTCGAAGTCGTAGTCGTCGGACTCCTGGACGTCGATGTAGGGGACGTACTGGCGCGCGTCCTTGTTCCAGGTCGGACACTGGGTCAGGAAGTCGACGTGGGCGAAGCCGTCGTGTTCGATGGCCTCCGCGATGATCTCCTTGGCCTGGTTCGGGTTGACGGCGGCGGTGCGGGCGATGTAGCTCGCGCCGGCGTTCAGCGACAGCGACAACGGCCGCAGCGGCGTCTTCGCGCTGCCCGAGGGCTGCGTCTTGGACTTGTGGCCCTTCGGGCTCGTGGGCGAGGTCTGGCCCTTCGTCAGGCCGAAGATCTCGTTGTTGAACACGATGTAGGTCATGTCGTGGTTCTCCCGGGCCGTGTGGATGAAGTGGTTGCCGCCGATCCCGTAGCCGTCGCCGTCGCCGCCGGCGGCGATGACCTCGAGGTCGGTGTTGGCCAGCTTCGCGGCGCGGGCCACGGGCAGCGAGCGCCCGTGGATCGTGTGGAAGCCGTAGGTGTCGAGATAGCTGTTCAGCTTGCCGGAACAGCCGATCCCGGTGACGGTCAGCACCTCTTCGGGCGTCTTGCCGACTTCCGGCAGCGCCTGTTTCAGCGATTTCAGGACGCCGAAGTCGCCACAGCCCGGACACCAGGTCGGCTGCGGTTCGACGCCGGGCGTGAACTCGTCCCGGTCGATCTCCCGTTCCTCTCCGATCGCGTTGAATGCACTCATGGGTCAGTCACCTGCAGCGGGTTCGATTCGCACCTGTGCAGTCGGCTGGCGGTCCTCGTCGGCGAGGTTGACCTCGTAGCCCTCGACGATCTCGGCGGGCTCGAAGGGGTTGCCGTTGTACTTCAGCAGGCTGGTCATCTTCTCGCCGAAGCGGCCCAGTTCCTTCTGGATCAGGCCGCGGAACTGTGCGGTGGCGTTCATCTCGACGACCATCGCCTCGTCGACGCTCTCCAGGAACTCGGTTACCTCGGCCTCGGGGAACGGCATCATGTCGGAGACGCCGAGTCCCTTCACCGCGTGGCCGCTCTCGTTGAGCCGTTCGACGGCCTCCTCGACGGCGCCCTGACTCGAGCCCCAGGTGATGATCCCGTACTCGGCCGTCTCGTCGCCGAAGGTGGTCTGGTTCGACTCGTGTTCCTCGTCGAGTTCCTCGCGGATGGACTCGAGCTTCTCGATGCGCCGCGTCATCTGTGCGACGCGGTTGTCGGGGTCCTCGCTGATGTGGCCGACGGGCGAGTGCTCGTTCCCGGTCGCGAGGTAGCGACCACCCTTCTGGCCGGGTAGCGACCGCGGGGCGACGTTGTTCTTGGCGTCCGCGTAGTTGAACCGCTTGAACTTGCCGCTCGCGTCGTGGGCCGCTTCCGCGAGCTCGTCCTCGGTCAGCGTCGCTCCCAGATCGGGTTCCGGCTCGCGGTCGAAGAACTCGACGTCGACGTTCTTGTTCTCGCCGGAGAGCTTCTGGTCGTAGATGATGATCGACGGAATCTGGTAGTCCCAGGCGATCTCGAACGCGAGTCGGGTCTGTTCGTAGGCCTCCTCGATGTTGCCCGGAGCGAAGACGACCCGCGAGGAGTCGCCCTGGCTCGTGTAGAGGACGAACTCGAGGTCGCCCTGTTCGGGTTTCGTCGGCATCCCGGTCGAGGGGCCGGCCCGCATCGACTCGACGAGGACGAGCGGCGTCTCGGTCATCTCCGCCAGCCCGAGCGGTTCGCTCATGAGTGCGAACCCGCCGCCGGATGAACCGGACATCGCCTTCGCGCCCGCGTGGCTCGCGCCGAGCGCGAGCGCCGCGGCGGCGATCTCGTCTTCGACCTGTTCGGAGACGCCGCCCATGTCGGGGAAGTTCTGGCTGAGGATGGTGAACACGTCGGTCCACGGCGTCATCGGGTAGCCGGCGATGAATCGGCAGCCGGCGTCGATCGCGCCGTAGGCGATCGCGTTCGAACCCGACAGCAGCGCCTGCTCGGTCTCGTGGGTGCCCTCGGGGGCTCGTAGCTCGTGTTCGAACTCGTACTCCTCGTTGACGGTGTCGTACGCCTCGTGGAGGATCTCGAGGTTCGCCTCGAGCACGTCGCCGCCCATGGCGTCGGACATCAGGTCCTCGATGTGCTCGAGGTCCATGTCGAGCAGCGCCGCCGTTACGCCGACGCCGGCGGTGTTGCGCATGACCTCGCGGCCGTGTTCTCGGGCGAGCCCGCGGAGGTCCATGGGGAAGACGTGCCAGTCGTTCTCCTCGGCGCGGGCCTCGAGATCGAGTGCCTCGACGTCGTCCTCGCCGATGAGTCCCTCGTCGTAGACGATGATCCCGCCCTCGCGGAGGTCGTCGAGGTTCTCCGAGAGGGGTTTGATCTCTTCGTTGCCGTAGTAGGCCTCTTCCTGAGGGTTGCGGGCGAAGGAGTCGCCCAGCGCGAGCAGGAAGTTGTAGCCGTCACCACGTGACTGTACCTCGTGGTCCGCGGCCCGGATCTCGACGTAGGTGTGGCCACCCCGGATCCGCGACGGATAGTGGCGGTGGGTGAATACGTCGAGCCCCGAGCGCATCAGCGCCTTGGCGAAATTCTGGCTCGTCGAGTCGATCCCGTCGCCGGAACCGCCCGCGATTCGCCAGATAAGTTCGTCGCTGCTCATAGTGGATCAGTGGCCGGTAGGCCAACCGTACTCGGAATTTGCCCCACGTGACCTAAAGACTTTGCTATAGATTACCAAGGATCTTTCGTGAAGAATGGACATCCATCGAATAAAATGTATGAATGATCATTACTTTTCGAGAGAAACGAGTTCATAATTGTCCACATTCGTTCAGCGGTACCGGTTCGCCGAGCGCGGACCGCCACGGCTGTCGTCTCGCGTCGTTCGACGGTGCGGCTCCGCCGACGCGGAACGGCGGTTTCGACGAGCGACACCTTTTCCACTCGCGGGACGGTGCTCTGTCGCATGGCCTCCATCGTTCGAATGCCGACGTTCGACCGCGAGACGGAACGCGGAACGCTCCTCGAGTGGGCCGTCGACGAGGGCGGGTCCGTTGCCGAGGGCGACCGACTCGCGGCTGTCGCGTCGGAACGGCGCGTCGCAGCGGTCGAGGCCGGCGAAGACGGCGTCCTCCGGCGGACGTATCTGGCGGTCGACGACGCCGCTCCGCCCGGAACGCCGATCGGGATCGTCGCGCCGGCGGACTGCGATATCACCGCCCTCGAAGCGGAGGCCGCGGCCGACATCGGGTTCGAAAGCCGGATCGAACGCGGGCTGACCGACGGCGGCGAACGCGCAGGGATGCCCGGCCGCGCCGTCACGGCCGTAACCTCCAGCGGACGCCGAGGCCGTATCGAGGCCGGCCCGTTCGAGTGGTCGTTCGACGAACCGGAATCGAACGGCGGCACCGAGACCGGCCCGACTCCGGTCGACGTCTTCCTCGGCGGACTCGCGTCGTGTCTCTCGTTGAGTACCCGATACCAGGCGAACAAACGCGACGCGTCGGTCGACGCGATTCGGGTCGACGCAAACGCGAGGCCGGAACACGGCCCGGTCGAACGGATCGCGGCGACGATTCGACTCGCCACCGACGAGGACGACGAGACCGTCGCGCGGATCGTCGACCTCGCCGAGCGGGGATGTCACGTCTCGCAACTGCTTCGAGCGGATCTGCCGTTGGACCTTTCCTGGGAGCGACGCTGACCCGGGGTCGCGGTCCGTCCCATGGGTCGGGCGGATCGCAATCGAGCGCCGCGATTACCGCTCGAGCCCGTCGGGAACGACCGGCTCGAGGCCGGTCTCGTCGACGAAGCCCTCGAGGAAGTCGGCCCGATCGGGGATCTCGTCGGGACGGTGCGAGTCGGTGCCGACGGTGACGGAGACGTCGTGCTCGCGGAGGACGGTCAGGAACTGCTCAGAGGGGTGAACGATGTCGGCCTCGGTCAGGGCCCGACCGGCGTTGATCTCGGGGATCGTCCGCGAATCGGCGAACGCCTGCGCGACGCGCCGGTAGTGGTCCTCGGTCGCTCGACCGCGCAGCGGCGGTGTGCGCTCGACGAGGTCCGCGTGCGCCGCGATCTCGAACAGCTCGGACTCGACGAGCGCGACGAGTTGGTCGAAGTAGTCGTCGACGACCGCGTCGCGCTCGGCCTCGGTCAGGTCCGCGAAATGCGACGCGATCTGGACGTTGTCTCCACCGACCTCGTGGACGCTCCCGATCGCGTAATCGAACGCCGCCTCCGCGAGGAACGCGTCGATCGCGTCCTCGTCGCGCGGATCGTAATCCAGCTCGACCGCGTCGTAGACCGCGATTTCGGCGGACTCTCGAACCCGTTCGATCCCCTGCCGTCGGCGCTCGTACGTGAGGTCGAGGTTGAACCCGTAGAGCCCTCGCATCGCCTCGGGACTCTCGCGGCTCGCCACGTTACAGTGATCGGCGACGCCCACGCCCTCGAGGCCGGCTGCCTCCGCCGCCCGGACCATCGATCCGAGGAAATCGCCGTCCGAGTAGTTCGAGTGGACGTGAAAATCTCGCATACGCCGACGACCACGGTGGCCGAGTTAGTTGTTACGCTTACAGAACGATCAACTGGCTCCGCAACGGGTCACTCGTTGCGGGGATTGCTCGGATGGTAGTGGGTGTCGTACTCGCCGGGCCGATCGTCGACGCGGTCGGGGTTGATCCGGCCCGACAGCAGCATGAAGTCGACCAGCGTCAGGGCGAGCATGGCCTCGACGACGGGGACGCCCCGCGGCGGGAGCACGGGATCGTGGCGGCCGATGACTTGCTCCTCTTTGAGTTCGCCGGTCTCCCAGTCGGCCGTCTGCTGGGACTTGGGGATCGAGGTCGGTGCGTGCAGCGTGACCTCGCCGTAGATCGGCTCGCCGGAGCTGATACCGCCCTGAATGCCCCCGTGGTCGTTCTCGACCGGCGTCGGATTGCCCTCGTCGTCGAACTCCCAGTCGTCGTTGCGTTCCTTGCCCGTCCACTCGCGGGCCTCGCGGCCGAGACCGAACTCGAAGGCGGTCGTCGCCGGCACCGCCATCATGGCCTGGCCGAGGCGCGCAGAGAGGGAGTCGAATCGGGGTGCGCCGAGGCCGACCGGGACGCCCTGAGCTTCGAAGTAGATGCTCCCGCCGATGGAGTCGCCCGCCTCCTGGTACTCCGCGATCCGCTCTTGCATCCGCTCGGCCGTCTCGGGGTGGGCACAGCGGACGTCGTTCTCCTCGGAGTGCGCCGTGATCTCTTCGAAGCTCACCTCGGGGGCCTCGATGTCGCCGATCTGGTTGACGTGGGCCTTGAGTTCGATCCCTTCGCGCTCGAGCAACTGCTTCGCGATCGCGCCGGCCGCGACCCAGTTGACCGTCTCGCGGGCCGAGGAGCGACCGCCGCCGCCCCAGTTTCGCGTGCCGAATTTGGCCGAGTACGTGAAGTCGCCGTGCGAGGGCCGTGGCGCGGTGATGAACGGCTCGTACTTGCCCGAGCGAGCGTCCTTGTTCTGGATGACGAGCCCGATCGGCGTCCCCGTGGTGTAGCCGTCCTGGATCCCCGACTTGATCGAGACGGCGTCGGGTTCGCCGCGGCTGGTCGTGATCATCGACTGGCCCGGCTTTCGCCGGTCGAGATCCTCCTGAATGTCCTCTGCAGAGAGTTCGAGGCCGGCGGGACAGCCCGAGACGGTACAGCCCATCGCCTCCCCGTGGCTCTCGCCGAACGTGGTCACCTGAAAGAGGCGACCGAAGCGGTTGCCGTTCATTACCACGTCTTCGGAGGCGAGGCCACTTAGCGGTGCAGGATTCGCGCACGAACTGCGGCCGTCCGTCCCACACGCGAGTGATCACTTCGCCGTAGCATTGAGTACCGTCCGCGACCGTTCAGCGCCTATGGGCGGACCTGACGGAGGGGCCTCGAGCGACGCGCCGCAGACGAAGTGGCTGCGGTTCGGTATCGGGATCGCGATTCTCCAGGCCGTCTTCCTGCTCCTCGTCGTCGCGCTCCTGCGGATCGATCGCGCCGTCGGGCTCGGAGTCGCCGTTTCCCTGAGCGTTCTCGGCGGCATCGTCGTCACGGTCGCCATCTTCTACTACTATTGACAGCCGAGATTTCGAGAAACGCGTCGATTTCGGCGGGGAGGTACCGATCGGTGGTCGCACTTCGTCGATAGTTTATTTGATCGCCGTCAGTGTACGGTATCGAAATGAATCCGGTGGGAAACGACGCGGCCCCGTCTCGACGACTCGAGGGATGAACGGATGGTCTCGATAGTCGAACTATTCGTTCGAGTCGCCGGCGAAGACCCGGTGGTTCAGGGGCTCCTCGGCGGAGTCGTTATCGCGATGTTGAACCTGTTCGGAGCGTCGCTGGTGCTCGTCTGGCGGAATCCATCGGAGCGCGCACTCGACGGCGCGCTCGGATTCGCGGCCGGCGTGATGCTCGCCGCGGCCTTCACGAGCCTCATCATCCCGGGAATCGAGCAGTATTCCGGCGGGAATCCGATTCCGACGCTCGTGGGCGTCGCGCTCGGGGCGGTCTTTCTCGACCGAGCCGACGGACTCGTTCCACACGCGCACTATCTGCTGACTGGTAGCGAACGAGCGGACGAGGCGAATCCGCGTACGTCCCTTCCGCTCGATAACGATCGGGTAGCGCCCGTCGTCCTGTTCGTCCTGGCGATCACGCTCCACAACATGCCCGAGGGACTGGCCGTGGGCGTCGGCTTCGGCTCCGGCAACGTCGAGAACGCGATCCCGCTCATGCTCGCTATCGGCATCCAGAACGTTCCCGAAGGACTCGCCGTCTCGGTGGCCGCGATCAACGCCGGGCTGGACCGACGCTTCTACGCGGTCTTCGCCGGCGTGCGTTCGGGGCTCGTCGAAATTCCGCTCGCGGTGCTGGGTGCGCTCGCGGTGAGTGTCGTGGAACCGGTTCTCCCCTACGCGATGGGGTTCGCTGCGGGGGCGATGCTCTTCGTCATCTCCGACGAAATCATTCCCGAAACCCACATCCGCGGATACGAGCGGATCGCGACGCTCGGGCTGATGGCTGGCGTGATCGTGATGCTCTACCTCGACGTCAGTTTAGGATAGCGACCGACCGACTCGAGCGACCCGCTGCCGGGCGGACACGGCGAGTACCCCGCGGCGTACCGAACCGCCCTCCCGGCCGATCGGAACGAGCACGATCGGTTCCGCGGCGACCGCGCAGCGATCGACTCACAGCGACTCGAGCGTAGCCGCCCCGAGGGGAACGAGCATCTCGTCGGGGTGGAGCCCGCCGTGCATCCCGATCAGCTCGAGCTTCGCGGGGTCGCTGCCGTACCAGACCGCCTGCTCGCGGTGGGAGACGACGAGATCGCCGAGTCGGCGACGGAAGGTGTCGCTCTCGTCGCAGTCTCCGAAGAGGCGGCGCTCCCGGACCTCGTCGGCGGTGAACACGCGGGCGTCGAGAGCGGCGGCGAGCTCCGAGCGGACCCTCTCGCGGATGTCGTCGCCGTCTCGCAGGTGCAGGTGCGCGTTGCGCGGGCTGCCGGCGTACCGGACCGGGTCCCCGTTCGCGTGGCGCTGCAGGTTCGCCGTTACCGCCTCGAACGACTCGAGGTCGACGGCCCGATCGGCGTCGGTGTCGACGTGGCCGTGATCGGCAGTCACGAGGACGAGTGTGTCGCCCGCACCTGCCTCGTCGGCGGCCGCGAGGGTCGAGAGCGAGCGGTCGACCGTCTCGAGGACGTCCGCGACGGTCGCCCGGTACTCGTCGCTCTCGGTGCCGGCGGCGTGTGCGGCGGCGTCGATCTGCGGGAGGTAGGCGTACAGATACGACGGATCGTCGGCGGTGACGAACGCGTCACGCAACGCCGATTCGAACCCCTCGAGGGGATACTCCGGCGGAGCAGCGCCGTTCCCGCCGTAGGTGTGGACGGCCGCACCGTCGTACGTCTCCGGGAACGGAACGACGTGGCGGCAGTCGATTCCCGCCGCCGCGAGTACGGGATAGATGGGCTCGCCGTCGAAGACCGCCTGCAGGTCGCGATCGACCGACTCGTCACCCGCTTTGACGTCGCCGGTGAAAGCCTCGTAGGAGGCGTCGGCCGCCGGATCGTAGACGTCCCACCCCAGCACACCGTGGGACGCGGGCAGCCGGCCGGTGTGGAACGTGGTCAGCGCCGCCGCGGTCTCGGACGGATAGGTCGTCGTCAGCGGCGAAACCGTTCCGTCGGCCTCGAGTCGCTCGAGCAGCGGGTGGTCGTGGCGCTTCCAGAACGCGAGTCCGAAGCCGTCGAGCAGCACGACGAGAACGCGGTCGTACTCCCGGCCGACGGCCTCGAGGACGTCGTCGGGGAGGCAGCGACGAGGGGACGGGAGCGACGGAACGTCGGCGTCGAGCACCGACAGGACCGTCCCCGGGACGTTGGCGAAACAGTACTCCGCGTAATCGGGGAAGAGGTACCCGTCCTCGGACAGCCGCGTTCTGAGACGAGACTCGAGGTCCGTGCGCATGCGTCGACCCACGGGCGCGACCGAAAAGTGATATCGGGGTATCGAGCCGACGGCTATCGAAGCGTCACGGGGGGCCCGACGACCCACACCCGGAACGAGACGACGGGACGCGCCGGCGAGGGCTCGGCGGTCGGCTGGCCGCGCTCGAGCGTCAGGACGACCGAGCGGGAGGGACGGCCGCTGGTACGGCCATTTCGGGCGACGGCGGCGATACGGCACGCCACGAACTGATGCGTTGAATCTGCATAACTTACGAATATCCATGATACTGCATATCAAAATAAGATTATATACTATCCCGTCTTTCTAGGAAGGAGGAAGTTTTCTTCCGCTACCATGACTGCACCCACTCTCGTCCCAGACACGCGCAACACGTTCGAAAGCACCATCGGCGGCTACACGGTCGGCGGCCGCGCCCACAGCCTCTCGGCCTGGTTCGTCCTCTCGCTCCGGCTCATGATGGGCTGGGCGTTCGCCTACTCCGGGTTCACGAAGCTCGTCGCAGCCGAACCGTTCAGCGCCGGCGGCTACCTGACCGCCGTCGCGGCGACCAACGGCAACCCGCTCGCTGACCTCTTCGCCTGGATGGGCTCGACGCCGTGGTTCGTCGAGTTCGCGAACGTCGCCGTCCCGTGGGGCGAGCTCCTGATCGGCCTCGGGCTGCTCGTCGGCGCGCTCGTCCGGCTCGCGGCGTTCTTCGGCGCGCTCATGATGCTCATGTTCTACTTCGGGAACTGGGACGTCGCCCACGGCGTCATCAACGGGGACTTCGCGTACATGCTCGTCTTCCTCGCCGTCGCCGCCTTCGGTGCCGGCCGGATCCTCGGCCTCGACGCCCGCATCGAGAGCTACGACCTCGGCGGCGAACCCCTCCTCGAGCGCTACCCCCGCCTCGAGTACATCCTCGGCTAAGGGGACTCTCGTTCCGGTCCTGTCGTCGTAATCACGTTTTCCGGTACCCGAACCGTCGTCCCGCCCTCCCGCACGCGACGCAAACCGACCCGCCCTTCGACCACCGTTCGTCTCGCTCGTCGCGGCCTGCTCACGGTTTGCCCGGCTCCCCGTTCGCATCGCCGCGATTCCCGCTGACTTCGTTCGCTCCGAACCGCGCGTCGCTCCTCGCTCGCAAAACCTGGACGAAAAGGCCTCGGACGGGCCTCTCAGGGACGTTCGAACTCGATCGCCGCACCTTGTCCGAAGCCGACACACTCGGTCGCGATGCCGCGATCGACGCCCCGGCGATTCATCTCGTGGACGAGCGTCACCGGCAGTCGCGCGCCGGAACAGCCCAGCGGGTGACCGATGGCGATCGCGCCGCCGTTGACGTTCAGCTGGTCGTCCGGAATGCCGAGTTCGCGCTGGGAGTACAGCGTCTGGCTGGCGAACGCCTCGTTGATCTCGACGAGGCCGTAGTCGTCGATCTCGCGGTCCGCGCGCTCGAGGAGCCCCTCGGTCGCGGGGACCGGGCCGACGCCCATGATCGTCGGGTCGACGCCGGCGACGTAGCTGGTGCCGACTTCCGCGAGGACCTCGAGGTCGTTCTCGTCGGCGAAGTCACGACTGGTGAGCATGACGCCGGCCGCGCCGTCGGCGATCTGCGAGGCGTTACCGGGCGTGACCGTGCCGTCCTCCTTGAACACGGTGGGCAGTTCGGCGAGCTTTTCGGTGGTCGTGCCGGGGCGGAGTCCCTCGTCCTCGTCGTGGACGCCGTCCTCGGTTTCCAGGGGCACGATCTCGTCGTCGAACCGGCCCGCTTCGGTGGCTTCGACCGCGCGCTGTTGACTCCGCGCGCCGTACTCGTCTTGCTCCTCCCGGCTGATGTCGTACTCCTCGGCGACCTTCTCGGCGGTCATCCCCATCTGGAGGTTCCGCATTCCGTATTTCTCGTCGAGCTTGGGGTACATGTCGCCGGCGTCGCCGCCCCCCATCTTGACGCGGCTCATGCTCTCGACGCCGCCGGCGATGACCGCGTCGTGGCGGCCCGCGGCGATCGAGTCCGCGGCGCTGATGATCGCTTGGGCGGAGGAGGCACACTGACGGTCGATGGTCGTCGCGGGAACCGACTCGCCCAGCTCCGAGAAGAGCGCGATCTGTCGCGCGATGTTCGTTCGCTGCTCCGAGCGCTGCTGTGCACAGCCCCACATCAGGTCGTCGACGGCCTCGCCCTCGACGCCCGTCTCGGCGAGCATCTCGTCGACCAGCGGAATCGAGAGGTCCTCGCTTCGGATATCTGCGAGCGCACCGTCCTCTCTTCCCTGTGCGGTTCTAACAGCGCTAACGATTACTGGCGTATTGGCTGACATTGTATACCATCATTTTTCGTGGACATAAATAGCTACCCTCTCCGGAAAGCGACGAGCGGACCCACCGAACAACTGTAGGCGTCACTCCCGAGCGATCGAGACGGCCGATACCCCGTCGGACCGCTCGAGAGCCGGACCCTGAGCCATTTCCGACACGTGTTGTATCACAGAACTTATTAGGTGAATTGACAACTAGACGGTATGGTCCACCGCCGCCAGATTCTGCTCACGACACTCGCCGCCGGAGCGACCGCGACTGCGGGTTGTGTGGGCGACGATCCCTCCGACGAAAACAGCGACGATCAGTCGGCGAACTCGAGCGACGAGAACGTTCCACCGGATCTAGAGCTCACGTCCGACGGCGTCTACCGGATCGACATCGACGCCGTCAGCGACCGATCGGCGTCGATCGGCGACTCTCAGGTCACGTACGACGGCGATCCCGAAGTCATCTGGGCGTACGAACGCGCTTTCGAGTTCGACCGTCCGTCCGAGTCGACTCCCGAGTTAGCCGTCGATCCAGTCATCGACACGACCGACGACGTCGGGGGCCTCTTTTTGGCCCCGGTGTACGACGCCGACGCCGAGGGCTGGCAAATCAACGCCTACGCCGACGAGACGTACTACGAAGCCAGGGACACTCACCAGTTCTGGATCGGACAATTTCACGCGGAACCGTCCGAAGAACGGGCGGTCAGTGACCTGGATGCGACGTTTACCGAGCACCACGACGGTATCTACCGCGCGATCGTCGAGTACGGCGAGACGCCGCCAGCGGACAAACACTCCAACGAGTTGCAAAGCGTGGTCCTCGCGAACAGCACGTGGGACGAGACGGCGCTCGAGGAAACGGACCCGATACTCGGTGTCGCTGTGGGTCCCACCCGGGTCGGACCGACGAGTCCGGACTACAACGAGGCGGACGAGGATGACCCGGCCCCGGTCGTCGATTTCTCGTTCGAGTACGATCAGAACGGGAAGACGATTACGATCGTCCACGAGGACGGGCCCGCGTTCCAGGGCGAACACGTCCAGGTCGGGTTCGAAGGCGGCCTCACCGAGGCCCAGTTCTCCGGCGAGATCGCCGCTGACGACGAACTCACCGTCGAGGTTCCGAACGCTGACCCCGGCGAGTACCTCGCGATCGCCTGGCGAGGGGCGGATCGAGAGTACTACATCGTTCTCGATCGATTCCAGATCCCCGAGTGATCCGTCGCCGGTTCTGGCACAATATTTCGATACCCATATACATTGATGCAATTAATACAGAACTCGTATGATTCGCCGACGTAGACTCTTGCGCACGACACTCGCCGCTGGTGCGGCCGGTGTGGCGGGCTGTATGAGCGCCGAACCTGCCGATGAGCAGGACGGCGAACCGCCCGACGACGACACCCCGGCGGATCTCGAACGACTGGGCGACGGTCGCTACGAGGTCGACATCGGTGCGATCAGCGACGGCCAGGTACAGGTCCTCGAGGCTGATGCCGCGATGGGGGCGATTCTGTACATTTCGCCGATCAGAATCGAGTGGACGTACGGGCACCTTCAGGGCGACGAGACGCCGGAGTCGTTCGACATCGACCCGGTCCTCGACACGACTGACGACGAGGCCACACTCTTTTTGGCACCGGTGTACGACGCCGACGCCGAGAACTGGCAAATCAACGCCTACGCCGACGAGACCTACGACGAGGCCAGGGAGAATCATCGGATTCACCTCGGGAGGTTCATGGGCGTCGTCGATGACCGGGAGATCGAGGAACACGACGCGGGGTTCACCGAACATCACGACGGCGTGTATCGAGCGACCGTCGATTTCGGCCCGACGCCGGCCGATTCCGAGGATCCTCGCGCCGTTCACGTCTCGAACATGACCGTCGAGGAGGCCGATAGCGACGACGCGGGTCCCGAGGTGGGCGGGTTCCTGCACCCGAACGTCATCGACCGCGACCCGCCCGCGGTTCCGACCGTCGAGTTCTCGTTCGCGTACGACGACACGGCCCGCCAAGTCACGATCACTCACGAGAGCGGTGATACGCTCCAGGGAGAGTCGACGTGGATCGGGTTCGGAGGCAATCGCACCGACGAACAGTTCTCCGGCGAAGTCACGCCAGGCGATCAGCTCACCGTCGCAGTGGCGGATGCAAACCCGGACGACCCCCTCGTGATCGTCTGGGACAATTCGACCACGGACGAGGGCATCCCGCTCGGTACCTTCGAGATACCGGAGTGAGCCAGTGCCGGCCCGGGCGGCGTCCCGTGAGAGTAGCCCCGCTGCCGCCGGCGCACCGTCGCTATTGCTCGTCGTCGCGCTCGAGCGAGACGCCCAGCTCCTCGAGCAGGCCGAAGAAGCCCGGGAACGAGACATCGACGTGGTCGGCACCCTCGATGGTGGTCTCGCCGTCGGCGACCAGCCCCGCGAGCGCGAGCGCCATGATGATTCGGTGATCGGCCCGGCCCCGAACGGTCGCCCCCTCGAGCGTCGATTGGCTGCCGTGGATCGTCAGCGAGTCGCGTTCTTCGGTCGTTTCGACCCCCATCTTTCCCAGTTCCTCGGCCATCGCGCTCACGCGGTCGGTCTCCTTGTACCGGACGTGTTCGGCGTTCGTGATCCGCGTGTCGCCGTCCGCGACCGCGCCGAGGGTCGCGATCGTCGGGAGGAGATCCGGCGTGTCCGCCACGTCGACCTCGACGCCTTCGAGCGGCGACTTCGAGACGTCGATCGTGCCCGCCTCTCGATCCCAGTCGACCGCGGCACCCATCCGCTCGACGATGTCGACGATGGCGCTGTCGCCCTGCGCGCTCGGGTGTGCGCCTTCGATCCGGACGCCATCGCCCTCGTCGCCGGCGATCGCACCGGCCGCCAGCGGGTAGGAGATCGAGGAGAAGTCGCCCGGAACCGCGTACTCGCCATCCGCGGGCGCGTAGGACTGTCCCCCGTCGACGGCGAACCCGCCCTCCGTCTTCCGGGCCTCGACGCCGAAATCCGCGAGGACCTCGAGCGTGATGTCGACGTACGGGGCGGACTTGAGATCCGTCTCGAGGTCGATCGCGATCCCCTCGTCGGTGACCGCACCGGCCATCAGCAGGGCGGTGATGTACTGCGAGGAGACGTCGCCCGGAATGGCCACCTCGCCGCCAGCGAGGGGACCGGTGACGACCAGCGGGGCCTGCCCGTTTCCGCGAGTGCTGTACGCCTCGGCCTCGAGATCGGACAGGGCCTCGAGCAGCGGGCCCTGCGGCCGCGACCGCAGCGACTCGTCCCCGGTCAGCACCACAGTGCCGTCGGCCAGCGCTGCCGCTGCGGTGACGAGGCGCATCGTCGTCCCGCTGTTCCCGCAGTCGATGACGTCCGCCGGAACGTCGGGCCGGCCGTCGAACCCGTCGATCTCGAGGGTACCGTCCTCGGCTCGGTCGACGTCGCCGCCGAACAGTTCGACCGCTCGCGCGGTCGCCTGCGTATCCGCGCTCCAGAGCGCGTCGCGAACGGTCGCCTCGTCGGCGTAGCCGGCCGCGAGGATCGCCCGATGCGTGTAACTCTTCGATGGCGGTGCTCGCGCCGTCCCCGCGACGCTCGAGGGCGTGATCGTGACGTTCATGCTCGACGTGTCGCACGGTCCGCCTATGACGGTACCGGTTGCCGACGTTTGCTGGAGCCAGTTCCGACTCGCGGAACCGATCGAGATCGGTACCGAATCGAGCGATAAAAGACGATGGAATCGACGGCTCTGCGGCGATCGGTGGTCCTCGTTAGGAACGAGGATGGTGTTTGGCTTTGCGGTGGCCGTCAGAAGATGCTCACATCGACGGCGTCGTCCGTATAACTCTCGTTGACCGACGCGCTAGTGTTCTCGTACGTCAGGTGAATGTCCGCATCGTGGCTGACGACGCCTTGCAGTTCGATGGTTTCGCCCTCGAAGTTCCAGTTAGACCATTCGAACTCTCCGCTCTCAGTATTGATCGTGACGTCGTCCTGATCTTCGAAATCGATCTGGACCTGGTAGTCGCCCTGATCCGCACCGGGCACGCTGATATAGATATCTCCGCTCGAGGCGGCGGCAGCGGAACCGACACTGCCGAGCGCGCCGATGGCAGCTGTCGCAGCGATACCTTTCTTTACGACTTCGCGTCGAGTATTCTTCGACGACATTGCAGTTTCTACGACTACGGGATAGACAATGAATGTTAGCAATGGTGATTTTGATGCTCGATTGCCAAAAGTAATTATATTCGGTTGGTGCCGTCCCCACTATCGTAGCCACTGAGAATCACTACACTCCGACTCGAACGGCGACGTCGCGATGAGCGTGCCAATCGTTTCAGTGGCCACGACAGCGTGTCGGCAGTGCGATCGCGGTCGAACGGACGGAGGCCTCGGTTTACCGGTCTCGACACCCGGAACCGTCGCTCGTCACTCGCCGTCGGCTGAAACGCCGAGTGACTCGCAGAGAGACCCGTGGCTGTCTATCAGGACAGCAATGTCCGTCCGGTTGGGAAGCCGTCAGCGACAATCGATCGACGAGGCGATCTCGAAGAGCGGCGTGTCTTCTCTCAGGCTCGAGACCTCGTAGGACAGGTCCGCACAGTTCCAGAAGATGGTCTGGACCCCTTCGTCCCGACGGTACGCGGTTCGTCCGTCGAGATCGATTTGCTCGAGATCCGGTGACGTCGAGCTAAACCGCTGGGACTCCCGGACGGCCACGTAGAGTTCGCGTGCGATCACGTTCGGATCGTTGTACCACAGTGTCGTGGTCGTCCCCCCGTACCGGTCGCCCCGCTCGACGACGGTGATCCGATCCAGTACGTACGCGTCCGCCACGTCCGGTGCCGGCAGTTCGTACGGGAGGTTCTCCTCGGCGGCCGATCGGGAGTCGAAGATGCCGTCGGGCTGGGGGCCATCGGTGACGACGGTCGCGTCCGCCGGCGGCAGGTAGGTAAACGTGTCCTCGGCGAGCCCCTCGTCGATCGAGAGGTCTGCGTACGTGACGGTCACCTCGTAGCGCGTCTCCCCGTCCTCGATGATCGCGTTTCGCTCCTTGATCGGATACCGATACTCGTCGTCGATCCAGACGGTTCGAGTCACCGACAGCGCCTCGCGGTCGTCGCTCGCCTCCAGCGGAATGACGAACTCCGTGTCCCCGACGACGAGATCGAGCGATCGATCGACGTCCTCGACCGGCGGTCGCGTCTCGATGACGTGGGCCCTGCGACCGTCGACGGCCTCCGTTCCCTCGTAGCCGAGCCGAGACGCCGACTGCAGTTTCTCGAGCTCGCGTTTCGTTCCGTCGCTGTCGACCTTGTTCGGATGATACTTCCTGTCTGCAACCTCCGTCGCGGGGTTGTACTCCCAGGTCGTCGTCCGGTTCGTCACGATGACCGAGCCGGCTGGGACGTCCGGATCGGTCGACTCGACGACCTCGATACGCTGTTTGGCCGGCGGCTCTCGAGCGATCTCTGCGACACGCTCGAACGCGTCATCGGTGGTTTCGACTCGCATGGTTCGCTGCGCTTCGAGGTCGGTCATGTGCTGCCGTCTCTCGATCGCGTCCTGGATGAGTGCTTCGCTCGAGGGGGTGTCGTCCGTGTAGCTCACGCAGCCAGCGAGTGCGACTGCGGCCCCCGTTGCCAGAACCCGGCGACGATGCATACGCGGGAGATATTCATACCCATTGATAAGTTTGTGGGTTCGAATCGAGCCGGAACGGACCGAATCCCCGGGATTATGTACGCCGATATCACACGTCCGTCTATGAACGTCGACGTGGACCTCTCCCCGCTTCGCGAGTATCTCTCGGTCGAGAACGTAGACGGCTATCTGATCGATGACGACGCCGCGGATTCGGACCAGCGATACGTCTCCGGCTTCACCGCGCCCGACCCCTACCAGACGCTGGTGACCCGGGACGGCGTCCACCTGCTCGTCTCGGGCCTCGAGTACGGTCGCGCCAGTTCCGAGGCCACCGCGGATTCCGTCACCCGACGAGCCGCGTACGACTACCAGCGACTGGTGGCGGACCACGGCCAGTACGAGGGAACGATCCGCATGCTCGCGGCCTTCCTCGAGGACCACGACGTCGCGTCGGTCGCCGTTCCGCGGAACTTCCCGACAGGGACCGCAGACGGGCTCCGCGAGCACGGCCTCGCGGTGACGGTCGAACCCGACGGGATCGTGACGGACATCCGCGCGACGAAAACGGACTGGGAGATCGACCAGATTCGGGCGAGCCAGCGGGCCAACGAGGCCGCGATGGCCAGAGCGGAGGAGTTGATCGCAACCGCGGACGTCGAGGACGGAGTCCTCGTCCGCGACGGCGAGCCGCTCACCAGCGAGGACGTCACAGAGGAGATCGAGGTTACCTTGCTCCGCCACGGCTGTGCGCTCGACGAGACCATCGTCGCCTGCGGAGCCGACGGCGCTGACCCGCACGACCGCGGCAGCGGCCCGCTCGAGCCCGACGAGTTGATCGTGATCGACATCTTCCCCCGGGACAAGGAGACGGGCTACTTCGCGGACATGACCCGGACGTTCGCTCGCGGGGAGCCCGGCGACGAGGCCCGGCGGCGCTACGACGTCACGCGGGAGGCCTACGAAGCCGCCCTCGAGACGGTCGCGGCGGGCGTGACGGGAGCCGACGTTCACGACGCGGCCTGCGACGTGATCGAAGACGCGGGCTACGAGACGCTCCGGAGCGATCCGAACGCCGAGACGGGATTCATCCACAGCACCGGTCACGGCGTCGGCCTCGACATCCACGAGGAGCCGAGCGTCTCGCCCGCCGGCGGCGAACTCCAGGCCGGCCACGTGATCTCGATCGAACCCGGCATCTACGACCCCGCGGTTGGCGGCGTCCGCATCGAGGACCTCGTGGCCGTCACCGAAGACGGCTACGAGAACCTGACGGCGTACCGGATCGGACTCGAGCCGACGGCCGGCGGTCGACAGTAACGTGGGAAGGACGGGTGAATCGGGTCCCGTCGGAGACAGGGAGACGACCTGCATCCGCGTGCGAAATCGTTCTCAGTACCCAGCGGTGGGTGGAGAAAAATACCAGCCGGTTGGCACAGCCCGGTGTCTCCCTGCACGACCGTTGTACTATCCCAACCGCAGTCGGGATTCCTCCGCCTTCAGGCGGAGGAGACTGTCAATCGCCCGCGTCGTCGCCACTGCCGCTATTCGACTTGAATATCGGCGACCATCGTGTTCGGGTGGACCTCGCAGATGTAGGTGACCATCTCGCTGCTGGCCTCGAACTCGAGCCACTGGTCTTCGGGTTCGGTGACCCGCTCGGTCACGAGATCGTCGACGACCTCGTCGTTTTCGTCGTAGATCGCGATGTTGTGTTCGGCGCCGTCGCCGGTCGTCCAGCCCATCTCGTAGGTTGCTCCCTCCTGGAGGATGAGCGTCGGGTTCTCCTCGTCAGCGATCGCGTCGGGCGCGATACCGAGCCAGCCGGCCGTCTGCCCGTCGAACTCGATCTGTGTGTCGGGCTCGATCTCGATACCGCCATCGCCACCGCCGTTCCCGCCGTCCCCACCGTTACCGTCGCCACTGCAGCCGGCGATGAACGCGATCGACGCCGCGGCACCTGTTAGCTCGAGCATCCGCCGTCGGGACACGCCCCTCTCTTGTGTCATCACGTTCGCTTCGGGCCCAACAGCAATAAGCAGAGAGACAAATCCGACTGACTGGGAACGTCGCTCCAGCGACGAGCGACCGGCTCAGCGATAGCCGCCGTCGCCCGCGCCGCGAGCCGCGTCGATCCGCTCGAACTGCTCGGCGGAAAGCTCGAGGTCGACCGCGCCGACGTTCTCCTCGAGCTGAGCGGGCGTTCGCGCGCCGACGATCGGCACGCAGGTGACCCGCTCGTGCTCCATCAGCCAGCGCAGCGAGACCTGTGCCGGCGTGGCGTCGACCTGATCGGCGACGGACTCGACGGCCTCGAGCACCTCCCAGGCGGTCTCGCTGGTGTAGCGGTCCGCGAACACGTCGGTGAGGCTGCCGCGAGCGCCGTCGGGCCCGACGACGGTGCCGTCGTCCGCTCGCTCGTACTTCCCGGTGAGGAAGCCGCCGGCCAACGGCGAGTACGGGCAGACGGCAATCTCCTGGTCCGCACAGACGTCGAGGTAGTCGCTCACGTCGTCCGTGTCGGCGGCGTTGAACATCGGCTGAGTGACGTCGAACCGCTCGAGCCCCTCGACGTCGCTGGTCCACAGTGCCTTGGTGAGCTTCCAGGCGGCCATGCTCGAGGCACCCAGGTAGTGGACTTTTCCCTCGCGGACGAGTTCCGTGAGCGTCCGCATCGTCTCCCGGATCGGCGTGTTCTCGTCCCAGCGGTGGATGTAGTAGAGGTCGAGATAGTCGGTGCCCAGCCGCTCGAGGGTGCCCTCGATCTGGGCCCGGATGTGCTTGCGCCCGAGTCCGGAGTCGTTCGGCCCGGGCTCGCCGCGGCCGTTGAACGGGAAGTAGACCTTCGAGGCGAGGACGAGATCCTCGCGGTGGTGGCCCCGGTCAGCGAGCCACTCGCCGATCCACCGTTCGCTCGTGCCGTTGGGATCGCCGTAGACGTTCGCGGTGTCGATGAAGTTGACGCCGTGATCCCAGCAGGCGTCGAGGAGGTCGTGGGCCTCCTCGCGGTCGGTCTCGACGGTCCCGTCGCTCTCCTTTCCGAAGCGCCAGGTGCCGAAACAGAGCTTCGATACTGCCGTGCCCGTATTACCGAGCGTCGTGTACTCCATGGAAGCCGGTTCAGTGTCGAGGGTCAAAACGAGTCGGGAAGCGGCGATCGCCCGACGGTGGTCAGTCCGTGAGGCTCTCGAAGCCGTCTATTCGGTCGAAGTTCCGAAGCTACAAACCGTTCGATAGTCACGTACGGATAATGAATCACTGGTGGCGGCGGATCGTCCGTTCGCTGGTCGCCGTTCTCGCCCTCGTACTCATCTACGCGTGGCTCTATCAGCAGGGAATGGCCACGTTCGAAGGTGAGACGAGGACGTACGCGAAGGCGATCCAAGCCGTCATCGAGATACTGACGACGGCCGGCTTCGGCGGCGACGCGGACGACTGGCAGAGTACCCCCATGAACCTGATGGTCGTCGCGATGAACCTCACGGGCGTCCTGCTCGTCTTCCTCGCGCTGCCGCTGATCGTCGTCCCGCTCTTTCAGCAGGCCCTCGAGGATCGGCCCCCGGAGTCGACCGACCTCACCAACCACGTCGTCATCTGCTCGTACACGCCGCGATCCGACGTGCTTGCACAGGAACTCGAGGCCGCGGACGTGCCCTACGTCTTCCTCGACGACGACGCCGAACTCGTCGTCGATCTCAACAAGGAGGGGACCAACGCGATCTACGGCGAACTCGATCAGGAGGAGACGCTGCGCGCGGCGAACGCCGAGCACGCCAGTGCGCTCGTCACCGACATCGACGACGAGACGAACGCGATGGTGATCCTGACAGCGCGCGAGCTCTCGAGCGACCTCGAAATCGTCAGCGTCGTCGAGGACGACGAGGTCGCGAGCTACCACCGCTACGCCGGGGCCGACGAGATCGTCCGGCCGCGGCACGTACTCGGACGGAGCCTCGCGACGAAGGCGACGACGACCGTCTCGGCCGAGCTACGGGACACGATCGAGCTCAGCGAAGACCTCACGGTGACCGAACTGCTCGTCCAGGAACACAGCGACCTCGTCGGGCAGACGATCCCGGAATCGGGCATCCGGGACCGGATGGGAATCACCGTCATCGGCGCGTGGTTCAACGGCGAGTTCGTCCCCGTTCCCGGCACCGAAAACGTGATCGACGGCAACACGATCCTGCTCGTCGCGGGGCGTCGCGACGACCTCACGGAGCTGAAATCGCGGACGGTATCGGCGCTGCGGCACAACCCGGACCGCGTCGTCGTCGGCGGCTACGGCGTCGTCGGACGAACTGCAGTCGAGACCCTGGCGTCCGGGGGCGTCTCGACCTGCGTCGTCGACCTCGCGGACGAACCGGGGGTCGACGTCGTCGGCGACGTCACCGACGAAGCGGTGCTCGAGACCGCCGACGTCGACGACTCCCGGGCGGTCATTCTCACCCTCGACGACGACGCGACGACGATCTACGCGACGCTGGTCCTCAAGCAGGTCGCGCCCGGCGTCGAAATCATCGCGCGAGCGAACGAGACCGAGAACATTCCGAAGTTCTACCGGGCCGGAGCCGAGTACGTCCTGTCGTTGTCGACGGTGACGGGCCGGATGCTCGGCTCCATCCTGATCGAGGACGAAGAGATCCTCACGCCCGAGACCCAGTTCGAACTCGTCCGAACGACCGCCCCCCAGATCGCCGGCCGGAGCCTCGGCGACGTGGATCTTCGAGCCCGGACGGGGTGTACCGTCGTCGCGGTCGAACGCGGCGGAGACCTGCTGACCGACCTCGGCCCGGAGTTCGTCGTCCGCGAGGAGGACATGCTGATCGTCGCGGGGAGCGACGAGGCGATCAACCAGTTCGTCACGCTCGCGTGCTAAGGCGGGCGGTTCGAGACCGTCGCGGGCTCACGCGAACGACGGCAGCACGTCTTCCTCGTAGAACTCGATCGCCTTCTCCTGTTCCGGACCGATCTGGTGGAAATAGACGTGGTCGTAGCCGGCGTCGACCGCCCGCTCGATGCTGTCGATGTGGGCCTGTGGGTCCGGACTCGTCGTCGTCCCGGCCTCGGCGATGTCCGCTTCCTCGACCAGCTGTGCGGCCTGCTCGAAGTGGGCCGGCGTCGGGAGCTCCTGCCCGAGTTCGCCCGGAATCGAGCCGTTGGGCCACTGCTCGAGGATCGTCTCGATCGCCTCCTCCTCGCTGTCGGCGTAGCAGCCGTGGAGTTGGGTGTATTTGGGCCCCTCGCCGCCGGCGTCCTCGTAGGCCTCGACCGGCTTCGCTTTCGGCCCGGAACACCAGAGTCCGTCGGCGGTCCCGGCGACCCACTGCGCCGTCTGCGGGCCGAACGCGCTCCCGATCGTCGTCGGCTGCTCGTCGGGGACGGTGTAGAGCCGCGCGTTTTCGACGGTGTAGTACTCGCCGTGGTGACTCGTCGTCTCGCCCGTCCAGAGGGAGCGCATCACGTCCATCGCCTCGTCCAACATCTCGAGGCGGACGTCGTGCTCGGGCCACCGTTCCCCGGTCACGTGTTCGTTCAGGTTCTCGCCCGTGCCGACGCCGAACGTGAACCGGTCGCCGACCATCTCGTCGACGGTGGCGACCGCGTGGGCGACGTTGACCGGATGGATCCGGATCGTCGGACAGGTAACGCCGATACCGACCTCGATCTCGTCGGTCACCGTCGCGATCCCGCCGAGCGTCGACCAGACGAACGGCGACTCCCCCTGCGCCGAGACCCACGGGTGGAAGTGATCGGAAATCGAGAGAAAGTCGAAGCCGGCGTCTTCGGCGCGGCGAGCGATGTCGACGAGTTCGTTCGGGCCGTGCTCCTCGCTCGAGAGGGTGTATCCGAGGTCCGTCATTCCCGCCTCGATACCACGAACCGGCGGGTAACGGTTGAGCCTGCGAAGGCAACGCGATTCTCACCCGCTTCGTCCGCTCCGAATCGCGATGCGAATCGTGCGAGATCGATGGCTTCGCAACCCGCGCGAGCGGTGCTTCGCACCGTGAGCAGACGGCGTGGTGCGTCGTGAGCACGCGACGCAAGCGAGCCCGCCCGGCTGCGAGAATCGAACCCCTTACCCGCGATGCGCGGAAACCGATCCGTATGGAAGCCGTAGTCGAAGCGACGGATCTCGAGAAACGCTACGGCGAGACGACGGCGCTCTCGGGGGCGTCGGTATCCGTCGAGCCCGGCGAGGTCTTCTCGCTGATCGGTCCGAACGGGGCGGGAAAGACGACGCTCGTCCGTGCGTTGACCGGAACGACCGAACCCGACGGGGGCAGGGCGCGGATCCTCGGCGAGTCGCCGTCGGCCGTCGATCGCGGTCGCCTCGGCGTCCTCCCGCAGGAGTTCTCGCCGCCGGCCCGACTCAGTGCCCGCGAACTGCTGGTGTACTACGCCGGACTCTACGACGACGCGCGCGATCCCGACGACGTCCTTGCAGACGTCGGCCTCGTCGACGCCGGCGACACCTGGTACGAGGACCTCTCGGGCGGCCAGCAGCGGCGCGTCTGTGTCGGCTCCGCGCTGGTCAACGACCCCGATCTCCTCTTTCTCGACGAGCCGACGACCGGCATCGACCCCGCCGGACGGCGCACCGTCTGGCGACTGATCGAGGACCTCGCCGACGGCGGGACGACAGTCGTCCTCACGACCCACGACATGGCCGAAGCCGAACGGCTCGCCGACCGCGTCGGGCTGCTCGCCGACGGAACCATCGTCGCCCAGGGCACTCCCGAGGCGCTCGTCCGCGACCACGGCGGCTCGAGCCGCCTGACGGTCGAGACGGCGGCCGATCCCGACGTCTTCGCCGACCTCGAGTACGCCGTCGAACGCCCGGATCGCGGCCGCGGCCGAACGGTGGACGATGCGGTCGTCGTTCGGGACATCGACCCCGCCGCGATCGGCGCGGTGGTCGACTATCTCGAGGCACGTGACATCGGGTACACGGGGCTCTCGTGGGCCGAACCCGACCTCGAGGACGTCTATCTCACGCTGGCCGACGTGGCGGAACGCGAGCGAACCGATCGCCTGGAGCGCGGAGCCGACGAGTCCGACCTCGCGCGGGCGGGTGAGACCGCATGAGCCGGATGGGGCGCGTGCGAGCGGAAACGAGCGCCGGCTGGCGGTCGTTCGTCCGTCGGCGGACGGCGGTCTTTTTCACGTTCTTCTTCCCTGTGATTCTGATCGTCATCTTCGGGGCGCTGATTCGGACGGATCCGACGGGGGAGGGATTGTTCACGGAGCCGGCCGCCTACTACGTGCCGGGCTATCTCGCCGTCGTCGTTCTCTTCACCCCGCTGTCGCGGATGGGGAGCGAGGTGGCGCGCCACCGGGAAGGGAGTCGCTTCGAGAAGCTCGCGACGACGCCCCTCACTCGGGCGGAGTGGTTGCTGGCCCAGACCGTCGTGAACGCGGCGATCATCGGACTGGCGAGCCTGCTCATCCTCGGGCTGGTGGTCCTGCTGACGGGCGCCGAGATCGCGTTCTCGGCGCTGCTGGTGCCGTACGTCCTCGTCGGCGTCGTCTGCTTCTGCGGCGTCGGCGCGATGCTCGGCAGCTACACCGATTCCCAGGACGGCGCGGTCGCCGCCAGCAACGCGATCGGGCTGCCCCTGCTCTTCCTCTCGGAGACGTTCGTCTCGCTCTCGCAACTGCCGGGCTGGTTCGAACCGCTCGTGAACCTCTCGCCGCTGACCTACTTCGCACGCGGCGTGCGGGCCGCGACCTACTCGGGCGCGGAGACGCCCGCGATCGCCGGCGTCGAGCCCGCGATCGCGAACCTCGGGATCCTCGCCGCGCTCGCCGTCGTCGCGTTCGCGCTGGGCGCGCAGTCCATTCCGCGGACGGACTGACGGCGGAGCGGCTCGAGCGATCGACCGCGAGAACGAACCGATTTACGCCCGGCACTCGAACCGTCGGCAACCAGCATGCGCCCAGCCCACCCCACCGAGCAGGCCGTCGGTATGGAACACTACGTCAGCGAGACCGACGGCGTCGGCGGCCGCCTCCGCGAGGACGACGATCACTTCCGGGTGCGCGAACTCGAGCGCTTCGACACGGAGCCGATCGACGCGCCGACGGACGCCTACCCGCACCTCGTCGTCCGCGCGACGCTTCGAGGGTGGGACACGAACGATTTCGCCTCGCGACTCTCGGACGCGCTCGGGTGCTCCCGCGAACGGGTCAACTGGGCCGGAACGAAGGACAAGTACGCCGTGACGACCCAGCTGTTCTCCGTCTACGGGGCCGATCCCGCGGACCTGCCCGAGATCGACGGTGTCGAGATCGAGGTCGTCGGCCGCGCCGGTCGTTCGCTCGAGTTCGGGGATCTCGCGGGCAACGCGTTCGAACTCGTGGTCAGCGATCCCGAACGGCCCGAAAACGCCGTGGCGATCACCGACGAGCTGCGCGCGTTCGGCGGGCTCGAAGACGGCGAATCGACCGTCTCGATCGGCGTTCCCAACTTCTTCGGGCAGCAGCGCTTCGGGAGCCGTCGCCCGGTCACGCACGAGGTCGGCCTCGCGATCGCCCGCGGTGACTGGGAGGGGGCGGTGATGGCCTACCTCGGGAATCCGACCGACGCGGAGCCCGAGTCGACGCAGGAAGCACGCGCGTTCGTCGAGGAGACCCGCGACTGGCAGGCGGCCCTCGAGCGGGTCCCGAACCGTCTCCGCTACGAACGGTCGATGATCCACGCGCTCGCCGAACGCGACGGCGACCCCGGGCCCGAGGCGTTCCGCGCTGCGCTCGAGCGCGTGCCCTCGAACCTCCAGCGGCTGTTCGTCCACGCCGCCCAGTCGTACGCGTTCAACCTGATGCTCTCCGAACGGCTCGAGCGCGGACTGCCGTTCGACCGGCCCGTCGCGGGCGACGTGGTCTGTTTCTCGGATACCGACGCTCCCGCGGGCCTCGAACTCCCCGACACTGATCGGCTCCAGCGCGTCGACGAGCGCCGGCTCGATTCGGTGACCCGCCACTGCGAGCGGGGCCGAGCGTTCGTCACCGCCCCGCTGGTCGGCACCGAGACGGAATTGGCCGACGGCGAGCAGGGCGAGATCGAACGCGACGTCCTCGACGATCTCGGCCTGTCGCCCGCGGACTTCGACCTCCCCGGCGAGTTCGGGTCGACCGGTACTCGACGAGCGATGCTCCTCCGGACGGATCTGCGACTCGAGGCCGAGCCGCTGTCGCTCGCGTTCGCGCTGCCGAAGGGGTCGTACGCGACGGTGGTCTGTCGGGAGTACCTGAAGGTCGATCCGGTCGCCCTCGGCTGAACGCGGTTCGTCTCGGCGATATCGAACCTGTGCCGTCCGCCAGCCGTCGAAATACGTATCCGCTCGTCCCGAATATCGGGGAACCGAGATGAGCGACGCGACGCACTTCGACGCGACGGAATCGAGGGTTCGACGATGATCGGCACGGACGAGAACCGCGAGATAGTCGAGTGGCGGAAAACGACCGAGGACGGGCAGACGGTGTACGTAATCGAGTACAGCGAACCCGTTCCGGAGCCGGCGGGCCGATCGAAGACGCCGTTCGGTGCGAGCAGCGGCGGAACCGTTCCGGCCCGGACGCAGTACGTTCAGCTACCGGACGGGGAGCGGATTCCCGCGACGGAAGCGGCGTTCGACGCCGAGGGAACCACGCTTCGAGTCCGCCACCGGCCGTCGGTACTGGACCGCATCCGGCGATACCTCCCCTGGTGACCGGCGTCCGCCGCCCGTTTGCGACGTCCCGTCGGTTCGAGAGCGGCCAGCCGCGACCGCGGCGAGCGACCGACGCGGCCGACGCGGCCGACGGTATTGGCTCACGGATGCGAGGAAAAGTCAGAATTCGTGCCATTATTCAGAGCTGATAGTTATGTGCATTGGAAATGTCTTCGCGCGTCGAACCGGCCGTTCGTCGCTCGACGGGTCGAGTCGGTGGTCTCCCTCAGACGCCACTCGAGTGGGTTTCGCGGCCGAAAACTGGTACAGACCTCGGACGCGTCGCGGGAGCGCAGACGAACTGGTCGAAGCGCAGAGTACTGGCCTGACGTACAATTTTCACAAAACTTACTTTATAGAAGAATATACTCACCTAATACATGGGCTATGTACTTTCATTTAAGCCGTCTATAGGGCTTTACGGACAACACGATCCGAGTGCTGCTCTCTTCGCCGACGGCGAGCTCCGCTTTGCGGTCGAAGAAGAACGACTGAGCCGTGATAAACACGCCACGGATACCTTTCCGGAGCGAGCGATCCGTGCCTGTCTCGAGCACGAGGGGCTCGCACTCGCCGACCTCGAGAAGATCGTGTTGCCGTACGATCCGCGACTCCGAACGAAGATCCGCGGTCACTATCTGCGGAAGACGCTCCAGCACGACGGCGTCCTCCAGACGCTCTCACACCTGCGAAACGTGGTCAGAGACGAAGTCGTCGCTCGGTACCTGCCGACACACGACGTCGAATCGCGACTCGAGCGGATCGGGACGCCACTCCCGCCGATCGAGTGTCGCTCGCACCACGCCTGCCACGCGGTGAGCGCGTTTCACCCGTCGACGTTCGACGAGGCGCTGCTCCTCACCATCGACGCGAAAGGCGAGTACGATTCGACCGTCGTCTGGCACGCGACTCCCGACGGACTCACTCGACTGCGAACCTACGAACACCCGAACAGCTGGGGGCTGTTCTACGCCGCGATCACGGAGTATCTCGGCTACCGAATGTTCAACGGGGAAGGGAAAGTGATGGGGCTCGCTCCCTACGGCGAGGACGATCCGGAGATCGAACGCCGCCTCCGAAACGCTATCGACACCGGCGTCGAGTACGACGTCACGGCGCTCACCGGCCGATGGGGGACGGAGTACGGTGTGCGCACGCTCGAGGAGCTGTTCGATCGGCCGCGCTCGACCGCGACCGACGAGTTCGACCGGTTCGAGAAGAACCTCGCGCACACCGCACAGACGCTGCTCGAGGAGTCCGTCACGGCGATCGTCGACGAATACATCGATCGGGTCGGAACCGGTGCCGTCGGACTCGCGGGCGGCGTCGCGCTGAACTGCAAGCTGAACAAGACCGTGCGCGAACTGCCAGCCGTCGACGACGTCTTCGTCCAGCCGGTCGCTCACGACGCCGGCCTCGCGCTCGGGGGCGGCTGGATCGATCAGCGCCCGGATCGAGTCGAGCCGATGACGGACGTCTATCTGGGTCCCGAGTACGACACCGACGCGATCCGGTCGCTCCTCGAGATGAACAAGATCGACTACGCCGAACCGGACGATCTGGAACGGTCCGTCGCCGAGTTACTCGCGAACGGGGCGCTGGTCGGCTGGTTCCAGGGTCGACTCGAACTGGGGCCGCGAGCGCTCGGCAATCGGAGCATCCTCGCGGATCCGCGAACCGACGCCTCCCGCGATCGGGTCAACCGATTCGTCAAGCATCGCGAGGAGTGGCGTCCGTTCGCCCCGTCGATGCTCGAATCCGCCGCCGACGACTACCTGGAAGACGCGGCCGAGTCGCCGTACATGATCGACACGTTCGACGTCGCTCCGGAACGCCGCGACGACGTGAGCGCCATCCTCCATCCAGCAGACGATACCACCCGACCCCAGACCGTTCGCGAGGAACAGAACCCGCGGTACTACCGACTGCTCCGGGAGTTCGAGGAGATCACCGACGTCCCCGTCCTCCTCAACACGTCGTTCAACGACCACGGCGAACCGATCGTCAACACGCCGCTCGAGGCGCTCAAGGACTTCTACGGGATGGGCCTCGACGCGCTCGTCCTCGAGGATCTCGTGGTGACGAAAGACGAGTCTGCACTGAACGGGACGGAGCCGACTCCGGTTCGCTGACACGGTGCGAGCGGAATCACACCCCTGAAGCGGCGGGGAGACGAGTCCCGGAACCGGTTCCGGGCACAGCGTCGCGCGGTCTGGTGTCCCTCACGCGTTCGCGGAAGCGGGACGCCACATCACCGTGATACAGGGAGAACGCCCACGGCTCCAGTCGTGAGACGAATCCCGTGAGCGTCATCCAGTGTAACACTGCGGTGAGCTATTCCGAGTTCCGAGCAAGGTCACCAACGTCGCGTTCGGCGAGCAGTTCACACCACGCGACGACGTCGTCGTCGGTCGGTGTGGCGGGATCGACCGTGTCTCGAAGGGACTCGACTCGTTGTTCTGGATCGTCGGGTTCGTCTGCGTGATCGGTCACGGTGTCTCGCGAACGCAGACGTGCGTCGGTTGCTATCGTTCGGTTCTGTCGGCCGCCGAGCGGTCGTTTACGCGATACGTCAACGCAGCACGTTCACCGATCCTCCCGTTCCGGTGGGTTACTGCCGCGTCCGCCGTCGGTGTTCGAGACCGGCTCACCGTCGGGGAAATCGGGTTCGTCGCTTCCCTCGACCTCGAACAAGTCGTTCGCGAGCGTCTCGTATCCTGTTCTCCGGAGACCGTGGTCGATGCGGATCACGTAGTCGCCCGGGTTTTTGACGTTGACCGACGACAACGTGTCGGCGGTTCGTGAAACCGTTCGTCCCAGAGCGCCATCAGCGCGGAGCAGCTCCGCGTCGCCCGCTGCCTGGAGCGACTCGCTCACGGCCTCGATGCACGCTTCGATCCGTCTCCTGGGACCGTGTCTCTTTGCACCCTCCACGACCACGTCGGCGTAGAGGCCTTCCAGGAACGCCGCCGGATCGTCGACGTACGGCCCCCTCGTGAACTCTCGGAGCTCCGCATCGAGTCGTCGACGCCACTCGTCGCCACCGTGTTGAGCCGCGTCGAAGATCGCCCGAACGTACACGGCGGCGACGAACTCGGCTGGCTGCTCCGGCGTTTCCTTCGTCGCCGTCGCTTCGATCCGGGTGCTGACGAGCTCGAACCACTCCGCCGTCTCGGAGACGTCGGTGTGCGTTCGACCGACCTGCGAGAGCGCCTCGGCGTAGACCCGCTTGAAGATGTCTGCCCGCTCGAGTTCGATCCACTCGAGCGAGAACGCTTCCTGGAGGACTGCCAGGACCTCGGTCACCCCGAACCGGACCTCCTCGGCCGGAGCGTCGGCGGCGAGTGCAAGTGCACCGCCAAACACCGAGGCCACGTACGTGACCGGATGCGGTGGATTGTCTGGAGCGGCCGCGGCTGCCTGAATCTGGGACAGCACTGCCTCGACCAACCGTTCGTGTGTCCGTTCGCCGACGTCCGTCCGGGTCAACACTGCCGCCAGAATCTCGGCGTCGGTCGACGCGAACGCCTCGAACCAGTCCACCGTGTCGGGCCCGTCGATGGACTCGCGACTGGTCCGTAGCGACTGGACGAGCACCGTGATCCACTCCTGGGCGCGACTCGAGTCCCCGTCAGTCGCCCAGTTGACGGCGGCTTCGCCGTACACGTCCGCGAGGAACTGAACCGGATCGTCGACCGAATCGGTCGTGGTCGCCCGTGCCTCGATGCGATCCGTGAGGCCGGCGTACCAGGTATGCTCCTCGCGTGGCGTCACTCCATCGTCCGAATCGGCGTCGAAGCCCTGAACGTGTGTCGAGAGCGTCTCACGGTAGATCTCGGTCAGATATTGCGTTCTCTCCGCAGTGGATGCGTCCACCGCGACCCCCCGCGTCACTGCGGCGTCGTATCGCTCCATCCAGTCCTCGAAGCCGAGGGAGTCATCGAACGGGATCGTGTCCCTCCCGTACGGGTAACTGCTGACCGCGTCGGGATCGTCCTGCTCGACGTCGCCAAAGGAGGCGAGCGCGTTCGCATGCAGGGCTGCTCGGCGTTGCTGTTCTGTCTCGAACTGTCCCGACTCCGCGATCGTATCGACGAGCCGGTGACACGTCGAAAACAACAGTTCCGCTCGCTCGAGTTCGCCCAGTTGGACGATCGTCCGAACGGCGTGCCCGTACCCGTCGAGGACGAACGTTTCAGGATCGTGGTCGAGGTCGAACGCTGTCGCTGTGTGGCACATGCTCCGGCCGACGGCGTCGAAGAAGGAGCCGACGTCCTCGTCCGGACAGCCGTGCTCGAACAGCCACAGACCGATCCCTGCGACGTAGAACTCCGTGAGCGTCATCCGCTGAACCTCCCGATCGATGATGATCTGGACTGCCTCCCTGGCACGGGACTCGATATCGGCTACCCAGGCCGACAGTTCCTCGGGAGAACACTCGATACCTGCGACTGCCCCGAGCATAGACGCGAAACTGCTCCCGAGGACGCCCATCGTGTAGCGATCGTTGGGGCTCATTGCGTGCTGGCGAACGCGGGAGACGATGGTGGTGATGCCGCCGTTCGCCGCCGCCGGATCGTCAGCCCGTCGGACGATTCGGCCGACCGCACCCCCGTAAACGAAGTGGAGCGGAAACTGCCACCCGTCATCCGAGACCATCTCGTGGAGTGCCTGGTCGACACACTCGATCGCACCGTGGTTCACCCTCGAGCCGTCCGGCGGCTGTGCGAGCCGAGCCAGTGCGCCCGTGAAGGCGGTGGCAAACGGTTCCACGTCGCCACCGACCGACTCCCGTCCGTGCGGGGCGGCGGTTTCGTTCGTGACCTCGAGCACGCCGCGTGCGACCGCGTGGACCCACTCGTCGGTCCTCGGGTTCGCTCGTGCGACGGCTGCGATCGCAGTTCCGTAGACCTCGCCCCGATACAGGAGGGACTCGTCGGAGTCGGCGGTTCGATTTCGCCCGACGTCCGCTACGAGGTCGTCGATGAACGAGAGCCACTGCTCGGCCGCGGCTGGCCCGTGCGTCGTCGAGATGACGTCGACGGCCTCGGCGACGACGGTGCCGACGAACTCGCCGTCCAGGGCGTGATCCGGTACTCCCGCGATCGCTGCCAGCGTGCTCTGATCCGTCACCGACTCGACGTCGATCGACCGGCGAGACGGCGACTGGATCTCGTTCCAGCCGATCGCATCGAGCAGGTCGCGAGCGACGGTCGCCGGCTCTCGGTCGATATCGGCGATCGATTCGGCGACCGAGAACTCGACGCGGTCGGTCCAGGCCGCCAATTCGTCACAGCCCGCCCGTTCGGCGACGTCCTCGAGTCGTGCGCGATTGGTGTCGTCACAGATGAGCACCGCGCCCGCACAACTCCCGTCGTCGACCCACTCGGGAAGTGCTCGAACGCCGTCGTCGCCGTTGATAGCCGCAGGCTCGGCACCGTACGTCGCGACGACGACCGCGTTCGGCGTTGCCTCGATCCCCGTCCGAACGTGATCGGGACGCGTGAGAACGGGAAGGGTAACGGTCGCTCCCCAGTCGGCGAGTTCCGAGGCGAGGGACGCGGCCAGTTGTCGTTTCCCGCTCGCTTTGGGACCGGAGAGAACGACAAGCCCCCCGTCGAGTGCCTCGAGGAGTTCGTCTCCGTCGACGAGCGATCTCCAGTCCGGATCAGTCTCGTCGTCGGTGCCCTCGAGCTCCCGGATCGGGGTCGGCAGTTCACGCTCGGCTGCGGCATCGTGCAACGCTTGCGGACCGTCCCAGTGCCAGGCACCGACGAGTGGGGAGGTGCCGTACTCCTCGGGTCCCATCGACATCGTTTCGAACGAGGGACCCGCCGAGTGGAGCGCGTCCACTGCCTGCCCGATCACGTCACGTGCTGCGTCGACCACCGACTCCTCGTCGGCGTCGTCAGCGAGCCGGTCGCGGATCAGTGCTCGCGCGGGATCGTCAGCGAACACGCGGAGGTGATCGACCGTTCCTGGCGGAAGATCGAGGGCGATTTCCAGTCCCTCGGCGGTTGTGGGGAGTACCCGATATCGAGCGAGGGGCTCGAGCCAGTCTGCATCGTCCGCCAGTCCAACGGTGACCAGCGCTACCGCAGCGAGGACCGCTGGCGAGCGTTCGTGAGGCCGTTGACTCGGGAGGCCACCGCTCGGGACGAGCCGCGAGACGGCGTCCGCAAACGCCTCGCTGAACGGTCCGACCGAGACGTCACGGTCTCCGAACGCTCGCCCGACGTCGTCAGGGAAGAGCACCTCCGCAGTGTCGTATTTCGAGAGGGAGAGAAACGCTGCCGGCGTGACTGTCGCATCGTACCATCCCAGGTGTTGCTGCAGCTCCGGGGTGTCGAAGTAGTATGGCGGATACCTGGCCTGCTCCAGCACGGCCGCTCGCTCGTCGTCTCGTAGTCCGGGCGGACTTCGCTTGTTGAGACGCTGTCGAACAGCGTCGACTGCGGCTGCGGCACCGGTCGGTGGTGTTCGGACCAGCAAAACGGTGTCGACCGTCTCGATGAAACTCCCAGAGACGCCGTGGTCGCTCCGACAGAGCCAGTCGAAGCTCCGTGGACGGGTGACGAGCACCGCACCACCCGATCTGGAAAACAGCGATTTCTCACCGTACTCGTACGTATAACTCGAGAGGGGTTCGTCCTCGAGGTCGAACACCGCGGAGACGAAGTCCTCGACGATCACGGGTTCCTGATCGTCGACGGCGGTGGTCTCGGGCAACTGTTCGACGGACTGACACAGCGGTTGCAGGTGCCGTGACGTTCCGATACCGGGTGCACTGAGTACGAGGGTCACCCCACCCGACTCGACAGCGTCTGCCAGTTCGTCAGGTATGACTTCCTGAATACGGGATGTCATGAGTTCACTTCAACCAACTCCGTCGGCGAACGAATACGAGAGAACGACAACGGCGGTTGACTATGTTCGAATATATTCGCACTTAATATAATAGTTTCTACCGCGAGTGGTTCCCGTCACAGTCAGACGGACGCTCCCGTCCACTGCCGTCGGTGCGCATCGGTGGGCGGCGAAGATGTCCTCCGTGCGGATCAATCAGGATTCGACGGTACAGCCCCTCTCGGCGTTGTCGTGATACTCGCTGTCCTCACAGACATCGTCGTTTACGACGGTGAGGCTCGGTGGATACCGCATCGTGGTCGGTGGTCCGCTCTCGAGCGGATTGACGGAGGCCGACATTCCTGCGTCACTCGGCATCGTGTTTCACTGTCGTCATTCACAGCTGATTTCGTGGCTCGCTGCGTTTGGATACCAATGAACGTCCTCGACAGCGAGTCCTACTCCTACGTGCTGGTTGACGACGATGGCGAGTGGATCCTCACCTTTCTGCTGGGTGGGCCAGTTGAACGTGACGTGTCTGTCGCGTTGACCGACGACGAGGTGACAGCGATAGCGGAGGGAGACCGGTCAACTGGCGACATCGTGGAGCAGTTCCGCGACGATCCGGCGGCGTACGAGGGGCGACGAGTGCACCCGCCCGTCCGGCCTCGGCGTGATAGTGAAGCGCCCGACTCGGATTCCTGAGCGGAGCGGGAGTCTCGAGACAGAGCGTCTGCAGCCTTCAGCGTCGTTCTGATACTCAGCGCGGTCGTCATCGGGGACGAGCGCGCCGTCGGCCTGGAGAGACACGTACTCGCCACCCTCGAGGGCACGAAACGATTCACATACCGATCGCACCGCTGTCGTGCGATCAGGTGTGTAATGACGTTCAGTTGTTACGATAGCTACAGAACGTCTGTCAGTTCCGCTGCGCTCGTATCGGGCCACTTCCGTACTCGATTCCAACGACCTTTCATAGCACCCGTACGGAAGGAAATCAAAATAAGACCGCTTGCTCAGAGGTTGCTTTCGAGCGACGAGACGATGGACTCCGTACGTTTGTCGACTTTGTTCATATTGGTGCACGGTTCTTTGTCCACCGTGAGGACTCCGTCTTCGTAGCCGATGTCGCCGGTCATGCCCGTCTCGTTTTTGAACACCACCGTTTCGAGGCTCTCCTGTAGCGCTTCACGCCCCAGTTCGTCGCTACAGATTGACTCGATTGCATCGATCGTCGGCTGGAAGTACACTTTGGACCATCCTTCGAACCAGAGGTCTTCATTGACGTTCACGTCGGTCAGCGATTCCCAGTCAACGTCAAGGTCTACCTCGAAACCGGCTGCATCATCCATCGATTCTTTCAGTGGGGGCATTTCGTTCTCCTCGAACTCCTTTACTTTCCGGCGATCGCTTAGATCCATTAATTTTTCACCTACTAAGTAGCTAAACTATGGGTACTTAATATTACGTATTCGTCTTCCGTATTCTCGGCCACCAATGCTATCGATAGCCGAGGCGAACTCGACGCTCGAGGGCCAGTGGGTAACGGTCCATCCCAGTCGTGACCCCGACGACTCTGACTCGAATGCTTGATCAGTGGTTCTCGGTGACGAGTGTGCCACGTTCGGTCACCGCTTCGAGAAACTCGGTCTCTGAAAGGTCGGCGAGCGATCCGCGTGGAGACAGTAATTCGACGAGCCATTCGGCGTCACAGTCGTGGAGAAACGCCTCCCACTCCGAGAGATCGAACTCGTCGAAGCCGTAGGACGCGCCACCGAGTCCGTGGCCCTTCCCTTGCCACAACCGTATCTCCCGGGCGTCGAAGGAAATTCTGAGTTCTTTCGGCCAATCAGTCCCGTGGGGCGTGTCGGGATCCGGGTCGCCACTCGAGAGAACGTAGTCGGTGTCCATCGTATCGGATTCGGGTTCGTCGTTCATAGGAATTGATACGCTGTCATACGTCGTCTCGGTGCAGTCGCCGAAATTCTTCGACTGATTCACAGTCGTGTTCGTCCAGCCGTGTGACCCAGCCACCGAATTTGTATCGGCGCCAGCACTGCTGGCCGTCGATGAAGACGGGATTGTCACCGATGTCAGCTACCACCGCACTATCGATGGGGTCGTCGGACTCTCGTTGTAGATACGCCCGTCCAGTGGCTGGCTCTTCATCGGAACTGGTCACTGCCCCTGCGTCACAGGCTTGACAGACGAGGTTTGCATATGTGCTTGCAAACTCGACATCGTACACCTCGAAGTGATTTTCACAGAGTGCACAGACCGTCTGGGGTTCACCCGGCGGAAATGCCACCATCTCTATGATGTGTGCCGTCACCACTGAAATAAAGCCTCGCTTCTGCAGCGCAGGTACTGCAGCAGATCGCTCCGATCGGTCTCTACGATCGGTTCGACGATGAAAATTCGAATTCGACGTTCGGAGTCCGGTCGAGTTCGACAAGTGTGCTCGTCGCCAGCATCCGTGCGCGCGGTCCAGGCAGGCCTGACGGAGCATCAGTCCGAATACGTCTGCGTCCATACCGTCGTCATGCCGGCGTTCCACGACCGCTTTGGCGGTGATACTTCGACTGTTCACTCCGACATCGAGGACGATGTCGGTGACCGGCCGAATCGCCTCGGGATGTGCTGTTGCAACGTGACATAGTGTCCACCCGGTATTGCTCGAGACGGTCACGTCGGATTCTCGCTCAGCGATCTCGAGCACGACACCAAGTGGTCGCGAACACCGCTAGGATACGTGCTGGCCGCCGCAGAGAGGAAGCGAATCGACGATAGCAGTGAGTTGTCCAGTGGTTCAGGGACCTGGTGAGAGCGTCCCGTCACGACAGCGTTTCCATGCGGAACCCTTACTATACGTGGGCGAATCGCTCGATTCAATCGAGGAACGCCGAAACCGATGTGGCTTGAATGGGCTGACTCCAGTATCGAGTACGTCGAAGACCCGGCACGAAGCCCCATTGAAGTCGAAATCGAGGGAACGAGACACTCGATCGAGCCGGGAGCCCGATGGCACTCGAGGAGGTGGACCACCATCCAGCTGACGCCAGTCCGGGTGCGATTCCGTCGGCACTCGGGCTGCCCGTGGACGAGTTCGACGGGTCACCGGTGTATCGCGGTAGCGAGACCGGTCTGGAATTGTCCTCCGCGGACCTCGGTGCTGAACCCGAGAGGAGACTCGCCATCCGCTCCTCGGAGAAGTGCAATACGGTCGGTACGCATACAAACTCGAGGCCGTGCTGTATCTCGACCGGCCGTCGAGTGACTGAGATCGGAATCCGGGGCCACATATCGGCTACGATAGGTATCCGATCCAGGTCTGCCGGTGTTCGGGTAACTTCGAGCGGTCGTGTTCGTTGTACACGACGAAGAGTCCGTCCAGAACCGGAACGAGGACGTCCGCGTCGGCGTACCGACCGGCGACGGGGTGGCCATCGGGACTGGTGGGAACGCCAGATCCGTCGTCGTTCGGATGCGTGAGTTCGGGTTCGGGGGTTGCGCCCGGAGGGCGGACCACGAAACGAAAGTCCCGAAGCCCCCCGTCACCGTCGAATCGGACGAGCCACGGGAGGGAACAGCCGTCGAACAGCGTCGTTCCGGAGAGCACGTAGCCGTCGTCGAGTGCGACGGCGTCCTGCCCGAAGTTACTCCTGTTTGGGAGGCCCAACGATCGGTCGAGCAGGATCTCGCCACGGGTATCGATCACGAGTATCCGTGCCTGATTCGCCGTCGATCCTTCCCACGCTTTGCCGGCGACGACGCTGTCTCCGTCTCGATGGCTGGGGGCGATGCTCTCGAGCGTATCGCTGCTGCCAGTCTCGGCGTAGTAGTACCGGCTCCGTTCCACAGTTCCGTCGCCGGCGATCCAGACGACGCGTGAGCCGCCGACGAACCGGAGTGTCCCCGTCCTGCCCGCGACGAGCGACAGGCAGTCGTTGCCGTAGTAGCTCTCGCGCCAGCGTTCCGTCCCGTCATCGAGATCGGCGGCGAGCACCCAGTCTCTGGTCCCGTAGACCCGCTCCCAGGAATCGGGGGTTCGCCTGGTGTACTCGCCGGTGTGGCCACCCGCGACGACACCGCCCGGTATCGCGACCACTGTCTCGAATCCGTCACCGACGCCGTTCGGATAGTCCCGTTCCCAGCGACGGTCGCCGCTGGCCGTGAACGACGCCAGCCAGGCCGGTGTCTCCTCGTCCGAGCGGTCCGTGTCGGAGCCGACTGTTACACCGGCGGCGACTGGTCCCGCCGGTGTCGCTGTGACGGCCGTCGGGCGTCGTTGATCGCTCCAGGAGTACTCCCAGCTGACGGCCCCAGTCGCGTCGATCCGCGTGAGGAAGCCACCCGTGCCATCGCCGCGTCTCGCTCCAGCTTCGTACCGGCCGACGACGTACAGACCGCCGTGGCCCGTCGATGCTGCGTCCGTGACGACGCGCTCGCGTTCGGCACCGAGTCGCTGCCACCATCGCACCGTCACATCCCGTCTCATCGTTCTGCGCCCCCGGCCCTCCCGTTCCGGGCAGCAGTACGGAGCGACCGTCTCTCCTCGTTGTCGGGATAGTTGTCGGCCAGCGTCTCGAGACGGCCGAGATCGGGCTGTACCCTCTCGATATCGTCCGCGTTAGACGCCTCCTTGACGGCACTGCGGACGTTCCTGGCGAGCGGAGACGGACTGTCGTCGGGTGCGGTATCCTCGAACGGCTGCCCCGAGTCGCCGTCGTTCATTACGAGTGATAACGCACGGAAGTTAATAAATAATACCAATCCGTCCACCTTGGAGAACGGTAGTTGGTGCGGACGGAGGGGCCGTCGGTACTCGTCGATCGGCGCAGAGACGTTTATTGTCCCGTTCAGCGAGGCTGGACTGTCGCCTTCCGCTGGGTGCTCGAGGTCGCCGACGCGGGCGCAGCCAGCGGATTCGGCGGTATCGTCGACACCCCATCGGAGGCCGGAGCCGGCCGACGCGCGGTGATTTCTTCGTTCGCCACGGTCCGCAGTTCCAGTCGTCTCTCCCGGCGGAGACAGCGGCATCAGGCGAAACGACGTGAAGGCACCGGGATCGCT
The DNA here is from genome assembly GCF_900110865.1 of Natrinema salaciae. Classification (NCBI taxonomy): domain Archaea; kingdom Methanobacteriati; phylum Methanobacteriota; class Halobacteria; order Halobacteriales; family Natrialbaceae; genus Natrinema; species Natrinema salaciae. The sequence goes on from NZ_FOFD01000002.1 coordinate 724,851, forward strand.
AGTACAGGAAGGAGGTCAGAGCTGCGTCGCCAGCCGTTCGACGCCGCTCTCCAGTTCGATCCCGGGTACGTATCCGAGACGATCGTTCAGCTTCGAAACGTCCGCGCAACGCCGGTCGACGGTGTACGGTCGCGGATGCTCCACGAACGCGACCTCGCCGCTCCCGACGGTGTCGACGACGGTTCGGGCGAGATCCGCGATGGACACTTCCGTTCCGGACCCGATATTGAACGTCTCGTTGGCACCCGCGGGGCCGAGCGTTCGGACGGTCGCTTCGATCGCGTCGTCGATGTACGTGAAGTCTCGCGTTTGCGATCCATCACCGTGGACCGGGACCGGCTCGTCGTTCTTCGCGTGTTCGATGAACCGCGGCACGACGTAGCCGTACTCCGAGGACTCCTGGCGCGGCCCGTAGACGTTGAAGTATCGGACGATCGAGTAGTCGATCCCGGATTTACTGCAAAACGCCTTCGTATAGCGCTCGTCCGCCAGCTTCGCGACGGCGTAGTTGGTCTTCGGTGACTTCTCGTCGTCCTCCTCGTAGGGCGGTTCGACGAGATCGCCGTACACTTCGGAGGTCGACGTGAACAGGACGCGGTCGATGTCGCGCTCCTCTGCCGCCTGGAGAACGGTCTTCGTCCCCTCCATATTCACCTCGAGTACCTCGAGCGGGTTCTCGAGCGTCCGTCGAACGCCCATCATGGCGGCCATATGAACCAGGATATCCGCGTCGTCGACGAGGTCGCACACGGTATCGCCGTCGGTGATATCGCCCTCGACGAGTTCGACACTCGAGTCGACGTTGTCCGCCGATCCGGTCGACAAATCGTCCAGTGCGACGACGTCGTTCGTCGACGCCAGCCGGTTCGCGAGGTGACTGCCAATGAACCCCGCACCGCCGGTGATGAGGACTTTCTTGTCGACCAGCTCGTCCGCCCCAGCACCCGTCGACGAACGCGGTTTCGTGACGCTCGGGACCGACCCGTTGCGGGAGGCGTCTCCGGCCGCTTGCGTCGTGGCTCCTGAGTGCACCTCGTCGCTGGTCGCGACGGCGGCCGATTCGTCCTGCACGCTCGTTTCCGCCGGTGAGCCGTCAGCCGAACCGAAGAGACGTTCCCCGTCGACGGTCGCCGTGTCACGGCTCACGGCTCGTCGTCCACCAACAAGACCCAGATCGGTAGTCGAACCACCTTTAATTACCATATTTACGGAAGTAATTTACACACCTACCTTCTTTGTTATCTATTCTATATACTGTGAAAAATAAAGATGGGACGATTGCTGGCGCGTTATACATGCATTAAACCGCCTGTCGGCGGGGTTCGGATGGCGATGCGAGTTCACTTCAGCGGTGCCCTCGAGCCCCGGAATCCACTCGGTGATGCGCTGGCGATCGCAGTCCGCCGAGACGCGGATCTGCGGTACACGCGGATCGCCCCCACCGAACGCCGAAACGGAACGGGCGATGGAGTCGGGAAGAGACGGCAACGAGGAATCGAACGGAGCAGCGATACTAACGGGTCCAGTGGCGCGACCGAAGCCGCGTGAGCCTCACTTTCTCCAGTTTCGGTTGCCGGTTACGATGTCCGTCGCGACCCGGAAATACGTATACGTCAGGACGGGCATCATCAGCATCCGGATCAGGACGAACGGGACGAAGTTACGAACGAAGTGGACCCGCTCGGAACGAGTTGCGATCGCGAGAACCGTGTACAACGTCAGTTCCCACAGCACCAGAAAGCCGACGATCTCGAGGCCGATTACCCCGAAAAACGAGAGCACGAGAAACAGGAGGACCGTCGTCGGGTAGAGCCCGTCGACGAGCCGCGCCGTGACGGCGCGACCCAGCGGCGGGAGAACGGTCGCCGATTCGTCGGTGGATCGACTCGAGTCAGTCCGGTCCGTTGCGTTCTTCGTCCCTGACTCGTCTCCGTCGGGGTTCGATTCGTCGACCGATTGCTGGTCCGAACGCTGGCGTTCCGTGCCGGACGCCGGCTGGTTCGATTCGGCCGACGGCACTGGTTCCGACTCGGCCTGCTCGCCACCGGTGTCGGCCGTTTCCGCGTCCGCCTCGATCTCGCGTTTCCGGTAGCGCGTCGTGAGGTCCCCGAAGTAGTAGGCGCTTTGCAGGAAGCCCGATCCCCACGCGTAGTTCTGCTCGAACGTCCCTTTCAGTCCCGGAACGTCCGATCGCATGAACGTGTCGTCGACTTGGACGTTCGCCCACCCGCGGTCGCAGAAGGCGAACCCGACGAAGATGTCCTCGCTGTTGGTCAGGTCGTTCCCGTGGGACTCCTCGTAGTCGTCGAACACGGAGACCAGTTTCGCGCGGTCGTACAACACGCCACAGCCCACGGGGAACAGCGCCGAATCGAACAGCCGATAGAAGCCGTCGCCGAAGAACCGCTGTTCGACGTGATAACTCACGTTCCGATACTGGACGACCGGTGCCCCGCTCCGGAGATACTCGAGCGGGCCGGACCGGGACTCGGCCGCCGCGAGGTCGGCTTCGATATGGGACCGAGTGACGCTCTCGTCCGGGAGCAGATCCGCGCTGAACTCGTCGTGAAACGCCCGTTTCGAGGCTGTTTCCGTCGGATAGGCGATCCCGAACGAGCTGGCGACGTCCGACTCGATGTGCGGTGCGAGCAGCCGTTCGAGGTAGTCCTCGCTCTCGAGGAACGTATCGGCGTCGAGGACGAACAGGGTGTCCGTCTCGACCGAGCGAGCGACCTCTTTGACCCCTACAGTCTTGCCCATCGGTTCGTCGTGTTGCCACAGCTCGACCGACACCTCGAGTTCGTCGTTCAGTTCGCTCGTGATCGCCGCCGTGTCGTCGGTCGACCCGTCGTCGACGACGATGATGCGGTCGGGAGCGACGGTCTGCACCGCGAGCGACGTTAGCGCGTACGGGATCGTCCGCTCTTCGTTCAACGCAGGGATGATCGCCGTGATCGTCGGCCGATCACCCCCGTCCGTCACCGGAAACGGCCGGCGCGATTTGAACAACTTTCCGTACGACGCGAGTAGTGCGGAGAGACCGGGAAACGGAAGCGGCGTTGCCACAGTTCGTTACTCCCCCCTTCGATGCATAGATTTCAATTCTTACCTGCCCACATTTAAATTTTTATCATTCTGAATATAAGTGTCGCTGCGATCGTATTTCGGCTCCATCATTCCTCCTCGAGTGACAGTGTCACCGCTCGATCGGTCGGTTCCTCGAGTCGCAGCGTCGCGGTCGCCGTCGTCTCCCCCGCAGTTGCCGAAATCTCGTGTTCCCCGAGCACTGCCGTTGTTCGAAAAACGCCGTCGTCGTCCGTTCGGCCCGTCTCGTCCGTCCACCACTCGTCGAAGACGAGGTCCGTATAGATGTCGTACGCCGGTTTCTTGGACCAGTCCGATCGGAACAGCGGAGCGTTCTCGTGCCAGTGGATCGCGTCCCAGAACCCCCACATGATGAACCCCTCGACGGCTGGATGGCTGAACACCGTTTTGAGGAACGTATAGAGGTACTCCGCCTCCATCGTTTCCGACCACTCCTCGCCCCACGTATCGTACTCGTGCACCTGAACCGACGACACCCGCTCGGCGAACCGGTCGAGCGTCTCGAGCAACTGCGTCGGCGTCCGACGCTGTGTCGGACTCCAGTGGTGACCCTGCAATCCGAGTCCGTCGAGCGGCGCACCCCGATCGAGGAGCGCGTCGACCAGTTCTTCGAACGCGTCCTTGTGTGCCGTCTCGTCGCCGGCCAGAACGCTGTACTCGTTGAGATAGAGCCGAGCGTCGGGGTCGGCCGCCGCCGCGATTCGAAACCACTCCGCCGCCGTCGGGGAGTTCGTGGGACGGGAGTTCGAATCGATGATCGACGTCATCTCGTGTTCCTCGACCTGCTCGTTGAGGACGTCCCACTCGGTGACTCCGGCCACGTCGCTGTAGTAGCCGACGATATCCCGGATGTGGGATGCGGCTCGCGTCTCGATGTGATCGCCGTCGCCGTCGTCCATCGCCTCGACGACGTCGTCCGGGATCGCTCCCTGATCGCGCTTCTGCCAGATACAGGCGTGCCCCCGCATCTCCAGCCCCTGCTCGAGCAGCCAGTCGGTGGCCGCTTCGGCCCGGTCACGTTCCGCCGGGACCTCCCAGAACCCCCACTTGTGGTGGTTTTCGAGGACGGCCTTGTTGAACAGTTCCGGAATCAGCGTTCGGTACCGGTCGCCCTCGTCGGTTTCGTCGACGAGATACGCCGCGTTGACGGCCGTTCCGAAGCCGAACTCGTGTCGATTCATCGTCACTTCCACGTCGGCGTCGGGAACCGGCTCTCCCTGCCCGTCGAGAACGGTGATCGACAGCCCCGCCGTTCGATTCGTCTCGATTCGATCGTCGATTTCATCCTCGCGGGGCATCGAGCGGTCGACGTTCCGGAGGCGATCCTCGTCGTCGCTCGGTCCCGAGAGCGGTCCGAGCCATGGAGCGTCGTCCCAGTTTCGATAGGCCGCGTATCCGCCGACGCCACCGGCACTCACCGCGAGCGTCCCGAGGGCCGCTCGCCTGGAAACCAGCGGCCCATCGCCGTCGGACGGCGGCTCCGCGCCCTCAGCCGCGCGGTCGCCGGGGTTCGGTTGGTCGTCGCTCATTCACCGCCCTCCGTCACGTACCGTCCCGGATCGTCGGCGTCGTACAGCACGTCGAGGGCGCACACGTTACCGTCCTCCCACGACGGCGTCCAGTCCTGTACCAGAACGTCGAGACCGCGGTCGTCGAAGGGGTCCTCCTCGAGGTAGTTCTCGTAACCGACCGCACCGGAGAGATACGCGTCGCCGTCGAAGTGGTTGGTCAGCGCGGCCAGATACTCGGAGGCGTCGCCGGGATGCTCGAGTCCGACCTCGCTGGAGCGAACCACCGTCGACGTCACGTCGAACCGCTCGAGGAGTTCCTCGACGAGCGGGACCGTTACGTCGGCCAGGCTGACGTCGCTCGTCCAGCGCTCGGGGTCGACGCCGTCGAGGTTCCAGAGCTCGTACAGCGGCAATCGATCGACGTCCCGTTCGTGACCGAGCGACTTCGAGAGCGCCACCAGCGTTCTGTTGCGCCGCTCTTTGAGCTCTCGACAGGCGTCGGTCGCCGTCTCGAGTCGCTCGTCGATCGCGGCGGCGTCCGCGAGCAGGTCGTCGATATCGGCGGCGGGATCCGCCCGCTTCCGCTCACCGATCCGTTCGTCGAGCCGCTCTTTCTCCGCACGGAGTTCGGGGACCTCGTACTCCTCGAGTCGGTCCCGCCACCGCGTATCGATACGGACCCAGTCGTCTAGCAGTGCTCCGATATCGGAGTCCGCCGTGAGCTCGCCCACCCGGTCGATATCGTCACGGAGCGTCTCCGGATCGACGAGGGAGACGCAGAGCCGTCGATAGAACGGCTCGAGGTCGGTCGCCTGACTCCCGTACTTCCCGACGAGCGTCTGCAGGTGTCTCGCCGGCCACGGGACCGACATGTCGACCCGCGTCTCGGTGATCAGCGTCTCCTGGCCGGTGTGCGCGACCGGAACGGTGAGCCACTCCTTCTCGTAATAGTCGATGTGGGCTCGGTGGTGTCGCGACCGTCGCGAAAACTCGACGTCGTCGTAGATGACGAAGACGTCCGCCTGGTGGGCGCGTGCGAGATAATGGAGTCGCGGATAGTAGTGCGGCTGGTAGACGGCGACAGTTCCACTCATTACGCGGGAAGTGGGATCTATTCGACTTTACTATACCTTTGTTTTAGAAATTAAAAGGTGTATAATACGCCGTTCGCGGTATCGCACTCGAGCGAGTGTGCGCTCGCCGACCGGTATCGTCGCGACCGTTACCGTCGGCGCTCTACGAGCAACTCGAACGGCTCGGCCGCGAACAGGCCCGACTTGTCTCCCCAGACCGTGGCGTTGTTCCGGATCGCCTCGGTGCTACGCGGATGCGGCCGCTCCCGCATCTCGCTTTCGTAGGCGTCGATCGCCGCCATCTTCCGCTCCAGGTATTCGTCGATATCGACGAACGTAGTGGGCTGGAACGCGTTGTCCGGCGACGGCATCCCCCACTCGGTCGCCGAGAGGGTCTCGAACGAGAGCACTCGGTCGACCGGCGAACCGACGGTCGGTCGAGCGGCGGTCCGGACGGCGCGCGCGACGAGTTCGTGGTCGACGTTGAGATCGCCGTAGTGGTGCGTGTAGATCACGTCCGGTCGGAACGCGTCGATTTTGGACTCCACGTCGCGAACGACGTCGATGAGCGGCACGTCGTCGAGTTGATTCCCCCAGTAGTCGAGGACGGTCACGTCCGACACGCCGAGGATGTCGCCCGCGGCCGCCGCTTCCGCTCGGCGTTCCGCTCGGCGCTCCGCGGCGGCTTCGGTCTCCGTTTCGAAGCGAGCCATTGCACCGTCGCTCAGCAGGAACACTTCCACCTCGTCGCCCTCCGCGACGTGTTTGGCGAGCGTCCCGCCCGCGCCGAGAACCTCGTCGTCGGGATGTGCGGCGACACAGAGTACCTTCATTACGCCCCTCGATTCCACGCATACAGTATAAATTATATCGTCTTTATCTTATAAACAAAGGCGGTCGCATACGCCATTGCTGACGCGCATTCGGTGTGTGCATAGCGCCGCTCGGCGGTGAGCGATGCGGATCGCATCCGGAATCCGCGTCCCTAATTGGTATCGTAGACCGGCTGATCGTCCGCAGGTGTGTACGACCAGCCGTTACCCGCCTCCGTTAGCCGCCCGTCCCGCGATGCATCGCCGAACTCCTCGAGCGTCAGGAACAGGACGTCGTCGTGCCGTTTGACGTAGCGAATGAACGACTCGAGCTGTTCGAATCGGCGGTCGCTGTCGAACGTCCAGTAGTGAAGTCCTTGCACGTAGATCTCACCGCTGGTGTAGGCGTCTTCGAACTGGTTGCGAAGCGTTTGCGGCTCGTGGAACGCGTTCGTTTCCCAGTTCTTGACGAAGCCCTGATCCTCCGGGAGGTGGACGACCGAGTCCGTCTCGAACGGCTCCGTCCGCCCGTAATACGACTCGGTGAACCACCCACCGCCGGCGACGGTCGTGAAATTCTCCGCGGCGAGCGCCGACACCGTCGCATTGTCGTAGGTCGCATACGGTGGGACGAACGACCGTGGGGTGGTCTCGAGACAGTCGGCCATGATTCGGGTACCGTTGCGGAGCCGGTCGCGCTGTTCGGCCGCCGGCAGGCCACCGAACTCGCTTCTGACGGTCGAATTTCCGCCGTTCGTTCGCGGAGCGCCGTCGGCGTTCGGCTCGTGGCGGTAGCCGTGCAGCGAGTACTCGATCAGTCCCGGGTTCGCCCGCCGTTGTGCGGTGAGTTCTCGACAGAACGACTCCTCGGTCGCGATCGACTCCCCGTCTGTCGTCGGAATGACGGCGTTCGTCACCGGCACCTCCTCGTCGATAAATAGCTGATCCACCGACCGACGGAGCTCGTCGCTGTGTCCCGGTTCGATGTCGTCGTTTCGAAAGATGACGACCGATCGATAGTCGGCGTCTCCCGTGAGTTCGTACGAGTGATTGTGTGGAATAAGGGACATCGGAATCGTGGATAGAACGAGCAAGAGCGTCAGGAGGCTAACGCCGATAACGAACACTGCCGATCGTCGTTCATCCATCGAACAGTCCTACCGACTCTCCACTGTTATTTATCGGGCAGTTAGCGACTGCGGACGGACCGATATTATGGTGTATGTAGCTATTAAATCATCATAAAATATCTCGGAATGAGGGGGCGGACTGGGCCGCCCGCCCGCAATCCGCTCGATCTCCGCCGGCGGTAGCTGCCGTGGTAACGGCTTCGACCGTTACAGTTACATCGTTGTCAAATCTTCCGTGACCTATGTTCGAGTTGTTCTCGATATTCATGTCGGCACTGTACATTGTTCAGGGGCTCCTGGGCCTCTCCGAACAGCACCTCTATACGAGCGCGCAGCGATCGCGCGCACCGCTGGTCTCGAGGGTCCACCTCCTCGTTTCGATAGCGTTCACCGTTGTCGGCGTCGCCAGCGCGTTGTGGGTCCACCGGAACGGCATCCCGACGACGTGGTATCCAACGATTCTCGCGTGCGGGATGTTCGTCTCGATCCTCGTTCAAGGGCGGATGTACCGAGCGATGAACGTCTCGCACAGTCCGATGCTCGATCGCGTGTTGGTGCGCCTCGACTGACCTCCGTGCCCGCTGTTAGCCGAGGTAGCTTCGGAGTACCGAACCGAAGCCGGCGGCACCGATACAGAGTCCGAGCAGGCCACCGATACCGGTCAGCGCGAGCGCTCCGCTGATCCCCGCAGCGACCAGGAGCGGTTTCAGCCAGCCGTCGTCGCGATCGACCAGCCGATCGGCGATTCGTTCCCCCGACCGTCCACACCAGATACGCGAACGGGTCAGTCGCCGACCAGTCGCAATCCCACTGACAGGCTTTTGACCGCTCGAGTCTTCCCTCAGGTATGCACAGCAAACGCCTGCAGGCGGAGATCGACGACCTGGTCGCGCGGGGGTGGCGGATCGAAGAGGAGACGCCGGACCGCGTCGTGATGGTCGACCGGGAGTTCGGGTCGGTGATCACTCACGTGCTGGTCGCGCTCCTGACGTTCTGGTTCTCGATGGGTCTGGGAAACGTCGTCTGGGGCGCGTACAATTACGTCTCGAAGTCCCAGCGGCGCGTTCTGTGGGAGGACACAGCCGATTGTCCGTCGTGTGGGGCGGACGTCCCGACGTCGGCCGACTACTGCCCGTCCTGCGGCGAGGACCTGGCGGCTGCCACCGAGCCGAGCGGCGGGATCACCTGTCCCGACTGCGACGCGGTGGTCACGAACGGCTCGCGGTACTGCCCGGCGTGTGGAACGAGGCTCACGGACGCGGTCGATACGTCGTCGTAGCGGACCCTGCGGTAGCGAGCGCCGCCGGCGCGACTGTCGATGCCGGGGAACCGAACTGATACGTAGCTCGCCCGCCATCGACCGAACGGGCAATGGAACTGGACTCGAACCCCAACATTCTCCTGACGAACGACGACGGCATCGACGCGCCCGGTCTTCGGGCGCTGTACGACGCGCTCTCGAGCGTCGCGACTGTCACCGTCGTCGCACCCGACCGGAACCGGAGCGCCGTCGGCCGATCGCTCTCCTACGGCCGGACGCGGTCGTCGCCCGACGACGATCACTCGCTGGACCTGGAAGCGGATGCGTTTACCTCGCCGGTCCCGCACACCGACCACGAACTCGGCTACGCCGTCGACGGCACCCCCTGCGACTGCGCCATCGTCGGCGTCAACGCCCTCGAGCCGGCCCCGGATCTCGTCGTCTCCGGCTGTAACTCGGGTGCGAACCTCGGTGCGTACGTCTTCTCCCGATCGGGGACCGTCAGCGCCGCCATGGAAGCGGCCTTTCTCGGGGCCCCGTCGATCGCCGTCTCGATGGACACGCTCGGCCTCGACGGGGAGCTCGAGCCGGCGGACTTCGAACGGGCGGGCGAGGTCGCCGCGAAACTCGTCAGCGAAGCGCCCGGCACCGGGCTGTTCGACCGTGTGGACTACCTGAACGTCAACGTGCCGCGGCCGGACTGCGAGCCCAACGGGTTCGCGATCACGCGCCCGACTGAGGTCTACGAGATGGACGCCACCCTCGAGAACGGCGGGTTCCAGTTGACGAACCGCCTCTGGCAGCAGATGGCCAACCGGGACATTCCGGACGCCGAGGACACCGATCGGCACGCCCTGCTCGAGGAGCGGGTGTCGATCTCCCCGTTGCGGGTCCCCTACGACATCGTCGACACGGAGCCGGTTCGGAACGTCTTCGACCGGATTCTGTGAGCCGTCGGTCGCGGACGCCCGTCCCTGGCGGACGGGGCGGGAGGTCGACCCGCGACCGGCAGCCGCTCGAACGGCACCGGGCCGCAGCGATCGCGTGACCGGTTGGAAAACACGCCTGTTTTACACGCGTCCCGTCAACGGTCGCTATGGAGTGTCGCCACTGCGCATCGCCGCTCGAGAAACCCGGGGACTTCTGTCTGGTCTGTCGAGAGGCCAACACGGCGGCGATCGTCCTCGAGGCGGCGCGCGACAGGGCGACCATTACGATGCTCGCGGGTGCGGACGAGGCCCGCGAGGGGGAGACGCCGGCGGACCCGGACGAACAGGTTCTCGGGGAGACGACGATCACGACGACGCCGGAGGACGGCGAGAACGAGCCCGTCGAACTCCGGAACTTCGCGGGGCTGATCGGCGACGAGATTCGGCGGAAACGTCCCGAGGAGGTCTACGCCGGCGGCGTTCGGACGGTCATTCGCGCCGTTCGCCAGGACGTTCACTATCCGTTCTATCGCGTCGACGACGACGACCCCGTTCGAGCGGTCCTCGAGCGACGCGGGAACCGCGCGCTCGACGTCGTCGAGACGCCGCCGGCCGAGAAGATCGGCGGGAGTCACTCGACCCTCATCGGCGGACGAACGGGAATGCGGGCCATCCAGACCGTCGCTGGCCATCCCCACGTGAAGAAGGTGATTCCGGGCCCGATCGACGCCGGCGGCAAGGGGTCCCAGTCCGGCATGCGCGCGAAGGTGACCCGCGCCGACGACGGCGGCAACGTCCGGATGCTGCTTCGAGACGGCTCGAGCGTGCAGGAAAACCGGGTCGTGACGACCGCCCGCGACCGGGAGATGGGCGAGCGGATCCGCGAGGACCTGAACGACGTGCTCGCGGATGCGGAGTTCCAGTAGGCACGGCAACGGCTGGCCGATCTCCCGGAACCGGATTCTCATCCGTCGGCGTCGGTTCCCCGATCGGGAGACTCTCGAGGCAAGTATTGTGGCGGCCCGATGGAAGTGTCAGTTCCTGCTGGTTGTCCGAGGCTTAACGGGACGGGTGTAATTAGATATAATTAGCCATGCTCGAGCGACCGGATGCCGTCCTGACCTTGATCCCGCTGCTGGCGGTGAGCGGGCTCGCGACCCGGACGCTGATCGCGGCGACGGGTATCGGAACGTGGCTGCTCGGTGCACCGCTCGCGCCGGTCGGCTATCTCGCTGCCCTCGCGCTCGTCGTCGGGGAACTGCTCGCGTGGCCGGTCGCCGATCGGATCGGCGGTTCGTGATCCGACGGGGCGGACCGGCGCTCCCACGACGTCCAACGCGACTCAACAGGTTTAAGAATCCGCTGGCGATAGACAGCACTACTATGGCCAAGAAAGGACAGGTCGGTAGCGCTGGTCGCTTCGGTGCCCGCTACGGCCGCGTCGCACGACGTCGCGTCAGCGAGATCGAAGACGACATGGAACGCGCCGAAGTCGACGGCGACGACGTCACCCGTGTCGGCACCGGCATCTGGAAGAACGAGGAGACCGGCGAGATCTTCACCGGCGGCGCGTACCGCCCGGAGACCCCCGCCGGCCGCACCGTCCAGCGCTCCATCCGCGCTGCCCTCGCAGAGGACGACGAATAACGCCCCTCTCAGTCCAGTATGAGTTACAAATGCTCTCGCTGTAAACGCGACGTCCAGCTCGACGAGTACGGCGGCGTCCGCTGTCCCTACTGCGGCCACCGCGTGCTCCTGAAAGAACGCAGCCGCGACGTCAAGGAAGTCGACGTCCAGTAGCCAGCGTGTCTTCTCACGACGCGACCCTCGAGTTCGACTACGAGACCGCGTCGCGCGCCGAACTCGTCGCCGAGAGCGTCGCCCGAGAAATCGGCGAGATCGACGACGAGCGCTCGCACACCACCCTCGAGCGGGACGGTTCGCGCGTTCGAATCGGGATCGACGCCGACGACGTCGTCGCCCTGCGAGCCGCACTGAACACCTGGTTCACGCTGGTCGACGTCGCGGAACGGACCGCCGACGCGGGCGCGGGAGCGCTCGAACCCCGATAGCGCCTCGAGCCGACGATCTCTGCGACGGTTTTCTGCGAGCGTCACACACGTCGGTCTCCGTCAGGTAGGGCCCGCGGCGATACCGCGGGCTCCGATAGCCGCCCGCGGCCTACAGCTCCGGCACGTTCATGTGGAATCCTTCGGAGCGGGACTCGACCAGACAGAGGTGATAACCCTCTTTCCGCGAGAGGTTGACGTAACTGAGTTTCGACCCGCGGCTGAGGAAGCCGCCGCTGGTCGCCTGTTCGGCGACCTCGAGCGCACCGGGTTCGAAGTAACTCGAGGTGACGGCGATCGCCGCCGCGAGATCGGGATAGTTGGCCTTCACTGCGGAGGCGGCCTCCTCGAGTTCCGCGAGGAGTTCCTTCGACGCCGGCTCCCGGGAGTCGCTGAGCGTGACCAGCAGCAACGGATTGCCCATCTTGTCGAAGGCGACGATATCGAAGGTCACCTGATCGGGGACGTCCTCGGTGTCGTCGTCCGCGAGCGAGATGGTCGCGCCGAGCTCGGCCCGATCGATCCGCGGAATCGCGTCGTAGAGGTCCGCCAGCGCGTCCGCGTTGCCGGTGTCGCGGATCTCGTAGAGGACCATTTCGGTGAGCCAGTTGACGAACCGGTACTCCATGGTCGACGTGAGGAACTCCTCGTAGGGCTCCCCGTCGACCGCGGTGTCGGCCGAGTCGAACTGGGTGTGGTGTTCGAGCCGGATGTTCGACGCCACTTCGCTGCGGTTGGCGGCACCGTCGTGGGCCGTCTCGAGCGTCGGCTTGCTCTTCGAAGCGTATCGAACGAAGAGGTTCGTCCCCGAGAGGGCCTGTTCCGGCGCGAGCTGGGTGCCGGCACGAACCTCGGGTTCCGCACCGCCGGCGGCGTCGCGTTCGCGAGCCCGTTCCCGCTTCAGTTCCGTTTCGAGCTCCTCGATCCGGGACTGGAGGCGCTCGACCGTCGAGGACAGTTCGTCGTTCTCCGACCGCAGCCGGTCGCGCTCGCTCTCGAGTTCCTTGGTCTTCGCCGCGAGGGCCTCCCGTTGTTCCTGCAGCGTCTCGACCTTCTCGGTGAGCGCCGCGACGCGGTTCTCCGCCGATCCGGAGCCGCGGTCGCCGCTCGAGGCCCCCGTCCGGGTTCGGTCCGACTCCTGTCGACGGGGCTGCGTCTCGGATCGCTCCGATCGAGATCCGGACGAGGTGGCCGTCGACCCCGTCGTCTGCGCTGCGGAGCGCGAGTCGGCTCCTGTGCTGGTCGACGTGGAAGCGGACTCCGACCCCACGCTTGCGGATCGGCTCGCGTTCGCGTCGCGACCGCCCGCGCTCGAGTCCGACGACGCCGTCGGCTCGCTGTTGTCCGGATCGATCGAGGGAATGCGCCGCGTCTCTCGCCACGCTTCCTCGCGTTCGAACTGTTCTTCGAGATCGCCGTCCTCCGCGTCCGGGTCCGGGTCCGCGTTCTCGGGCTCGGTATCGGTGTCGGCATCGGTCGCAGGTTCGTCGGTCGATCCCTCCGCGTTTTCGTCCTCGTCGTCGTCATCGACCCAGGTGATATCGTTTTCGGCCAACTCCTCGGCCGCCGCTTCGATCTCCTCGAGGTCGGGGCTCGAACTCGCGGTCGTCTCGGTGTCGGTTCCGGCGGCCGTCTCGTCCGGATCGGTCACGTCGGAATCCGCTTCGGCGGAGGCCGCAGCGGTCGAGGTCGACGAGTCGTTCCGATCGTCAGTCGCCGGCGTCGTATCGGTCGCGACGGCGGGGTCGTCGGACGACGACTCGGACGCCTCTTCGATGACGGATGCGCCCGCGATGTCGTCCCCTTGTTCGGCCTGATCGATCACGTCCTGCGCTCGAGCGTCGGACCCGGCGTCCGTCCCGATCGAGTCGGACGTCGGATCGACGGACGGTTCTGCCTCGGTGATGCCGTCCGATACCGACTCGGTGTCCGTCTCGGTCTCGTCGGTCGTCGTAATCCCCGTTGGATCGTCCGTGAGGTCGATATCGGACATCAGTGACGACTCGTCGTCCGCGGTGACGTCCTCGATCGCCTCTCCGCCGGCTACCTCGCCGGTGCCGACTGGATCGGTGCTCGAGACGTCGATCGGCTCGATCGACGACGCCGTCGGATCGGCACTCGCGTCGGCGTCGGTCGTGGACTCGGACGTGGTTGTCCCAGCCCCGGCCGATCCGGCCGCCGAACTCGCGTCGCGGTCGTCGGTGGCGTCGGACGTCGATGTCGCCTCGGTTCCCGGGACGTCGGTGACCTCGATCTCGACATCTCTGACCTCGTAGATGCCAACCTCGTCGGCCGCTCGATCGAAGGCCTCGTCGCCGGTGAGCAGTCGTTCGGCGTTGCCGATGTAGGCGGCGGCCATGCGACGGCCGCCGTAGTAGACGGCGTAGTAGTCGCCGCTGAGAACGTTCTCGCTCAGTTCGATGTAGCCGGTAAACGAACCGCTCTGGAGCGTGCCGTCGACCTCCCGGAGCGGCGTCTCGTTGGTGTAGTATTTCGCCCGTGTCTCGCCGCCGCGTTCCTCCATCGTACAGAGCAACGGCAGCGACGGATCGGGGGCCTCGTACCGCGTGCCCGAGGCGGTTTCGAAGTCCTCGATATCGCCGTCGATGACGCCGATGATTCGGCCGTTGAGCATAAAGAGCCACGTGCCAACTGCCGAGACGGCACCCGAAAAATTGGCATCAGCGAGATCGGAGAGACCGTCGAAACCGCCGCTGAACTGGCGGGAGTCCCACTCCTCGACGCGCTCTTGCGTGCGCGGGTCCATACGTCAACAAGCGGGAACCACACCAAATACGTTTCGCCTAGAAATGAGCTATATTTTCGACTCCGCGTCCTCGGCGAGTTCCTTCATCCGCTTGCCGATTCGACCGGCGCTCGAGAACTCGTCCTCGCTCATCGCGCTCGCAAGGGCGTTTCCGAGGACGAAGACGGCGTGTTTGTGCTCGCTCTTCGACTTGTGGACGTGCGAGGGATCGACATCGAGCTGGCGGTAGGGATCGAACAGCGTTTCGTCGACCTCCTCGCGCTCCGAAAAGTATTCCATGATAACGACGAGTTCTTCGTGGAGCTCGAGGAGTTCGTCTTTATGCATACTCGCCATTAGGAACGGTTTCAATTTAAGCGTTGTGTGGCCGTGCGTCGCAACACCCGTCTGGAGCAGTCAGCGGCTCGGTACATCCAGTTCGTTGTCGTTGCGGGCACCGGCCGGTTCGCCGTCGGGACGACGGCGAACGGCGACCGCGAGCGAGAGGATCCACCCGCCGAAGGCGACGGCGGCGACGAACTCGGGGACGGCGAACCACGTCCCGGTATCGAGGGCCCCGCCGATCGCGAACAGCCATCCCAACCAGACGACCGGGTGAACGTTTCCGAACCAGAACGACGCGACCGCGAGCCGGCCGTCGCCGGCCAGCGCGGCCCCGGTCCCGTAGACCCAGCTCGCGAACGGCGCGATGCCGAACACGGTCAGCGCCGCGACTCCGTGCAGACTCGTCTCGAGGTAGACGGCCGTGTGCTCGAGGAAGAAGATCCCGACGCCGATCTGTCCGGCGATGGCGATCGCGAGCAGGGCGATACCGGCGCGCTCGAGGACGTTGCGGCTCGCGATCCACAGCCGCCAGGCGAACGGAAGCCCGACGAGGCCGCCCAGAATCAGACCGCCGTTGAACACCGGGAACGTCGGGGCTCCGTAGCGACCCATATCCGAGAGCGCCCGTCCCTGCCAGGTGAACGTCTCGGGCGGTGCGAGGACCGTCGCGAGGAGGATCGCTCCGAGCGAGACGAGCGCACCGGCGATCCCGCAGTTCGTCGCGATCCGTTTCCTGTCAGCCATACCGTATCTCACGCGTGGCTGTGTATCAACGTGACTGTTTGGAAATACGATCGACGTGGCATCCGAGGACGAGCGACGAGTCTCGAGGGGGTCGGCGGCGCGGGTCGATCAGTCGGCGCCGGCGGAGACCGCATCGGCGTCGGCGTCGGCCTCGGCGTCCTCACGGTGGTCCACGGGGAACCACGCGAGTTCGTGATCGGCCGTGACGCGGACGTCGACACGCTCGTCGAGGTCGATCCGATCGGAGTGGTTGTGCATACACTCGATCGTCTCGCCGCCGTCGAGTTCGACGCGGTAGAGGACCGTGGGGCCGAGATACCGCCGGTAGACGACGCGACCGTCGGCCTCCGGTCCCTCGGCGGGAGCAGCCGTCACGTCGTCCGGGCGCACGAGCAGATCGACGGCGGTGCCGTCGTACTGGTGTGCGAGCCCGTGGACGTCCTCGCGGAGCACGCGGCCGAGCGCGGTGTCGACGTGGTCGCCGTGGACGTCGCCCGAGAGGAAACTGGCGTGGCCGAGAAAGCCGGCGACGAAACGGGATTCGGGCTGCTGGAAGACCTGCTGCGGGGTGTCGATCTGCTCGATGTCGCCGTCGTTCATCACGGCAACCCGATCGGAGATCGACAGCGCCTCCTCCTGATCGTGCGTGACGGAAATGGCGGTGACGCCCGTCTCCTTGATGATCCGGCGGACCTCCTCGCGCATCTCGACGCGCAGGTCCACGTCCAAATTCGAGAACGGCTCGTCGAGCAACAGCATCTCCGGTTCGGGGGCCAGCGAGCGCGCGAGCGCGATCCGCTGTTGCTGGCCGCCGGAGAGTTCGTTCGGGTAGTCCTCGTCGTGATCCGCGAGGCCGACGAGCTCGAGGAGGTCGTCGACGCGGGCGGCGCGATCGGGTTCGCTCCAGTCCTGCAGGCCGAACGCGACGTTTTCGCGGGCGGTGAGATGCGGAAAGAGCGCGAAATCCTGGAAGACGACGCCGACGCCGCGTTCCTCCGGCGGCACGAAGCGGCCGTCGCCCGCGACGGTCTCGTCCTGGAGTCGAACCCGGCCGGCGTCGGGTTTCTCGAGGCCGGCGATCAGTCGGAGCGTCGTGGTCTTTCCGCAGCCGGACGGCCCGAGCATCGTCAGAATCTCGCCGTCGCGGACGGTCAGCGAGAGGTCGCCGATGACGTCCTCGCTCCCGAACCGTTTCGCGATGCCGTCGAGCTCGAGAACCGTCGGTGCGGTCGTCGGGTCTCGGCCCCGTTCCGTGACCGTCGTCGTGAGTAGTTGTCCGTTCGCCATGAATCGACCCTCCGGCGTCTGCCGGCGTACATTCCCTTTAGGCGAGCCTAAAACACTTATAATTGCCGGTCCGGTCCCAGTCGATAGGAGCGACGAATCGGTTCTAGAGTTCGACGCCGCTCGGGATCAGACTGTGTTGGCGAAGCAAGCTCCCCTCGTCGTCGTAGACGAGAAAGGTCCGCTTGTCGTAGCTGACGAACGGGTCGCCGTCGAGCGTGATCTCGACTTCGTACCGGCCCTCGTCGTCGGCGGCATCCTCGCCGTAGCCCCGCGCCGCTCGAATGAACTGGAGGACGTCGTCCGCGTCTTCGTTGAGTTCGAGAATGAACTCGCCGGTGACGCGGTTGGTCACACTCACTACTCCCGTGGTGTCGTCCCCGAGCGGTCCCTGCAGGCGAAGGGCTGTGTCCGTTTCGCTCGCCTCGAGAACGTCTCCGTCGGGACCAGTGAGGCGCTCGCGAAGCATCGTCGCCGGGCCGGTGAAATCGATCGATACCGCGGGCTTCGCCGGCTCGCCGCCCGTTTCGACCCAGTCGATGTTGTTGACGTCTAACGTGAAGTGCTCGCGCCTCATTCCGTGCCCCTGACTTCGTTCTCCCATGGTATGAACGTAACGCACGAAAAATACAGCCGATAGAACAGTTCACTGTGTGGCAGGTACACGAACGGCCAGCCGGATCGGAGCCGAATCGGCCGTCTCATTTATCACGGTTCCGTCCAGACGTGTCACGAACCCCGCGTTCAATGGCACCCCCAGCACACAGCGATCGGCCCGAAGACGCTCCCCCGACCGGCGACCGCGAGCCCACTGCGGATCGCGGAGCGGAACCGGACCCGCCGTCCGGCGACGATCGCCGCGAATCGACGATCGACGCCGCTCGCCGCACGCTCCGGCGCGTCGCCGAGACCCTTCGGGGATCGACCCTCGACATCGCGGACTACGATCCGGACGCCCACGGACCGCTGGTCGCGTACGACGGCCCGACAGGGCTCGAGGAGGTCGACCGCTACTGGGTCGACGCGCCGTTCTCGTTCGTTTCGATCGGCTACGATCGCGAGGCGAACGAACACCGATATCACACCGTCGAGCCGACGCTCCGGGATGACGAGGCGGTCCTGCTCGAGACGCTGTTGGAGGACGTCCGCGATCCGCTGCTCTACCGCGACGACGAGGGGACCGACATCGAGACGCTGTTGCGGGAGACGATTCGCGACACCCTCGAGCGCTACGGCGCGGAGATCGAGACGGCGACGTTCTACCGCCTGTTTTACTCGATCTACCGCGACTTCCGGGGGTACGGAGCGCTCGATCCGATCATGCACGACCCCCACGTCGAGGATATCTCCTGTGACGGCTACGACCTGCCGATCTTCGTCTATCACGACGAGTACACCGACATCGAAACGTCCGTCTCCTTCGGACAGACCGACCTCGACCGGTTCGTCGTCCGCCTCGCGCAACACTCGGGTCGTCACATCTCCATCGGCGACCCGATGGTCGAGACGACGCTCCCCGACGGCTCCCGCGCCGAACTCGCACTGGGGGAGGAGGTGACTCCGCGGGGATCGGCCTTCACGATCCGAAAGTACGCCGACGATCCGTTCACGCCGATCGACCTGCTCGAGTACGGCACGTTCGGCGTCGAGCAGCTGGCCTACCTCTGGCTCGCGATCGAGCACAACAAGAGCCTGGTCTTCGCTGGCGGGACCGCGTCGGGGAAGACGACCAGCATGAACGCCATTTCGATGTTCATCCCGCCGCGGTCGAAGGTCGTCACCATCGAGGACACCCGCGAGCTCCAGCTCTCCCACGACAACTGGCTCTCCTCGCTCACGCGCGAACGCATTCACGAGGGGACGGACGTGACGATGTACGACCTGCTGCGCTCTGCCCTGCGCCACCGCCCCGAGTACATCGTGGTCGGCGAGGTCCGCGGCGAGGAGGCGATGACCCTCTTTCAGGCGATGAACACCGGTCACACCACCTACTCGACGATGCACGCCGATTCGGTGCAGACGGCCATCAATCGCCTCGAGAACGAGCCGATCGACGTTCCGCGGTCGATGGTTCGGAGCCTCGACATCCTCTCGGTCCAGACGCTGACCCGCTCGGACGACCAGCGGGTGCGCCGGAACAAGGTGCTCGCCGAGATCGAGGGCGTCGACCAGCGAACCGGCGAACTCGACTACTCGACGGCCTACACATGGGACAGCGACACCGATAGCTTCCAGCGCAGCGGCAGTCGGGTCCTCTCCGAGATCCGCGACGAGCGCGGCTGGAGCCAGACCGAACTGCTGGGCGAACTCGAGAATCGCGAGCGGTTCCTCGAGTACCTGCAGGCCAACGGGATCGACGACTACCGTCGGTTCACCGCGCTCGTCAACGAGTACTACAGCGATCCGGAGCGCGTCCTCGAGACGATCGACGACCGTGGGTCCGACGATGACGGCGGGTCCGACGACCACCGCGAGACAGATCACCGCGCCGATCGAGACCGATGCGACTCGTGACCGCCGTGCCGCTCGTTCTCGTGGCGCTCCTCGTGATTCCCGTCGCGGCCGCCAGGTACTCGGCACGAGTCGATCGGGTCCTGAGCCGGATCGCGATCCGCGTCTTCGGGGACCACGTCGACGCGTTTCGGGACGAGCATCCGGAGCGGACGGCGGCGTTGCGGGCCGCACACGCCCCCACGACGATCCGGGAGTACGGGGCGACGACGCTGCTGTACGCCGTGCTCGCCGCGGTCGTCGGCTCCGTGGTCGGCCTCTACGCTATCTGGGGGCTGCTGGCGCTCCTCTCGATCGATCCGGCGACCATGCGCGCGGCGCTGCCGAGCGCCCTCGCGTTTCTCGCGGTCCTCGGCGGCGTCCCGACGCTGTCGCTCGGCGAACTGGCCGTCCTGTTGCTGGGGTCCTCGCTCACGCTGGGGGCCGTCGCCGGCGGGGGGACCTACTGGCTCCGGTGGTGGTACCCGGGGTACGTCGCCGACGCTCGCGCCCGCCGGATCGAGGCCGGACTTCCCTCGACGGTCGCGTTCATCTACGCGCTCTCGAAGAGCGGGATGGCGTTCCCGGCAGTCGTCCGCGTCGTCGCCGACCAGGAGGACACCTACGGTGAGGCCGCCGCGGAGTTTTCCGTCGCGGTCCGGAGCATGGACATCGTCGGGACCGACGTCATCACCGCCCTCCAGACGATGGGGCGGCGCTCGCCGAGCCCGCAGTTCCGCGAGTTCACCGAAAACCTCGTCAGCGTCCTCCAGAGCGGCCAGGGTCTCTCCGGGTTCCTCGAGCGCCAGTATCAGGACTACCGCGAGGAGGCCCAGTCGCAGCAGGACGGCATCCTCGACCTGCTCGCGACGCTCGCGGAGGCCTACGTCACGGTGCTGGTCGCGGGACCGCTCTTTCTCATCACCATCCTCGTCGTCATCGGGATCGCCGCGGGCGATACGTTCGGACAGCTGCAGGTACTCGTCTACGTGCTCTTGCCCGTCGCCAACCTCGGGTTCGTGGTCTACCTGAGTATGGTTACCGAGAAGCTCGATCCCAGTAGCGGGGTCGACGGAGCGCGCGCGGCGGTCGAGCCACCGTCGACGGCGGCGACCCGAACGGGCGGGGCCGCCGGCGAGGAGTCGGGTCCGCGTCCCCACCCCAACGTCGAACGGGTACGGTACTCCCGACGACTGCAGGGCCTTCGGGACCGCTTCGGTCGTCCCGTTCGGACGCTCGTCGGCCGACCGACGCTCACGCTCGCGATCACCGTCCCGATCGCGGCCGTCGCGATCACGAGGCGATTGCCCGCGGCCCTCGAGGGGGGGTTCGACGCGGCTGCGGTGGACGATACGATCGCCCTGGGTACGTTCGGCGTCGTGGCCGTCTTCGCGGTCGCGTACGAACTCCACCGCCGCCGGATCGCGGCGATCGAGGCTGCAGTGCCGGATCTGCTCGATCGACTCGCCAGCGTCAACGAGGCCGGACTGTCGATCGTGGCGGCGATCGATCGGGTCCGGGGGTCGGATCTGGGCCCGCTCGGCGACGAACTCGACCGCGTCTGGGCCGACGTCGAGTGGGGTGCAGACCTCCGGACCGCGCTGGGCCGGCTCGAGGGCCGCGTCGGGACCCGATCGATCGCCAGAGTCGTCACGCTGCTGACCGAGTCGATGAACGCGAGCGGCGACCTCGCGACCACGCTCCGGATCGCCGCGCGGCAGGCGGCGGCCGACCGCCGGCTCGAGCGCGAGCGCAAGCAGGCGATGGTCGAGTACATGGTCGTCGTCTACGTCTCGTTTCTGGTCTTTCTCTTTATCATCGCGGTGCTCGCGGGCTATCTCCTCCCGAACCTTCCGACGGAGAGCGCGGAGCTGGCGTCCGACTCCGGCGTCGGAGCCCTCGGCGGTTTCTCGGACGGCGACGCCGACGCCTACGCCACGCTGTTCTATCACGCGACGCTCGTTCAGGGTCTGTGTTCCGGGTTGATCGCCGGCCAGTTGAGCACCGGCGACGTCGGCGCTGGCGCGAAACACGCCGCCGCCATGATCGGGCTCTCCGTCCTGCTCTTCGCGCTTCTCGTCTGAACGGGCCAGCAGGCCGCGTCGGTGTCGACGTCGGCGTTAGCCCCGATGTAGAAACCCTTTAGTCCCCGACGAGGAAAGGGACGGTGGGAAGCGCACGGCCGCAAATCCGACTGTGTCACCCCCTTTTCCGGGTGGCTTGGGATTGCGGAAGTGCACGGCGAGAGCCGATCATACCAGCGGTCAGTGCGATTCCTATCCTCAACAATGGCACGAATGCACACCCGCCGTCGCGGCTCGTCCGGTTCGGACAAGCCGTCGGCAGACGAACCACCGGAGTGGAGCGACGTCGACCCCGAAGACATCGAAGACCGGGTCGTCGAACTGGCAGAGCAGGGCTACGATCCCAGTCAGATCGGGATGAAGCTGCGCGACGAAGGCGTGACCGGCACGCCCGTTCCGGACGTCAAACTGGCGACCGGCAAGAAGGTCACCGAGATCCTCGAGGAGAACGACGCGCGAGCGGACATCCCCGAAGACCTCTGGAACCTGATGGAACGCGCCGTGCGCCTTCGCGAGCACGTCCAGCAGAACCAGCAGGACTACCAGAACAAGCGCGCCCTACAGAACACCGAAGCGAAGGTCCGCCGCCTGGTCGCGTACTACCGCGGCGACGAACTCGAGCCGGACTTCACGTACTCGCCCGACCTCGCGAAGGAACTCATCGAAGACGCCGCGTAACCGGAGTCCAGTCACATGTCCACAGAGGGTCGATCCGCCGAGCCGGCGTCCGCCACGAGCGCGCTCGAGAGCGCCGGCTTCGTCCGACTGGTCGCCCGCGCCGACGGCGACGGGCTCGCGGCGAGCGGGCTCCTCGCGACGGCCCTCGACGAGCGGGGGACGCCGTTCCAGGTAACCGTCTGTCGGACGGTCGCGGATCGAACCGAACGCGTCCGCACACCGACCAACGAGGGCGACGTGACGGTCGTCGTCGGTACCGCCGACGCGGCCGCCGATCCCGACGACCTCGTCCGACTCGCGGCGACCGACCGACCCGCGACCCTCGAAGCCGTCGATCTCGTCCGCGAAATCGGTGCGACGCCGGAACCGGTACTCGCACTCGCCGGCGTCGTCGCCGGCGGAAGCGAACCGGGTGCGGGCGAGAGCGAGTGGCTCCTCGAGATCGCACGCGAACGCGGCCTCCTCGAACAGCGGCCGGGCGTCGCGGTGCCGACCGCCGACCCGATCGACGGCGTCGCGCACTCGACGCGGCTCCGCGCGCCGTGGTCCGGCGATCTCGACGCGGCTCGAGAGGCCCTTTCGGACGCCTTCGACGGCGATCACGACGGCCTCGACGCCGACGATCGTCGCGCCATCGGCTCGCTGGTCGCACTCGACGCCGTCGGCGCCGACGGGGCGTCCGACGCCGCGGCCGAGACCGTCGGACGAGCCGTGCGACCCTACGCCACGCCGGACGCCCCCTTCGAGACGATCGGCGGCTTCGCCGACGTCCTCGAGGCGCTGGCGCGGACCGACCCCGGCACGGGGACGGCGCTCGCGATGGGCCACGACGTTTGCGACGCCGCACTCGACGGCTGGCGCGCACACGGCCGCCGCGCTCACGCGGCGCTCGCGGACGCGTCGACGGGCCGCTACGACGGACTGTTCGTCGTCGGTATCGACGACGGTCCCGTCGAGGCGGTCGCGAGGATCGCGGCGGCGACCCGATCGCCGGAGCCTGCCGTTCTCGCTGTCGGCGCTGGCGAAGCGGCGATCGCGACCCGCGACGCGGCGTCCCTCGGCGCGACCGTCGAGGGCGTCGCTCGAGAACTCGCGGCTCCCCAGCAGGAGGCGGACGCAGCGACCGGCGACGACTCCGGGATCGACGTCGCGTACGACGTCGGTCACCGGCGCGGGTACCTGCGATACGATCCCGACGTGGACGACTCGACGATCATCGCGGCAGTGAGGAACCTGCTATGAGCCGACGAGCGACGATCCGGACGACACACGACGACGCGACACTCGTCGCGCGGGCGATTCGCCCGGACAACACCGACGAGATGACGACGACCGTCGAGCGCAACGACGCCGCAGACGCGGCCGGGCGCGACGAGCGCGCGGGAACGATCGTCACGCGGATCGACCGCGAGACGACGAGCGGACTGCAGTCGACGGTCGACGACTACGTCGTCAACCTCGAGGTCGCGATCGACGTCGTCGAGGGGGCGCGGACCGCACAGCACGCAGAACCGACGGACACGGGACCTGTGTCCGACACCGATAGCGACTCAGAACACGACACAACACAATGAGTGAACGATCAGTTTCACGTGCGAAACAGGAAAAGCGGTGGTACACCGTCCTGGCACCCGAGCAGTTCGACCGCCAGGAACTCGGCGAAACCCCCGCTGACGAACCGGAGAAAGTCTACGACCGAACCATCGAAACGACGCTCGGCGAACTCAACAACAACGCCAGCGAGAACAACACGAAGCTGACCTTCAAGATCACCGACGTCGGCAGCGACAGCGCGTACACGGAGTTCGTGGAGCACTCCCTGACCCGTGACTACCTGCGCTCGCTGGTTCGTCGCGGTGCGTCGAAGATCGAGGCGTACGTCACCGTCCTCACGACGGACGACTACCGCGTCCAGATCCAGCCCGTCGCCTTCACGACCAAGAAGGCCGACGCGAGCCAGGAGAAGGCCATCCGCGAACAGATGGTCCAGATGATCGAGGAAGCCGCCGAGGAGCGGTCCTTCGAGGAACTCATCGACAGCGTCGTCGAGGGCCGTCTCTCCTCGGGCATCTACGGCGAGGCCAAGACGATCTACCCGCTGCGCCGCGTCGAGATCCAGAAGGCCACCCTCGAGGCCCACCCCGAGGAAGTCGCCGAAGAGGAAGCCGCGTCGGTCGACGTCGACGAAGACGACGTCGCCGCCGACTGATCGCGACGGCAGCCCAGTCGATTTTCGCTGGGACGGCGACGCAGGAATCGATATGTTTGCCGCCGTCGACGACCGACTCGCGTCTCTTGCGGAGCGCACCGGGTCGCGAACGCGGATCGGATCGCGGGAACGACGGACGAACTGTACCGGACGGCAGTCTCAGAGCTCGAGCTCGGTCGCCGAGTCGACGTCGAACCGAATGACGTCCGGCTCGCCACCGAGCAGTTCCGGCAGGGCGGCCTGGAACTCCCGAAAGTGATCCGTCTGCGTGTGCGCCTCGAACGCGTCCTGATCCTCGTACCGTTCGACGAAGCGAACGACGTTCGGATCGACGACGTCCGTCGTCGCCCGGTAGTCGACGATTCCGTCCTCCCGCTGTGACTCGGCGACGAGGTCTTCGATCAGGTCCAGTGCGTCATCGCGTCGGTCGGGGTCGACCGGGAAACTCGCGTGTACAACGATCATCTACGACCGGGGTATTCGTCCGTCGGGTGATAAACGTGACTCCGCCGAGCACGGGTCGTCGGTGATCGGTGGACGGCAGATGCCGGACGGCGGTCGGAAGGCCTCGAAGCCGTCGTCGCCGCTCACTCGGTGACGACGACTTCGCCGACCATCTCGGCTCCCTCGTGGGGGATACAGAAGTACTCGTAGGTGCCCGCCACCTCGAACGTGTGTTCGTACGTGTCGCGCGTTCCGAGTCGACCGCCGCGTTCCTCCCACTCCTCGTCGTTCCAGGCGTCGTACGCAGCCTCCTGACTCTCGTAGCCGCCGGACGCGAAGTACTCGGCCGCGTCCGGAATGAGGTTCTCGTACGCCGTGACGGTGTGATCAGCCTCGCTGGTGTTCTTCCAGACGACCGTGTCGCCGACGGACGCCTCGTAGCTGACCGGGCGAAACTCGGTTCGGCTCATCCCGATGTGGCAGTCCTCGCCGCTGCAGGGGTCGTCCTCGAGGACGCTGAGCGCGGACGAACAGCCGGCCAGACCGACCGAGACGGCGGTGCCAACGGCGGCGAGATAACGGCGCCGGTGCATACGTGGTCGTTAGGAGAGTCGCGGTATAACCGCCCCGGTTCGATTCTCGAAAACCGGGCAGCCGGGAAAACGAAAACACGTAAGGTAACTCCCCGTCGAATCCGGGCATATGCTCCCCCGGTTCGTCGGTCGGCTCGGCGTCGCCGACGTGGTGACGATCGCAAACGCCGCCCTGGGGTTCGTCGCGGTCGTCGTCGCGGTCGTCGATATCGATCTCGCCGCCCGGCTCATCCTCCTGGCTGCTATCGCGGACGGGCTCGACGGCATCCTGGCGCGTCGCTACGGCGGCACGGACGCCGGCCCGTACCTCGATTCGCTCGCCGACGTCGCCTCCTTCGCCGTCGCCCCCGCCGTCCTCTCGTTCGTCGTCGTGACCGACGGGTTCGGCATCGACTTCGGTTCGGTCACCGGCGACCTCCTGCTCGTGACGGCCGTCTGTGCGCTGTTCGTCGCGATGGCCGTCACCCGGCTGGGAATGTACACCGCCTACGACATCTCCGGCAGTTACACCGAGGGCGTTCAGACGACGCTCGCCGCGACGATACTCGGCGCGGCGATTCTCGCCGGCGAGACCCAGCCGTGGCTCGTGCTCGCCGTCACCGGCGCGTTCTGTTACCTGATGGTCTCGCGCATCCAGTACCCCGATCTGCTGGCTCGAGACGCCGCAATCATGGGCGTCGTCCACGCGCTCGCGATCCTCGTTCCGAATTTCGCCGGCCGAACGTTCCCGTACGCCCTCCTGACGCTCGGTCTGGCGTACATGACGCTCAGCCCCTGGTTGTACTGGGGCGGGAAGGAACGATCGCCGTCGGTCGACGTGCATGGAAACGCTTAGGGCCGTGCTGACACGACCGTAGAGTATGTACACTGTCACGCGTCGGCGTCGTCCCGAGGTGGGACTATGAGCGAGGACGAGGCGAACGGTGACGACGCGGCCGCCGAGGCGGACGACCCCGAGCAGTCCGCCGATCTCGAGGCCATCGGCGAGCGCCTCGACGGGCTCGCGGCGGACCTCGAGGAACTCGACTCGAGCCTCGAGGCCGCCGAGACCGAGGCCGACCTCGACGTCGTCGAGGCCGACCTCGAGTCGTTCCGCTCCGAACTCGAGAGCGTCGAAGTGCCGGAGCCGCCGGAGACCGACGAGGACGAGGACGAAGATGAGGACGACGAGCCCGCCCCGGAGGAAGAACTACAAGAGCAGTACGACGAGATCGAGAGCGATCTCTCGGACCTCGAGTCCGACCTCGAGGACCAGCGCGGTCCCTACGGCGAGGACGTCGTCGGCGAGATCGACAGCGCCAGCGGCACGATCACGGGCACCCGGTGGACCGAGGAGGGCAACGCGGAGCTGATCGAGGCGATCGACGACTTCCTCGACGAACTGAACGACCTGCTGGGGAGCTCGGTCACGCTGGTCAACGAGGGCGAGACGGTCGCCGACCAGCTCGAGGCAACCCTCGACGACGCGGCCGACGCCGTCGACGCCGCCGCCCTCGATGCGGATGACGACGCCGAAACGATCGCCGGCCTGCTCGAGGCGACCGACCAGCTGGAGAGCGACGTCGACAACGCCACCGAGTGGACCGACCTCGAGGTCCGCGAACAGCTCCGCCGCGAAGGGTACTACGACGTGCTCGACCACGTCAAGGACTTCCCGCCGGAGTGGCACGCACTCAAGGTCCACGAGAAGCAGGGCAACGTCGACATGATCCTCCTCGCGCTCGAGACGTTCGACTCCGACTACATGGAGGAACACTGCATGGAGGCCCTCGAACGAATGGGGCCCGAGGAGGCCATCGACCCGATGCTCCAGAAGGCCAACCGCCGGGACCAGGCCGCGATGCGAATCCTCGGCAAGATCGGCGTCGACGACGAGGAGATCGTCGACACGCTGGTCGACTACGTCGACTCCAACCCGAACCTCCAGCAGCCGGCCTTCCGCGCCCTCGGCGAAATCGGTGCCGAAGACGCGGTCGAGCCGATCGCCCAGCAGCTCGTCGCCGACGAGGCCGACGTCCGCAGCTGGGCCGCCCGCGCGCTCGGGCTGATCGGCGACACCCGCGCCATCGACCCGCTCGCGGACGTCCTCGCGGACGACGAGTCCGATCGCGTCCGAGCCAGCGCCGCGTGGGCGCTCAACCGGATCGGCACCGAAGACGCCCGCGAGATCGTCGCCGATTACGGCGACGACCGCGCGTATCTCGTCCAGGCCGAAGCCGAGAACGCCGACCTCGAGCCCGCGGCCTGACGACCGGGCGACGAGCCCCGTTTTCGACGGCGCGAGAAGCGAGCCGCTCTCGAGCTACGCGTCCCGCGCCCGCGAGTCGTTCGGACCGCTCGAGCCACGCGAGACGGGAGGAACCACCTCCCGGTGGCCGAGCAGCAGGCGAGACCGGCATCGACTCCGAGATTTTATGTACGGACACGCGGCCAGACGGAGCGATGGACATCCGCCGGACTACCCTCACCCTCGCCGCAGTCGTCGCCTGCTGTCTCGTCGGGAGTGCCGCGATCGGTGCGAGCTTCCCGGTCACCGACGGACCGTCGGCTGCCGACCGGTCGACCGCTCGAGCGACCGCATCGCCGGACGTGAACGCGACCGACCTCGCCTGTCCCCCGCGGGCGGACGACACGGCGGCAACTGCGGACGAGACGGTGGCACCTCCCGGTACCGGTTCGGCGACGAGCCCGCGGATCGTCACCCTCGCCCCGAACCCCACCACCGACGGCAACGCCGGTGAGTTCGTCGTCCTCGAGACGCCCCCGGAAACCCCGCTCGGGAACTACACGCTGACGGACGGCCACACGACGGTCTCGCTACCGAACGAGACGGTTTCCGGCCGCGTCGCGCTCAGCGTGGCCCCGAACGTCACGGCAACGCTGACGGAGACGCCGGTGCTCGAACTCGAGGGACATCTCGCACTGGCGAACGACGGCGACGACCTGCGACTGCGAAACGCGACGGCCGCGGTCGACGCGGTATCGTACGACCGGGCGCGGTCCGCCGAACGCTGGTACCGATCGGAGTCCGACGCCACCGACGACACCGATAGCGACGACGCGATCGACAGCACGCCCGCTCGCGGCCAGTGGTGGCCCCGAGATGCCACCTGTCTCCCCGTCTCGCGTACCGCAGTCGACGAGGCCACGGCGTTCGTCCTCCCGGACGCGCCGGAGATACCGCGGGACACGCTCCGATCGGCCGACGACCGACTCCTGCTTGCCGGCTATACCGTCACCTCCGAGGCGATCGCCGCCGACCTCGTAGACGCGGCCGAGCGCGGGGTCGAGGTCGCTGTCCTCCTCGAGGCGAGTCCGGTCGGCGGCACGCCGGCAGCGACCGCGGAGGTCCTCGAGACGCTCGAGGCCGGCGGCGTCGAGGTGCGAGCCATCGGCGGTGAGGGGTCGCGCTATCGATACCACCATCCCAAGTACGCCGTTGCCGACGACCACGTCCTGATCACTACCGAGAACTGGAAGCCCGCGGGCGTCGGCGGTGAGAGTAGCCGTGGCTGGGGCGTTCGACTCGAGGACGATCACTTCGCCGCGGACCTCGCGTCCGTCTTTCGGACCGATTTCGAGGGGCGTGACACGCTATCTGGGCCGGCCTACCGCGCCAACACCTCGTTCGTCGAGGACGAGGGACCTGTCTTCTCCACGCCGGCCCCCGAGTTCCCGACGACTCACGAACCCGCGACAGTCCCAGTCGACTCGGCCGAACTCCTGCTCGCACCGGACAACGCCGAGCAGCGGTTGCAGGAGTTGCTGGCCAGCGCCGACGACGAACTCCTCGTTCTCCAACCCAGTATCGCCGCCGACGTGTCCCTGCTCGAGGCGACCATCGACGCGGCCCGCCGCGGCGTCGACGTTCGGATTCTGCTCGGGTCGACGCGGTACAACGCCGACGAGAACGAAGCGCTGGCCGCGGACCTCGAACGTGTGGCCGACCGCGAGGACCTCCCGCTCGAGGTTCGGCTCCTCGAAGACACCGACCGGTTCGAAAAGATCCACGCCAAGGGCGTCGTGATCGATCGGGAGACAGCGATCGTGGGCAGCGCGAACTGGAACGCGAACTCGCTGGAGAACAACCGCGAGGTACTGGTCGCGCTGCACGGCGCGGCGGTCGCGAACTACTACGCTGACGTGTTCGAATCGGACTGGACCGGCGACTCGCAGTCGTTTCCGATCGGTCTCGGCGCTGTGATCGTCGTCGCCCTCGCGGCTGCCGCCATCGTCGGGCGAACCTATGTCCGATTCGGTGACCGACCGCCGTCCGAGCAGACGTAGCGGTGCCGCTCTGCGAACTCAGTCCGCGCGACCGCCCGCCTCGATCTCGAGTAACTCACAGCAGTCCGCTTCGGGGTCGAAACAGTCGGGACACTGCTCGGGGCGGTCGATGATCGTGTCGAGACGCTCCGCGACGGTATCGTCGATGACGCTCTCGAGGGCGCGGGCCTCGTCGCGAAACTCCTCGACCTCGAGAACGTTCGCGAGGAACCGCTCGATGATACAGTACGTCTGGAGCGCGTTGTGAGCGCGCTCGAGCCCCTCGTCGGTTAGACTGGCACCCTTGTACTTCTCGTGGTCGACGAGTTCGCGGTCCTCGAGCTTGCCGATCATCTCGTTGACGCTGGCCGGGCTCACCTCGAGCAGGTCCGCGAGCGTGCCGGTCGATGCGGGGCCGTCCTCGATTCGCTGTGCCAGATAGATCGCCTTGAGATATTGATCTGCGGTGTTCATTGCGTCCCTCCGTCGCCGTCGGTCGCACTGCGTGCCGCGTCGGTCCCTCGCCGGTGTGCGCGATCCCGGGAGTCGATTCGCACTTCGAACGGCGTCCCACCGACCGCCACAGCCGCTGCCGGTGCCGGTGCCGGTGTCGTCTCCGTCGGCACGATCATGCTCTGTGCTCCATGATCTCGGTCACTTCCTCGACTCCCTCCTTTTCCTCCTCGCGGATGGCGGACAGCGTCTCGAGCAACCGGTCGCGGTCGACGGCGAACTCGGCGTCCGAGGCCTCGATCGCCTGTATCAGATCGTCGTAGAACTTGTACGCCGTCTCCTCGTTCGCCAGCTGATCGTAGAGGACGCCGTCCGTGTCCTCCGGCGGCCCGTACTGGGCGTCGACCAGCGCGTTGATCTCCTCGTATCCGACCGTCTCCGCCTCGAGATCGTCGATCAGCGCCTCGAGTCGCTCGCGGTGTTCGGCCGACTCCGCGGCGGCCTCCGCGAGCAACTCTTCCACCTCCGCGTCGAACGCCGCCCGCTCCTCGGGAGGGAGCGACTCGATGTGGTGGGCGGCGCGTGACTCGACGAGTTCCTCCAGCACGACGCCGATCTGTAGCAATCGGGTCAGCTGGTGGTCGCTCGAGACACGCTGTCCCAGACTCATATCGTGACAAGAGAGCCGCTGTTACTTAGTCGTCTCGGAGAACGGGCGGCCAAAACGGGTAGCCGGCACCGAAACGGGGCGACCGCGACGCGGGAGCTCAGTCGCGCTGGCGAAGCCGTGCGCCGATCAGCGCTTCGAGGTCGTCGCGGAGTTCGTCGACGTCGACCTCCTCGAGGACGGGCACGAAGAAGCCCTCGACGAGCATGTTGCGAGCGGCACGTGGGTCGACACCGCGGGAGGTCATGTAGAACAGGTCCTCCGCGTCGATCTGGCCGACCGTCGCGGAGTGGCTGGCTTCGGTGTCGTGGTTGTTGATGATCAGCTTCGGTGAGGCGTCCGCCTCGCTCTCGTCGGAGAGCATCAGCGTGTTCTCACGCTGGTAGGAGCTGGTGTCCCAGGCGTCCGCGCCGACGTCCTGAACGCCCTCGTAGACCGAGCGAGCGACGTCGTCGGTGACGCCGCGAGTGACGAGGTCCGCGGTCGTGTGCTCGGCGCGGTGCCAGACCTTCGCGTCGAGGTCGAAGTGCTGGTCGTTGTGGCCGTAGAAGGCACCGACGATCTGCGTCTCCGAGGAGTCGCCGCGAAGTTCGGTCGACACTTCCGTCTTGGTCAGCTGCGTCCCGAGGTTGCCCTCGATCCAGTCGATCGTGGCGTAGGTATCGGTGACGCCGCGCTTGACGGTGAAGTTGTAGGCCTCCTCCGAGAGGTTCTGGAGGCTGCCGTACTGGACGTAGCTGTTCTCACCGGCGGCGACTTCGACGATCCCGCTGTAGTACTGCTCGTCCTGTTCCGCGCCGGTCGACTGGCGCTCGAGGATCGTCACCGAACTCGATTCCTCGGTGACGACGAGCGTGTAGTTGAACAGCGAACGGGAGTTCTGCTCGGTCCGGACCGTGACGTCCTCGGCGTCGACGCCCTCGGGGACGTAGATGACGGTTCCGGTGCTGAACAGCGCCGTCGACAGCGCCGTCAGGTAGTTCTCCTGGGGATCGACGATGCTGCCGAAGTGCTCCTGCAGGAGGTCCTCGTGCTCCTGAACGGCCTCGGCCCACGACAGGACGTCGGCCTCGTCGGGACCGATCTGATCCTTGTCCTCGGCCGCGTTCAGCGGATCGACGAGGGACTCGAAGTCCAGGTCGTGGAGGTTCGTCCAGTCCCGACCCGGCGTTCGGATGACGTCGGGCATGTCGAGCTCCTCGAGCGCGTCGAGGGCCTCGAGACGGATCTCGAGAAGCCACTCGGGCTCGTCGAGGTCGCCCGAAATTTGGCGTACCTGTTCTGCCGTCAGATTAGCGTGTACCTGCGTGCTCATATTATCCGAGGCTTCCCTCCATCTCGAGTTCGATGAGACGGTTGAGTTCGACCGCGTATTCGATCGGTAGTTCCTCCGTGATCGGCTCGATGAAGCCGGCGACGATCATCTTCTTGGCGTCGTCGTCGTCCAGTCCGCGCGACTGGAGGTAGAAGATGTCCTCGTCGCCGATCTTGCCGACGGTCGCCTCGTGAGCGACGTCGACCTTCGACTCCTCGATCTCCATGTACGGCATGGTGTCCGACGTGGACTCGTTGTCGAACATCAGGGCGTCACACTCGACGGCGGTCGAGGAGTTCTCGGCGCCGTCGGCGATGTGAACGAGGCCGCGGTAGTTGGTGCGGCCGCCGTCCTTGGAGATCGACTTGGACTCGATGGTCGAGCTCGTGTCGGGCGCGTTGTGGTAGACTTTCGCGCCGGTGTCGATGTCCTGGCCCTCGCCCGCGAAGGCGATGGTGATGTGGGTGTCGGTCGAGCCGCGACCCTTGAGGATCGTACACGGGTAGAGCATGGTCGCTTTCGACCCCATGCTGCCCGAGACCCACTCCATCGTGCCGTTCTCCTCGCAGATGGCGCGTTTGGTGTTCAGGTTGAACGTGTTCTTCGACCAGTTCTGCACGGTCGAGTACTGGACGTGAGCGTCTTCGCCGACGAAGACCTCGACGCCGCCCGAGTGGAGGTTGTGGGTACCGTACTTGGGCGCGGAACAGCCCTCGATGTAGTGGACTTCCGAGCCCTCTTCGGCGATGATGAGCGTGTGCTCGAACTGCCCCATTCCTTCCGAATTCATCCGGAAGTACGCCTGAACGGGCATCTCGACGGTGACGCCCTCGGGGACGTACACGAAGCTCCCGCCGGACCAGACGGCTCCGTGCAGCGCGGCGAACTTGTTGTCGCTCGGCGGCACGCAGGTCGTCATGAAGTGCTCTTTGACGAGCTCGGGATGCTCCCGGACGGCCTCGTCCATGTTGCAGAAGACGACGCCCTTCTCCTCCCAGCGCTCCTGCATGTTCTGGTAGACGACCTCGGACTCGTACTGGGCGCCGACGCCCGAGAGGGCGTTCTTCTCGGCTTCCGGAATGCCGAGCTTGTCGAACGTGTCCTTGATGTCGTCTGGCAGCTCCGTCCAGTCGTCGACGCCTTCGCGTTTGTCGACGTCCGGGCGGATGTAGGGGACGATCTCTTCGACGTCGAGCTCGGAGAGGTCGGGCATGCCGGGCCAGCCGGACGGCATCGGCATGTTCTGGTACTGCTTGAGCGCACGCAGCCGGCGCTCCAGCATCCAGTCGGGCTCGTCCTTGTCCTCGGAGATCATACGGATGACCTCCTCGGTCAGGCCCTTGTCGGATTTGACCGCGGCGTTCTCCTCTTTCTTGAACTCGAACCGGGCCTCGGTGTCTGTCTCTTGTAGGTGGTCTTGATCGGAACTCATTGGTTGATGTAGTTGTGTTTACGGCCGTAGCGTTATTACGGTTGTTCTAGCCAAATCCGGTTACGCAGTGCCGTAGACTTCGTCGCGGACCCAGTCATACCCCTTGTCCTCGAGCTTCTCCGCGAGTTCGGGACCGCCGCTCTTGGCGATCTGTCCGTCGAGCATCACGTGGACGTGATCGGGTTCGACGTAGTCGAGGATGCGCTGGTAGTGGGTGATCTGAAGGATCCCGGTGCCCTGCTCGTCGCGCAGCGCGTTGATCCCGTTGGAGACGTCCTGCAGTCGGTCGATGTCGAGCCCGGAGTCGATCTCGTCGAGGACGGCGATCGAGGGCTCGAGGATGGCGGCCTGCAGCACTTCGTTCTGCTTCTTCTCCCCGCCGGAGAAGCCGGCGTTGAGGTAGCGCTGGGCGAACTTCTCGTCCATCTCCAGTTGCTCCATCTTCTCCTGGAGGATTCCCTGGAACTCGGCGACGCCGACGTCACCCTCGTCCGCGGGGCCTTCCATCGGCGAGGTCTCGAAGCCGTCGTCCTCCTCCTCGGCGTCGCCCTCGTCCCCCTCGAAGAGCTCCTCGCGCTCCTCGATCTTGGCGTTCAGCGCCGTCCGGAGGAAGTTCGTCATCGTGACGCCCTCGATCTCGGCCGGGTACTGGAAGCCGAGGAAGATGCCGAGCGCGGCGCGCTCGTTGGGCTCGAGGTCGAGCAGGTCCCAGGTGCGCTGGTCCGCGTCGATCTCGATGTCTTCGCCGAACTCCTCGTCCTCGAGGTGGAGCAGAACCTCGCCCTCGGTGACCTCGTAGGCGGGGTGGCCGGCGATGACCTTCGCGGTCGTCGACTTCCCGGAGCCGTTTGGCCCCATCAGGGCGTGGATCTCGCCCGACTCGACCTCGAGGGTTACCCCCTCGAGAATTTTCTCGTCGCCCTCCGCGACTTCCGCATGCAGGTTGCGTAGTTCGAGACGTGCCATAGTATTCTGTCGTCTAAACGGTGGGTCGTATGACTGATAACGGTTTCGTATCCAATTGGATACGGTCTCGCAATAGCAAAATAATTTGTTGAAAGGAAAACTCGCGTTGTGTCCGACCGAGGCCCTCGAACGGTGGGGCTCCGCGGGCCGGCCGGGAAACTCTCGGCCCAGACGGCGGAACGAGACGTCCCGATAGCTTACATGAAGCTATCTAATCCCTTCTGCTCCTGCCCGCTCTTCACTTCGTTCCACGAGATATCCAGCGCCTCGAGGATCCGCTCGATCGGCCCCTGTAGCGTCTTCTCGAGCATCGTCTCGTAGTCGACCGCGAACTCCTCGGGGATCTGGTCCTCGTACTCGAAGCAGATGACGTCGGGATCGCGCTTGAACGCGCCGTAGAGGGGGTCGGTGCGGGCGTCGAACCCCTCCTCGGCTTCGAGTCGCTCGAAGAACGAGGGATCGACGCGGTCGAGGTAGAGCCGCTTGGGTTTGCTCCCACGCTGAAAGTTGGTGCCGAGCAGCAGGTTCGCGTACTTCGCGCCTCTGACCTGTGCCGTGTCGGTATCGTAGTTGTCCAGCCGCTTGCCGATTCCGCCCGGAATCGCGATCTCCTCGAGCGAGATCTCGCCCGCCAGGACGTCCTCGATGATGCCGTTGACGTACTCCTTCGCGCCTTCGACGTCGCCCTCGCGGACGATCATCTCGATGACCCGGTGCTGGACCTCCTTGGTAATCGGGGCGATGTCCGAGCGCTGGTACTCGAAGCCGACGATGTCGACGTTGTCGACGTCCTTGCCCTCCTTCCAGGTGATGTGGCCCGCGTAGCGTTTCTTCTTCCCGGCCTGGAAGAACCGCCGGTAGAGCTTCTCGAACTCGATCTGGAACCGATGGTCTTCGGCGTTCAGATCTTCGCGCGCGAAGTCGTCGTAGCGGCCGTTGATGTACTCCTCGATCTCGAACGACTGCTCGAGCGCGTCCGCTTTCGAGATGTCGGGGCCGAGTTCGAGCATGACGCTGTCCGTATCCCCGTACGCGACTCGGTAATCGATCTCGCTC
The DNA here is from genome assembly GCF_900110865.1 of Natrinema salaciae. Classification (NCBI taxonomy): domain Archaea; kingdom Methanobacteriati; phylum Methanobacteriota; class Halobacteria; order Halobacteriales; family Natrialbaceae; genus Natrinema; species Natrinema salaciae. The sequence continues at coordinate 760,513 of NZ_FOFD01000002.1, forward strand.
GCGGCAGTCTCGGTGAATTCGATCACTTCGCGACCAGTGGCGGTGATCGCGGACGCCGCTTCCTTGTCGTACAGTCGGAACTGCTCCCAGCCGGAGACGCCGTACAGCGAGTTCATGATGACCTTCACCGCGCCCTGCTGTCGGTCGTACTGCTCGTACTCCCTGGTGCCCGGTTCGTACTGGTTGCGCTGCGATTTCTTCTCCTCGCGTTCGGCCAGCAGTTCGTTGATCATCTCCCGCATGACGCCGTCGGGTTCCTTGCGGAAGTGGGTCGGCTCGGGTTCGGTCGGGGCGACGAACGTCTCGCCGTCGTACTCGGCCGGGTCGACCCGCGTCTCGGGCGAGGCGTTGACCGTCACCATACACATCGGATACAGCGACTTCAGGTCGAGTACCGTCACGTTCTCCTTGACGCCCGTGATCGGTTCGAACACCGCACCGCCCTCGTACTCCTCGCCGGCTTCCTGTTGCCCCTTCGAGGGCAGGGCAAATCGGCCGTACGCCTCGTGGAGGACGTACATGTCGACCGCGTCTCCCGGCGTCGGCGCGTCCTCGAGTTTACAGCCGACGAACGAGCGCACCTCGTCCCAGAACGCGATGATCTCCTGCTGGCGATCGAGTTCGACGCAGAGCTCGACGTCCCGGAGGTTGTACTCGAGCAGTTTCGTCGGATCGCCCTCCCAGAGATCACCGATGTCGCCGGCGTACCGCTCCTTTCCGACGCCGAGTTCCGCTTCGCCGACGGCGTCGAGCCGGTAGGAGTCGAGTTCGGAGAAGACCGTCCGCTGGTAGGCATAGAGGAGGTCGAAGACGATGCGACCCTTGATGTCGGGACCGCCCCAGTTGCTCCGCCAGACCTCGTCGACGCGAGAGAGGCGATCGATCGAGAGGTCGAAGTCGTGGTGGGGGCCCCCGAGTTCCTCGAGGCGGTCGAGGAAGTACGGCGCGTCGAAGTCCTCGAAGTTCCAGCCCGTAAGGATATCCGGGTCGGTCCGCTCGACGTACTCGATGAAGGCCTCGAGCATCGCCTCCTCCGCCTCGAAGCTCCGTACTTCGTGGTCGATCGCACCCTCGATCGGATCGTAGTCGTCGATTTCGGTGGGGATTTCCCCCTCGCCGATCGGGGCCTCGTAGAGCCACATGATGTACTCGTCGTCGTACGAATCGTGGCTGGTGAGACAGACGATCGGTTCCTCGCCGTCCTCGGGGAACCCCTGGCGGTCGTCGACCTCGATGTCGAAGGTACAGACTCGCGGCTCCGCGTCGACGTCCGTCGCTTCGACCTCGTCGTGGGGGACGACCAGCGAATCGTCCTCGGCGCGGCGCTCGGGGACTCGAATGCCGCTCCGGATGTCCTTGTCGATCAGGAACCGGTTCGGGAACAGGATGTCGGCCTCGTAGTGCTCGAAGTCGTCGCGGACCTGCCCGACGTCGCGGGGTGTCTGTCCGAAGATGCGGGTGAGCTTCTCGCCCCGGATGCTCTCGTAGGGCTCGCCGTCCGAGCCGTACTCTCGACTCCCCGTCAGCCGATCGTACTGCTCCTCGGGCGGCCGCTCGAGGGTCTCCGTCGGCGCGTAGAAGTACGGCCTGAAGCCGACTACCTGCACGTGCTCGAGTTCGCCCTCGGACGTCCGTCCGAACACGTGCATGATCGGTCGCTCCTCGTCGCCGTAGCCGACGATCGTGTAGTCGACCTGCATCACCGCGAGCTCGAGGTCGCCCTCTGGCTCGGGGAGCGTCTCCTCGACGACGTCGATCACCTCCGCGGCGTTCGATCCGCCGTTGCCGGCGACGGCAACCGCCTCTTCCGCCGGCCGGTCGTCGGTCTCGTCGGAGTCGCCGCCGAACTCCGCGAGTCCGGTCTGGCCCGCCTCAGTCATGATACCGAGATTTGCAGTCGGCGGATAAAAACCCCTGCAATCCCCGACCGCGTACCGCCGTCGCACAGGTGTTTCGAGGCGAGCCGACCGAGACGGGGTGTCGCCACGAGACGTCCGATCCGCCACACCCCGCCGATCGGCCGCGCTCGGTCGTCGACGTCCGAACGGGCCACGAAACGCCCTCGAGTCGACACGTTCGCGGTGCGGTACCGACTGGGCGGAACGGAGGCCCCCATAGCAGTGATCCAGGTAGAATTCGGTCGCCGTTTCGCGACCCGCGAGCGCTTGCGGGAGCAACAAGACATATAACGTGGTAACACATACCATAGCACCAGGTGATCGACGTGTCCACTCATCTAAACGACGACGCGACGAATCGGAGCGAACCGAGTAGTGAGCCCGAGGGGACCGCGACGATCGAGTCCTACGAGACGGAGGACGGCGTCGTCTTCTACGACGCCGAGAACCCGCTCGCCTGGGTAGAGACCTCCCGAACCCTCACCCTCGAGGAGTTGGCCTGACGGCGTTCGCGAAGCGAACGTTTTTCCTCCCGCTGCACATCGACCCGAATGTGGTATTCGACCGGACCGAGAACGAGCCCGAGGAGTGGGATCCGGAAGCGGAGTTTTACGATCCCGAGAGCGACGGGCTGACGATCCCGCAGGTCTCACCCGGAGACGACGGTCCGGACGACGATCTGGGCGACCTCTCGAACGCGATCGAGCCATCCACTGCCGAAACGGACGTTCCCGCCGACGTCCTCCAGACGTTCTGGGTGACGGTGCTGGTTCTCAACGCCGCCGTTCTGTTCGTTTCCCTCGGGCTGTTGCTGCTGATCTTCGAGGGCAGGCTGACTCACAGCGCGATACTCGTCGCCGCGGGCGTCGCGCTGTTCGGGCTGGCCGGCCGCCGATACAGAGAATTCCGGCGCGACGAGGACACCGAGCCCGAACACGATATCGACGAGCAAGACGACACGGATTTCGACGCGAACGATGCCGCCTCGCGGTCGACCGACCCGGCCGAAACTACTTCGGAAGACGGGCACCAATAACGGCTACCGACCCCGAACGACCCCATGAAAACAGTCGAGGACGACACCGGCAGACGGTACCTGCTTCTCAAGCGATCGGACAGCGCGAGTCTCGTCCGTGACCCGGAAAACGGCAACGAGTGTTACATCCAGAACGACCGCCTCGAGTCCGTCGGCGAGGAATCCGCCCTCGAGACGGCCGCGCGACGCGTGAGCGATCCGGTCCTGACGCTGCTGACCAACGTCCACGACGAGGAGACGCTGGGTCTCCTGGTCGAGCTCTCGGAACGGGGGCCGCTCGGCGTCCGCACCCTGCTCGACGCCTCCGACTTCTGTGAGAGCGACTTGCACGGCCGACTCACGATCCTCTCCGCTGCAGGGTTGCTCGAGGAGGCCGACGTCGCCGGCGAGCGCGGCTATCGGGTGACCGAGACGTGTGAGACCGCACTCGAGGCAATTCGAACTGGCGCGCGAAAAACGGGGGACGCTCCGTCGGACGATTCGTGACACGGCTTCGGACGAATCCAGAAACGGCTCCCAACTCGTCCGTATAATTCACCCACGAATAAGAAAATAGTTATAGATGTGACGAGAGACTCGGTCCGTGTTCGTCGATCCTGTGGCTGCGCTGAACGTTCCGCTGGGGCCGCCGGAACTGATCGTCCTGTTCGCCGTCGCCACCGCCGTTCCGGTTCTCGTCTATCGTGACGCGCGTCGCCGCGACATCGACCATCCGGTGTCGATCAGCGGAACGATATTCGTTCTTCTCCTGATCGGTATCGTCCCGGGCGTCCTGGGCACACTCCTCTATGTCCACCTCCGGCGTCCGGCCGAGGAACGGCTGTGAGCGCGGCCGAGGTCGCACCGTCTCGCTCCATCGGCGGTCGAAACGGCACCGCCGATAGCGTTCGATGGAACCGACGCTACTCCGACGCGAGCAGCGCCGCTTCCGGCGGTTCCCCGCGCTCGAGTCGCGAGCGGTTCGACGTGGCGTCTTTCTCGACGCGGACGATCGAATCGGCCGCCCCGACGAGCTCCTCGTCGTGGCTGACGACGACGATCTGCTCGACCCCCAGATCGCGCATCGATTCGACCAGCGAGACCAGTTGGGTGACGTGACCCGAATCGAGGAAGACGGTCGGCTCGTCGAGGATCAGCGGCGGCATCGGGGCCGTCCCCTCGACGCCCTCGGCGAGCAACCGATAGATCGCACACCGCAGGCTGAGGTTGAACAGCGCCCGCTCGCCGCCCGAAAGCTGCTCGGGCTCGAGGGCTTCGCCGTCCTTCTGGTAGACCGTCAGCCGGTAGTCGCCGTCGAGATCGATCGCCGCGTAGGAGTCGTTCTGGTAGACCAGATCGAACGTCTCGTTGAGCAACCGTTCGAGGGTCTCGACGTTGCGCTGGCGCAGTTCCGCCCGCAGGTCGCCGTAGGTGGTCTGCAGCGTCTCGGCCTCGTCGTACAGCGACTCGAGCCGATCGCACCGATCCTCGACGGTCTCGAGGCGCTCGCGGAGCCGCTCGAGCTCCGCGAGTTCGTTCTCGACCGCGCCGATCGCGTTCTGGATCTCGTCGCGTCGCTCCGCGAGCTCCGCGAGCTTCTCGTCGACCTGTTCGATGTACTGCTCGGCGTTTTCCTTGTCCGTGCGGGCGGTTTCCACCCGCTCTTCGTCGAACGCCGACTCGAGATCGCGCTTGCGGTCGCGCTTCGCCGAGAGCGTCTCCCGGCGCTCGTCGTTCATCGTCACCCAGTCCCGCCGCCGCTCGCGGAGGGTCTCGAGGTCGCTCTCGAGGGCGGCCCGCTCGTCGGCGATTTCCGAGACGCGAGTCAGGGTCTCGAGGGTCTCCTTGATCTCCCCACGTTCGGTGTTGATCTCGCCGAGTTCGGCCCGCGCATCGGCGACCTCGGCTTCCCGCTCCGCGGCCGCGGACCGCTTCTCCTCGGCCTCGGCCTCGGCGGTCGCCGCGTCGTCGCGGCGCTGATCGCGCTGGTCGCGCCGGTCGGCCAGCGTCTCGCGTTTCTCCGCGAGCAACTGCTCGACGTTGTCGCGGTTCTCCTCGAGCCGGTCGACTCGCCGCTCGGCCTCTCGCAGCTCCTCGGCGCGGTCGATCCGCTCGTCGATCTCGTCGCGCTCTGCCTCGAGCGCCTCGCGTTCGGCCTCGAGGTCGGCGAGCTCCTCCCGGCGCTCGTCCAGCACGTCGACGTGGGGCGAGTTCTCGACCGATTGGCCGCACTCGGGACACTTCCCCTCCTCGAGCAGGCGTTCGCCCTCCTCGATCGCGTTCTCCGCGGCTCGGATATCGGCCGTCAGGTCGCCGATTTCGGACGCTAGTTCGTCGCGCTCGGTCTCGAGTTCGTCGAGGGACGACGCCGCGCCGCCGAATTCGATCGCCGCGTCGTCGAAGACCGCCCGCGCCGCGTCGATCGACTCCTCGAGCTCGTCGAGGTTCCCCTCGCGGTCGGCGATCGTCTCCTCGTCGGACTCGATCCGGTCGTCGAGGTCGGCGGCCTCCTCGCGAGCGCGCTCGGCCTCCTCGTCGAGGGCGGTCGCTTCCTCGCGGAGCCGTTCGATCTCGTTGTTCCCTTCCGTGATCGTCACGCGAACGTCCTCGAGGTCGTCGCGGAGTTCCTCGTCGCGGGCCTCGAGAGCCGCGATGCGGTCCCGAACGGCGTCCGCGTCCGGATCGCCGTCCTCGAGATCGACGGTTTCGAGGAGGTCGTCGCGCTCGGCTGCAAGCTCCTCCCGACGCTCGCGGAGCTCGCCGATTTCGTCGGTCGCGTCCTCGCGCTCGCGCTCGGTCTCGGCGATCTTCGATCGCAGTGCCGCGATCTCGTCGTCGAGTTCGTCGATCTCGGCGCGGGTCTCCTCGTGGCGCTCGAGGACGTCTTCGGCGGTCTCGAGGGTGTCCCGGGCCTGCTCGCGCTGCGTCTCGTAGTGGTCGATTTCGTCGGTGACCTCGTCGCGGCGCGACTCGAGGCCGTTCAGTCGCTCGTGGAGGTCCTTCGCCTCCTTTTGGTCGACCTGCTTGCGGACGTCCTCGAGGACCTCGCGCTGGCCGTCGAGGACGGTCTTGACGCCCAGTCGTGCCTCGCTGGCCCGCTCGCGGTAGTCCTCGAGCGCGCCCAGTTGGAGGAGGTCGTCAATCATGTCCTGACGGTCGCTCGGCGAGGCGTGGATGAGCTTGTTGACTTCGCCCTGCCGGACGTACGCGCAGTTGACGAACGCTTCGGCGTCCATCCGCAGGAGTTCGGTCACCTCGCGGCGGACGTCCCGCGCCCCTTCGATCGCGGCCGTCGGCGTCTCGAGGACGCACTTGGTCGTGGTCGCACGGTCCCCGCGCAGCTTGAGGCGGCGCTCGACGTGGTACTCGCGGTCGTCGTGGGTGAACCACAGTTCGACCTCGGCGTCCTCCTCGCCGGTCGTGATGACGTCGTCGAGCGTCCGATCGTCCAGAGCCTTCGAGCCGTAGAGCGCGAAGAAGACCGCCTCGAGCAGCGTCGACTTCCCGCTGCCGTTGACGCCGTGGACGACGGTGACGCCGCGCTCGAGCGAGAGATCCGCGTCGTCGTAGCACTTGAAGTTCATGAGGCGGACGCGGTCGACCCTCACGCGAAATCACCCAGCGAGGCGGTGTCCGCGTCGGCGGGTTCGTCGCCGGCGTCGTCCGCCGCGCCCGTGTCGGCATCGGTCGCCACATCCGTGTCGGTGTTGGCGTCGGCCGCTGACGCGGTCGTATCCGGGTCGGCCGCTCCGTCGCCGTCAGCGGCCGCGTCCGTCGCGGAGTCGGACTCGGCTGCGAGCTGATCGGCGACCGTCGTCACGTCCTCGTCGCCCGGTTCGCGCTCCGGCGCGGGCTCGAACGCCGACTCGCCGTCCTCGAGCAGGTCGCGGACCCGCCGCTCGACCGACTCGCGGACGTTCGCGTCGGCGAGGTCGCCGCTCCGGACGGTTTCGTCGATCTCGAGTGCCGCTTCGCTGAGCCCCAGTTCGCGCACCCGTTCGCGGACGGCGTCGTCCGGGTCGGCGAAGCTCACGGAGACGTCGTCGTCTTCGTCCGGGAGGTCCCGGCGGTCGTTCACGCGGGCGACGAGCGCCCCGCGGTCGATCGCGAGCTCCTCGATCGCGGCCGGCGCGATGGGGCGTCCCTCGCCGTCGACGGTGACGATGACGACGGCGTCCGCGAGGTCGTGCTGGCGGACGCGTTCCCGAACGCGGTCGACCCCCTCGTCGGCCGCGAGTTCCACGTCGACGAAGACGAACTCGCGCGTCGAGTCGAGCCCGCGGCGACTGATTCCGACCCCGTCGTCCGCGAAGTCGACGAGGTTGTAGCCCCGGTCCTCGCGTTCACTGGCGCTCGCGCGCTCGGTCGACCCGCAGTAGGTGACCCAGGTGTCCAGCACCTCCGCGGTGCCCGGGTCATGGTTGTCGCCCAGCAGGACGGCATCGAAGTCGACGGGCGACTCCGCGAGGACGGTCTCGGTGTCCCAGTCCGCGTGTGCGAAGGGCTCGAAGAGGCCGTGGCTCACGAGGGTCGCGTGATCGGCCGCGTCGGGCACCGGCTCGAACACGTACTCGAGATCGTCGCGCCGGGATCGGGGCACGAAGTCCAGCCCGTAGACGGCGACGTCGTCGACGACGACCGGGTCCGCGCCCAGCCGGGTCGCGAGTCCGAGATCCGCGAAGAGATCGAGCCACTGCGCGTCGCGTTTCGACTCGTGGTTACCGACGACGGCGAGAAAGGGAATATCCGCGTCGGCGAGCGTCCGGAGGACGTCGACGGTTCCTTGGAGGTCGACCAGACTCGGCCGGCGGTCGTGAAAGAGGTCGCCGGCGTGAATCACCGCGTCGACGTCGTCTTCGACCGCGTCGTCGACGACGTTCCGAAACCCCTCGAGAAAGTCCCGTCGTCGCTCGGGCGAGTTGTACTGCTGGTACCCGATGTGGGTATCGCCCGTGTGGAGTACCCGCGTCATTGGCCAGTCGTTGGCGAGCCCACCCTAAAGGAGTTCCGTGACCGAAGTGAAACTAAAGTGTGTAATCGAACGAGCCGTCTTCGGCCGTGAGGAACGCCTCGAGCAGGTCGATCGTGCCCGCGATGTCGTCGACGTGAGCGGTCTCGGTGACGGTGTGTAGATACCGTGTCGGAATCGAGATCGCGCCGACGGGTTTCGCGCCGGCGGTGTGTTGGAAGCCGGCGGTGTCGGTGCCGACGGCGGGCAGGATCTCGAGCTGGTAGTCGATCGCCTCCTCCTCGGCGATCGACTGGAGCCGCTCGTGGAGCTTCGGGTTGGTGATGACGCTCCCGTCCTTGAGCTTGATCGCGGTGCCGTCGCCGAGTTCGGTGACGTGCTCGCCGGCGTCGAAGCCGGGGATGTCGTTGGCGACGGTGACGTCGAGCGCGAGCGCGAGGTCGGGGTCGATGTCGACGCCGAGGGCGCGGGCACCTCGGAGGCCGACTTCCTCCTGGACGGTCGCACAGAAGTGGATCGTCGCCGCGGGGTCGCGCAAGCGGCGGGCAGCCTCGAGCATGGCGAACAGGCAGACCCGATCGTCGAGCGCTTTGCCGGTGATCGTCTCGCCGACCCGCTCGGTCGTCTGAGCCATCGTGACGAGGTCGCCGCGCGAGACCCGCTCTGCGAGTTCCTCGTAGGGGAGGCCGGGATCGACCACGACGTCGTCGACCTCGGGGGTCTTCTCTCGCTGTTCGTCGTCCAGCGTGTGCGGCGGCGGCGAGCCGATAACGGCCGGAATATCCTCGTCGTCGGTGTGAATCGTCACGCGCTGGGCCTTGAGGACCCGCGCGTCCCAGCCGCCGAGTGCCTCGAGTTCGACGAAGCCGTAGCCGTCCTCGTCGCCCCGGACGTGACGGACCATGAAGCCGATCTCGTCCATGTGGGCCGCGACGGCGACCGAATACTCGCCCTCGCCCTCGAGCGTCCCGACGACGTTGCCCATCGCGTCGGTGCGGACGCGGTCGACCGACTGTTCCAGTTCCCTGACGACGACCTCGCGAACGCGATCCTCGTAGCCGGGGACGCCACTCGTCTCCGTCAGTTCCGTCAGGAGGTCCAGATCGAACGGGGCTGTCATGCCCGCACCTGAGTGATGGGGCGGTATAAACGCCCGGAAACGATGGGCGTGCTGCCGCGAACTGCGAACGGACGGCCCGTTTGGCGGCGGCGTCGTTTCAGCGGTCCGAACGGTCGCGGTCGTAACCGCGGGGTATTAACGGAGTCGTCCACTACGTCTGTGTACATGAGTGACGTACGTGTCGCAGGCACAGGGTTGACACCGTTCGGGAACAGCCCCGAACGGACCGGCCGAGATCTCTTCGCCGAAGCGAGTACCGTGGCCTTCGAGGACAGCGGCGTCCCCCGGGAGGACGTCGAGGCCGTCCTCTACGGCAACTTCATGGGCGAACTCTCCGAACATCAGGGCCATCAGGGGCCCTTGATGGCCGAAGCGGCGGGGGTCCGAGCCCCGGCGACCCGCTACGAGTCCGCGTGCGCCTCGAGCGGCGTCGCGGTCCGCGAGGCGGTCAAACGGATCCGTAACGGCGAGAACGACGTGTTGCTCGTCGGCGGCGCGGAGCGGATGACCAACCTCGGCACCGCTGGCGCGACCGAAGCGCTCGCGATCGCCGCGGACGACCTCTGGGAGGTGCGGGCCGGGGTGACCTTCCCCGGCGCGTACGCGCTGATGGCCCAGGCCTACTTCGACGAGTTCGGCGGCGAGCGCGAGGACCTGGCCAACATCGCGGTCAAAAACCACGCGAACGCCCTCACCAACGAGAAGGCCCAGTATCAGCGCGCCATCGAGGTTTCGGACGCGCTCGAGGCCCCGCCGGTCTCGGAACCGCTCGGGCTCTACGACGCCTGTCCGATCTCGGACGGCGCGTCCGCGCTCGTGCTCACGAGCGAGTCCTACGCCGCGAACCACGACCTCGAGGCACCGGTTGCGATAACGGGAACCGGACAGGGCGGCGACCGGATGGCGCTGCACGACCGGGAGCACCTCGCCCGCTCGCCCGCCGCACGCGAGGCCGGCGAGGAGGCCTACGCCGACGCGGGCGTCGACGCCGGTGACGTCGACCTCGCGGAGGTCCACGACTGCTTCACGATCGCCGAAGTGCTCGCGCTCGAGGCGCTCGATCTGGAACCGATCGGCGAGGGGATCTCTGCGGCCCGCGACGGCCGGACGACCGCGGACGGCGAGACGCCGATCAACCTCTCGGGCGGGCTGAAGGCGAAAGGCCACCCCGTCGGCGCGACGGGCGCGTCTCAGATCGCCGAAGTCACCGATCTGCTGGCCGGCGAACACCCCAACAGCAAGCACGTCGACGGGGCGACGACCGGCGTCGCCCACAACGCGGGTGGCACGGTCGCGAGTGCGACCGTTCACGTCCTGGAGGTGGTCGACCGATGAGCGACACCGAACACGTCGCCGACGCCGGCTTCGACGAGTGGCTCACCGCCGCCGAGGAGGGCGACGCCTACTACCTCGAGTGTGCCAACGGCCACGGTTCGCTGCCGCCCCGTCGGGTCTGCCCCGACTGCGGGTCGACCGATCTCGAGGAGAGCGACCTGCCCGATACCGGCGAAATCCAGACGTACACCGTCACGCACGTCCCGACGCCGGCCTTCGAAGAGGACGCGCCGTACGCGACGGCCGTCGTGGACTTCGGTCCCGTCCGCCTGACGGGGCAGGTCGTCGGCGTCGACGTCGCCGACGTCGAAACCGGACAGACGGTCGCACTCGAGATTACGGTTTCGGAGACGACGGGCGAACGCGTGATCGGACTCCGCCCGGCGTAGCCTCCGGGTCGTCCGAGCGACAACGGGTCGTTTTCTCACTCGGCCACGATCGGCGTGACGCGCGAAACAGCCGACTCGATCGGTTACTCGTCGCTGCCGAGACCGGCCCGCGGGAGTTCGGCGCTCAGGTACTCGACGAACTTGTCGGGGTGTTCGGCGTGGGGCAGCTGGGTCGCGTAGTCGATGACGACCAGGTCGAGGTCGGCGGCCTCGGCGAGGTCCCGGCCCTCGCGGAGCGGGACGAGTTCAGCGTCGCGGCCCCAGACCAGCGTGGTCGGCGTCTCGAGGGCGGCCAGTTCCGTCGCGAGGTCGAACTCGGGGTCGAGCGTGCCCGCGGCGAAGGAGGCGGTGGCGTAGCGCGCGCCGGGCTGGTGGGCGCTGTCCCAGGCGTAGCCGACCTCCTCGTCGCTGATCCGGTCGGCGTCGTAGTAGCCGTCCCGGTCGTAGAAGTACCGGATCGACGGCTTGCTCGCGAGCAGGTTGTACAGCGTCGTGCCGACGATCGGCGTCCGAAGGAGCGTCCGGACCCACGGCCGCTCGTCGCCCGTCTCGTCGGTCGGACAGATCAGGACGAGGCGTTCGAACGCGGTCTCGGCGGCGGCGTCGACGGCGAAGGTGCCGGTCAGCGAGGAGGCGACGGCGATCGGTTCGTCGGTGAGCTCGTCCGCGAAGTCGCGAACGAACTCGCCGTAGAGGGACCCGGAGTACACGAGCGGCGGCCGCTCCGAACGGCCGAAGCCGGGGAGATCCACCGCGTAGACGTGGTAGTCTTCGGCCAATCGTTCGACGATCGGGGCGAACTCGTGGCTGCTCGCACCCGCGTAGATCCCGTGGAGCAAGAGCATGTCCGGATCGTTCGGATCGCCGGCGACGGTGTAGGTCGTCTCGATTCCCCGCCAGCGATACGTCCGTTCGATACCGGGAAGCGGGTTCTCGAGGTCGCTCGCGCGTCGCTGGAGGAGGCGGTTGCCGACGACTGCGCCGGCGACGGTTCCCACTGCCGCACCGAGGACTGTTCGGGCGTTCATAGGAGACCGTAAGCGGGCAACGGCCTTAGACTTCAGGTTCGGGATCAGCACCTGCTGGGACCGGGACACGGCGAGGAGCCTGCGGATTCGGCGGATAGCGGCCGCAGACGGCGGACGATCTCGAGGCCGGGGGTCTACCGACGCCACATCGCTCGTTCGCGAGCGGATACGCGAGACGCGAGAAAACCCACGGCTTCGGCCGTGGGAGGAAGTCAATACGGTGCCGTCTGGCGGGAAGATCTCCGAACGCGGTCGCGGATCTCGACCAGGAGGAGATCCATCGCTCTCTTGTGTGCTTCTTTCGGGCGGTGGATGTGTGGCGGGCGGACCGGTTGTGCGTCGTAGTCGTCGAAGGCGTCAGGGGGCGCGATGTCCTCCCGCTCGAGATACAGCCGTAGCTCGAACAGCAACGCGTGGAGATGGACGAGTTCCTGTTCGTTCATGTGAGACAGTAACAGTGTCCACCGTGATATGGATTTTTGAGGGCGATACTAGATGTAATAATCCGAGTGACTGCCGCCCGACGGAGCCGTCGGGCGGGCATGGTTTCATGCCTGTCCGCCCGCCCTGCTCGAGCGCCGACGCTACTCCGCGCTCGAGTCCGCGTCTCGACCGGTCTCGAGGTTCTCGACGCAGGCCTCGACTGGCGCGAGCACGTCGCTGGCGATGGCGTAGGGATCGGTCTCGCCCCGCCGAACGGCCTCCGCGAGGTCGTCGATCCCGCCGCGGTCGGCGAGTTCGTCCTCGAGCAGGGCGTGGACGTCCTCGCGAAGCAGCGTGCGGATCTCTTCGGCGTAGCGCTGGCGGGCTTTCTTGGCGCGGGTGCCGGAGTCCACGAGATAGGTCCGGTGGGTGGCGAGTTCGTCGATGAAGTGCTCGACGCCGGTTCCCTTCGTGGCGACCGTTTCGACGATCGGCGGCGTCCAGCCTTCGTCCTCGCCGCCGCCTCCATCGGCGTCGTCGGCCCGCACCCCGCCGCTACCGCCCGCCATCGCGTCGGCACCGTGGTGCCCGCCACCGCCGCCACCGATCCCGCTCTCCTCGCCGAGGTGGACCATCTCCCGAAGCTCCTGGACCGTGCGGTCCGCGCCGTCGCGGTCGGCCTTGTTGACGACGAAGACGTCGGCGATCTCGAGGATCCCCGCCTTCAGCGTCTGGATGTCGTCGCCGGAGCCGGGCGGGACCAGCACGGCGACGGTGTCGGCGGTACGGACGATGTCGATCTCGTTCTGGCCGGCACCGACCGTTTCGATGATGATCTTGTCCTTGCCGAAGGCGTCCATCGCCTTGACCGCGTCGGCGGTCGCAGTCGAGAGACCGCCGAGCGTGCCGCGGGCGCTCATCGAGCGGACGAAGACGTCCATGTCGCCGACGGTAGAGGCCATCCGGATGCGGTCGCCGAGCACCGCGCCGCCCGTAAACGGCGAGGAAGGGTCGATCGCGATGATCCCGACCGTCTCGCCGCGGTCGCGGTACTCCTCGGCGAGCTTGTCGACGAGCGTCGACTTGCCCGCGCCGGGACTGCCAGTGATCCCGATCACGTCGGCGTCGCCCGTGTGTGCGTAGAGCGCCGAGACGAGGTCGCGATAGCCCGGCGACCGGTTCTCGATCTTCGAGATCGTCCGCGCGAGCGCCCGGTGTTCCCCCGACAGCAGCGCCTCGAGCAGCGATTCGTCGGCAGCGTCCATGGTCATCGCTGGGGCGCGTTCTCACGGACGAACTCGATGGTCTCCTCGATCGAGGTGCCGGGGCCGAAGATCGCCGCGACCCCCTCGTCTTTGAGTCCCGGACGATCTTCCTCGGGGATGACGCCGCCGACGAGGACGAGCGTGTCGTCCGCGGCACCGTACTCCTCGAGCCCGCCCATGATCTTCGGGACGAGCGTGTCGTGTGCGCCCGAGAGGATGGAGATGCCCAGCACGTCGACGTCCTCCTGGACGGCGGCCTGGACGATTTCGTCGGGGGCTTTGTGCAGCCCCGAGTAGATGACCTCGAAGCCGGCGTCCCGGAACGCGCGCGCGACGACGTGAGCGCCGCGGTCGTGACCGTCGAGACCGACTTTGGCGACGAGACACCGAATCGACTCCGCTTCCTGTTCACTGCTCATACCCCCTCCTTCTGGGGCCGACTGTTTGACTTTAACGGACATTATTGAGGAATACGGCGGTCGGCATACGCCGCGTCGTCAGCCGCTCGCGACGGCGCTCCCGCTCGGTTCGTCGACGGGTGTTCCACGACGCTCTCGGACCGAGTCCGTCGTACGAACGAAAAACGGAGGGGCGAAAGCCGCGGTCGAACTGGATTGCCGAGCAGCCCGACGGCGGTATCGAGTCAGCCGCGTATCGGGTCGGCGCTGCCGTCCGCACGGATCGGCAGGATCGTCGCATCGTCGGCCGCTTCCACGGTAAGGCCGTCCGTAGCGAGGTCCTGCAGCGTCGACACGGAGTACCGATACGATCCCGGGTCGGTGTCCGCATCGATCTCGTGGGTGAGCGAGACGACCGCGGACTCCCCGCCCTCGAGCGCGACCGTCGCTGCCGAGTCGATACCGACCGATTCGCGTCGGTCGGCCGGTGACTGCTCGTCGGTCTCGAGCGCCGGCGACGTCACGTTCCAGAAGAGGTAGACGTCCTGCTCGTCGGCTTCGTCGCCGGTGTTGGTGATCGTCGCGTCGACCGTGATCGCGTCACCCGCATTGGCGGCGGCCGGCCCGTCGACATCGCTCACGGCGAAGTACGCGGGTTCGGGCTCGCCGGCCTCTGATTCCTCGATCGTGATGGTCGTCGACGCCACCTCGTCGGCGGAGACGCCGTGTTCGTACTCGCCCGGCTCGTCGTCCTCGGGAATCTCGTAGGTGAACTCGACCGTCGTCGACTCGCCGCCGTCGAGGGTGACGGTCTCCGACAGTTCGGGCCGATAGTCGACGACGTCCGTTCCGAAGTCGGTTCCCGGCGGGAAGTAGAACGCCGTTCGGGTGTCCGTCCGGTCACCGGTGTTGGTGATCGTCGCGTTGACCACGATCGTTTCCCCCTGCGTGGCCGTCTCGGGGGCCTCGAGATCGCTGACTTCGAAGTACGTGCCGAGCGTGAGGTTCGCCGTCGCCGTCGCGCCCGGTTCGACGTCGACGAACTCGATGGTCGAGTCGTCGTAGCCGTCGGCGGCCGCGCGGAGCGCGTACCGCCCGGGTGCCAGCCCGTCGATCTCGTAGGAGCCGTTTTCGTCGGTCGTCACGCTGAACGCGCCGCCGTCGGCGTCGGCGACGGTCGCGTCGGCGATCGGAACGCCGGCGGCGTTCGTGACGTAGCCGTCGATCGTACCGGGAGTGCGTTCGATCTCGAAGTCGACGCCGGTGACGTGTTCACCGGGAGCGACCGTGACGATCTTCTCGGGCCGGTAGCCGGGCGGCGTGTCTGCGACGTCGACGACGTACGTGCCCGCCGAGACGTCCGTGAGCGCGTACGTTCCGTTCGCGTCGGTCGTCGCCTCGAAAACCTCGCCATCGTCGTTCTCGGCGGCGACCGTGACGTTCGCGACGGGAGTTCCGTCGTCACTCGCGGTCACCTGCCCGCTCATCGTCGCCGCGGTAGCGCGGAGTTCGACGTGCTTCGTGACGGTCTCGTTTTCGAGGACCGTCACGGTGTCCGTCACCGCCTCGTAGCCAGTCGCAGCGACCGTGAGGGTGTACTCCCCGGCCGGAACGTCCTCGACGGCGTACGTTCCGTCCGCGTCCGTTACGCCGACGTACGTTTCGTCGTCCCGCTCGAGTTCGACGGTCGCGTTGGCGACCGGCGATCCGGTCGTATCGTCGGACACCGTGCCGGCGACGGTGCCCAACTGCGCACCGAGTGCAAACGGTGTGCGCACCGCGTCGTCCTCGCTTTCGACCGCGTGAGCCCACTCGAGTTCGGGATCGAGATCCTCGAGCACGGCGGAGAACTCGACAGTCGACGACTCGCCCGGATCGAGCGATACCTCGGTCGTCGTGCGCTCGACGCTCGCTTCGAGGGGGTCGTCGACGTACGTGACCGCGTTCGCGAGGATCGCGTTGGCGTCGTCGGTGAAGTCCCCGTCCGCGACGAACTGCGTCCGTCCGAACGAGGCCAGCAGAACGTGGTCGCCGTCCTGGCCGACGCCGACCGCGGCACCGTCGGGGCTGCCGGCACCGACGTCCGCGATTGCGTCACCGCTGTAGTCGTCGAACCAGGCGCGGTCGGCGAAGGTGGCGTCGTGGATTTCGACCGACTCGCCTTCGTCCGCGATGCCGTCGAACAGGGCGTGGTCGGCCGTGATATCGAGTTCGACCGGCGGTGAACCGGAGTCGGCGATGTCGACGGCCGCGGGGTCGCCGGTTACATCGGAGCGATCGGTAATCGCGGTCGAATCGGCGCCCCAGTTCTCGAGGAAGACGACGGCCTGGTCGTCCGCGAGGGTGTCGAGGAACGCCTCGACGTCGGCGTCACCGAAGTCGTTGACGACGAAAACGTCGTACGCGTCGACCGATGCGAGCAGTTCGTCCGCTCCGAGCGGACTCACGTTGTACGAGTCGTCGAGTTCGCCTTGCAGGGTCGCGGAGAGCTCGTCGGCAGCATCGGCGAGGTCGTCCCGGTCGCCGTCGACGTTCCGATCGTCGAGGGCGGCCCGGACCGACTCCGTACCGGCCTTGCTGTCGACGACTGCGACCTCGGTGCGCTCCCGGACGACGTCGTACGTTACCCGTTGCGTGCCCGGCGCATCGCCGGTGTTCTCGACGCCGGCAGTGACGGTGTAGGCATCACCGGGCTCGAGCCGATCGGGCGCGTCGGCGATCTCGACGTCGAAGAAGGGCTCGAGGATCGTTATATTGCCGGTTGCAGCGTCGTCGTCGGTGAAGACGCCGTGTTCGTAGGTGCCCGCGGAGACGTTCTCCGTGTCGGCCGCGAACGAGACGGTCGTCTCCGCGCCGGGTGCAAGCGTGACGGACTCCTCGAGCAGCGTCTCGTCGAGGTCGCCAAAGCGGTACTCGACGGACTGAGTGTCCTCGACGTTGCCCACGTTCTCGACGGTCGCGTTGATGGTGACGTTCTCGCCGCTGTTGGCCTCGTCGGGCGCGTCGAGAGACGAGACGTCGAACTGCGAGGCCAGGTACGTGAACTCCTCGGTCGCCTCGTCGTCCTCGGTGGTGACGGTGACCGCGTACGCTCCGCTCCGGAGGTCGTCGGTGTCGACCTCGAACGTGATCGTCGTTTCGGACGGGGAGCCGATCGGCTCGTCGACGCCTTCAGGGGCCATATCGACGACCTCGGTCGCGACGGTCTCGCCGTCGCCCGGCTCGGCCGGATCGTCGCTCAGCTGGAGGGAGACTTTCTGGACCGCACCCTCCTCACCGGGGTTGGTGAGGTCGACGGTGACCTCGAGCGGCTCGCCTTTGTCGACGTTGTCGGGAACGTCGAAGCCGGTCACCGCGATCTCGCCCTCGTCGAGCGACCCCAGTACCTTGCGCTGGAGCAGGTTCAGATCGGTCGTCGTAACCTCGCCGTCGCGGTTCAGATCGCCGAGATCCTCGCTGAAGGGCTCGGGGGTTTTGTCCTGCAGGTACTGCTGTGTCAGCCGAACGTCCCGGACCGTGAGCGACTCGTCCCGGTCGACGTCGCCGAGCTCGTACTCGAGCGCAGCGCCACCGACCTCGGCGACCGCGGCGCGGACGTCGATGATACCGTGACCGTACCGGACGTCCTTCTCGTCTGGCGCGTCCGCGGGTTTCCAGGCCGTCTCCTCGAGGGTGGACTCGATCTCCTCGTCGGAGAGGTCGTCGTTCGCCGAGAGCATGAGTGCGATGGCACCCGACACGTGCGGGGCCGCCATCGATGTCCCCGAGTATCGCTCGTGTCCGCCGCCGGGTACTGCGCTGAGGACGTCCGCACCCGGTGCGGAGACGTCCGGCTTGACCCACTCGTCGGGCCATTCGGGGTCCGGCTCCTCCCAGTTGTCGGCCGCGACCGTGCCGCCGCTCGAGAAGTCGGCGATGGTACCGGCCTCGTTGGAGGCACCGATGCTGAACGAGTCGTAGATGTTCGCGGGCGAACCGACACAGCCCTCGCCGGAGTTCCCCGCGGAGGTGACCGCGACGACGCCGACGTCGTTGGCGTTCTGTATCGCGGGGATCCAGGCATCCTGGTACACCGGTCCGAAGGGCCCACAGCCCGCGCCGAAGCTCATGCTGACGACGTCGGTGTCCATCTCCTCGATGACGTACTCGAAGCCGGCGATGGGGTCGGAGTTGGCGCTCGATCCGCCGGGCAACACGAGCGCGTGCTGGAGGTCGACGTCGGGGGCGACGCCGTACGCGGGAGTCTCGTTGTCGTCGGGAGCGGCGGCACCGATCGTTCCGCCGACGTGGGTCCCGTGCGACTGGGTGTCATGTGGTTCGGAGCCCTCGACGGGCTCGCCGTCCGGGCCGATCTCGACCCAGCCGCCGGGGTAGGTCGGATCGTCCTCGTCCTCCGTGTAGAGGTCGAGGTCGGGATGACTGACGTCGAAGCCGGTGTCGAGGACGGCGACTTTCACGTCCTCGCCCGTGGCATCGAACTCGTCCCACGTTTCAGTGGCGTTGATCTGCTCGAGCCCGTAGGTGAACTCGTCGGAATCGGGCTCCGCGGCCGGCCGGGCGGCCGTGTCCGGCACGCGATACTCCGGTTTCGCCGTGATCGATCGGACGCCGTCGATCGTCGCCAGCTCCGATGCGGTGACCGATGTCGTGTCGATCGACGCACGAACGGTGTTCGTAATCCAGTAGCTGTTGATCACCTCGACACCGCTGCGGGCACCGAGTTGTCGTTTGGCCGTCGCCTGTGACGACTCGGCGTGGTCCTTGAGTTGGGCGATCGCCCGCTCGCGATCGGCGCTGAGCGCGCCGTCGTACTGATCGAAGGTGAGATAGACCTCCGTGGTCCCGTTTGCGTCCTCGATCGCCGGATCGATCGTCGGCGCTGCGGTGTCCGTCTCGAGTGATTGCGCGTCGATACCGTCGGTTGCGACCGCGGTTCCTGCTAACCCGCTCCCGGTGATCGCGACGAGCGACACTACCAGCAGTAGCGACAGCAGGGCGGCCGTAATCCGTTCTCGCGTATCTGTCATTTATGTCATTTCTAATTAGCTTTCTTTCCCACACACAGCGTGTGTAACCCGGTCCTTCCAAATTCCTATTTAGAGATTGTTATTTCACACCAGTTGATCACATAATGCACAATGAATTAACTCACTAATATAACTATTGGTAAGCCGTTGTAGTAATTGCTCTCGCCCATTTCGGGTGCGGAGCAGACGAATCGTCGTCGAGAAGAGACCGACCAAGCGAGCGGTTTGGAGGCACGGAACGGACCGGCGGCCGCTTACTTGTCCGGCATCGTGACTGTCACGACGGTCCGAAACCGGTACGAACCAAAGGCTAAAGAACGAAACGACCGAACATTCGGATAATGACTATCGTTCGTCTATTGCGGAGGGATCTATCGTGGGCGTTGAAATAAAAGAAAACCGGGTCGCCGACGCCGAATTCGAGGAGATGAAAGGGTTCGTCTTCGAATACCTCGCGGCCAGCGTGGAGAAGGAAGAGGAGGGTGGCCGCATGCGCTGGTATCCCTGGCACTCCGCGGAGTACCGGCACAACCACATCCTCAACGTCGTCGATCTCGCCACCGAAATCGCCGAGAAGGAGGGTGCGGACGTCGACGTTACCCGCGTCGCCGCCCTCTTTCACGACGTCGCCAAACTCGAAACCGACCAGGAACTCCACGCCGAGGCCGGCGCTCGCGTCGCCCGCGAGTACCTCGAGTCGCGCGTGGACTACCCGGAATCGTTCATCCAGCAGGTATGTCGCGCCATCGAACACCACTCCTACCAGGGAGACCTGACCGACCTCACGCTGGAGGCCCAGTGTCTCATCGAGGCCGACATGCTCGACAAGGTCGGCGCGAACGGCACCGCACTGATGCTGTTGCGGATGGGGTACGAGGCCCGCACGCACATGGACTGCGACGAGATGGTCGAGCGGGTCCTCGAACGGGGCTACGACGCCGCCTCGCGCGTCCAGAGCGACACCGCCGAGGGGATCGCCCACCAGCGCCTGAAACGCGTCAAGTGGTTCAGCGAGTGGCTCGAGGACGAGATCGCCGCACTCGGCGAGTAGCCGCCGCTCGCGACCGGCCGGCGAGCGGTCCGCGCGAGAACTGCCCCGGAGCGGCCGCTCCATCGCGCCGCTCCGGTGCCAGTCCGTTCCGCGTCGGGAACAGTCGAGGACCGCCGTCGCCGCCCGAACGCGGGTGCCGTTCAGACGATCCGTAGCGTCCCCATCGCGAGAAAGAGCAGTCCGAACCCGACGAGGACGACGGCGCTCAGCGCGGCCACTGCCGGTGCGAACGCGTCGACCCGCCGTCCCGCCGCGGCGAGCGCCGCCGGATAGGCGACGATCCACAGGCCGATCCCCCCGAAGAACCCGACCAGCAGCGCCGGGGAGCCGGTCTGGACGACCAGTGCACCCTCGAGCGCCCGTCCCACCAGCGGGGCGTGTGCGAGCACGTCGAGCGTTCCGGGCTCGAGCAGGCCGACGCCGACGGTGAGCCAGAAGCCGATCTGGTAGGGGTTGGTTAGCGAGAGGACGAACGTCTTCCGGAACCCCGTGGTGGCGGCCCGCCCGGCGTCGGTAAACGAGGTGGCGGCCCGGGCCTCGTGGATCGCGCCGACCGCGAAGTACAGCATGAGACCGCCGCCGGCCAGGTAGAGCGCGGGCCGAACGGCCGGGACGCGGTCGATCACGGCGACGATACCCGCCAGCGTGAGTCCGAAGAAAATCGCGTCCGCCAGCATCGCACCGAGACCGGCCCGGAAGCCGGCTGGCCAGCCGCGGACCACGCTCTCTTCGGCGATGATCGCGTTCATCGGCCCCGGCGGTGCCGCGAGCGCGAGTCCGAAGGTTACGCCGGCCAGCGCGGTAACGACGATGGAAGCCACGGTGTCTCGGTCTCGAGTGAGCGAGCGACCGCTAAAAGGGCAGTGAATTCGCCCGCCGCGGTCGAGCGACGGGAATCGGCGGTCGGCCGGTCGGGCAGTTCCCGCCCGACACAGCCGTCCGACCAGTGATGCTTTGCAACGGGGGCCCGTCTATCGGGCTATGGATGGGACTCGAGGAACCGGGCGGTCCGGGTTCTCGATCGACCGTCGGGAACTCCTCGCATCGGCGGCCGGGATGCCAGCGCTGGTCGGTTGTCTGGACGGTGGCGCTGACGACGGCGACGACGGCGACGGCGGGACTGACACCAGTGGCGACGGGGCCGGCGAACCGCCGTTCGAAATCGCCACGATCGACGCGCCCGGAAGCGAGGCCGGAACCGTCCAGATCCCGCAGTCTGGACGGGTCACGTGCTGTAATTTCACTCGGACCCAGTGTCCGACGAGCCGCGGTCTGCTGCCGACGCTCGGCGAGGCGAAGACACGCCTCGAGAACGAGGGCTACGCCGTCGGCGGCGACGATCCCGCGATTCGGTTTCTCTCGGTCACGGACGCCACCAGCGGCCCCTCGCCGTCGGACGACGAACTGGCGGCCTGGTTCGACGAGAACGGTGGCGACTGGCCGCTCGGTCGCGACGAGACCGGGGCCAGTTACGAGTACTACGAGATCGACGGCTACCCCACGACGATCGTCCTCGATGGGGCCGGGGAGAGCCGCTGGCGTAACGCGGGCGACACGACCGCGAGTACCGTCGTCACGGCGGTCGAAACGGCGCTCGAGGAGGGCTGACGATCGGGGATCGGTCGCGGACTGCGGAGTGGCGCGGTTCCGGGGCTCACCCACCGCCGTCGGTCTCGGCCGCTCGATTCGGATACGACTGCGTGCCGCCGCTCGAGCGCCGCGCGACGAGCGTGGCTACCGCGATCGAATCGTCGTCGTCGCCGTCTCCGGTACCGTCCCCGACCGGTCGTCGCCGTTCCTCGTACGAGAGGACCGTCAGATCCAGACACGCCCGCAGCAGGTCGTTCGACCGATAGCGATAGCGGTCGGTCGACGGGCCGGCGACCGGATCGCTCGAGCGGAGGTGGTGCTCGTAAACCAGCACGCCGCCCGGGGTGAGTGCCTCCTTGAGGGCTGGCAGGTGTTCGAGGGCGGCGAAGAAGCCGACCGTGATCACGTCGTAGCGGCCGCGGCCGAGGTCGACCTCGGCCAGGTCGGCGCGGATCCAGTTCGAGTTCGCCGCGACGCCGCGGTCACTGGCCCGCTCGCGAGCGCGCTCGATCGCGGCGTCGGAGATATCGACCGCATCGACGTCGTACCCGTGTTCGGCGAGGAAGAGTGCGTTTCGCCCGGTGCCCGTCGCGACGTCGAGTGCGCGCCCGTCCGGGAACGTCGCGATTCGGCGCTCGAGCGCCGGAATCGGCTCGTCGGCGGGATCGAACGTGCCCTCGTCGTATCGTTCGTTCCATCGCTCGCGGTCGTCGGTCACGGGGACGACGACGGCCGCGAGGCGCTTAAGTCGTACCGTCGGTAAATCGGTGCGTTCGGTTCGCCAACCGATGGTCCGTTTTCTTCGAACCGATCCGTCTTCGTACGGACGTCCGTTCGGACGCTCGCGGCTGGACCGCCCGATCCGCACCGGACCGAACGAACCCGACCGGCTCTCTGACGCCGGTGAAACGACCGTGAGACGGACGCGGGAAGCGACGCCGACGAACGACCGGTGCCGTCCAGAACCGTTTTTATCCTCTCCGACGTAGCCCGTACCATGTCCCCCGCATCCGGTATTCACGGGCTCCTCGAGACGACGAGATCGCGGCTCGAGTCCCAGCCGATCAGCCACTGGGGAGGTCTCCTGATCGCTACGGGGGCGGTCTACGCGGCCGCGAGGACGGCGAGCAGCAACGAACCGCTCTCGGTGGCGGCGAACGGGGTCATCTTCTTCGGGACGGCGTTCGCGACCGTTCGCGTCCTCCTCGGGGCGATAGACGAGGCTGAGACCGTATGAGACGCCGCGAAATCGTCGCCGGCTTCGGCAGCATCGGTGTCCTCGCCGGAGCGACCGGAGTCGCCGTCGGCAAACTGTTCCTGCCCTCGTTCGGCAGCGACTCCACGACGGACGACGGCGACGGCGGCCACTCGGACGGGCCGGTCGACGTCGAGACGATCGACGCTCGAGGGAGCGAGGCCGGTACGGTGACAGTCCCCAACGACGGTATTACGGTCGTCTCGTTCTTCGTCACGGGCTGTGGCCACTGTCAGGCGACGATGCCGCGGCTCGCCGAGGCCCGGTCCCGACTCGTCGAGGACGGCGGGGACGAGCTGACGTTCCTCTCGGTCACCTACCAGTCACTCGATAACAAACCGGCAGACGAGCTCCGCGAGTGGTGGCGCGCCCACAGCGGCAACTGGAACGTCGGCTACGACCCGAACTCGACGCTCGCGGCGCGCTACGGCGTGTACGGCTACCCCGTCACGGTCGTCGTCGACGAGCGGGGCGAGAAACACTGGGACAAGCTCGGCATCATAGAGCCCGCGGACCTCGTCGAGGCCGTCGAATCCGTCCTCGAATCTGCCGACGGCAACGCATCCGAGTCGGCCGACGGCAACGTGTCCGAATCTGCCGCCGACTGACGTCGCGTTACGACGACCCGTTCCCGAACCGAGTGAACAGGCCGGAGATCGAATCCTTCCAAGAGGAGTTGGCGTCCCCGATCGCGGTGATGCCGTCCGGACCGACGAGACAGAGCCGGCCGCTCGCAATCGCGAGTGACGTCGCGCTCGCGACGGACTCCACCGCGAACTCCCACCGGCGGGTGCCGTCGTCGGTCGTCAGGGCGACGACGTGCCCCTCGGCGGTCCCCAGACAGACGGTGTCGTCGATGACGACCGGATCAGTCGTCGTCCCGTCCGTGACGACCCGCCAGCGCTCGGCACCCATCGCCGCGTCGACCGCGTAGACGCTTCCGTCTCCACTGGCAGCGTAGACACACCCGTTCGCGACGGCCGGCGACGCGACGAGACGACCGCCGGTATCGAATCGAAACCGTCGCGAGCCGTCGGCGGCCGAGAGCGCGCGGAGCGTCGTCCCGCAGCCGACGTAGACGGTGCCGTTCGCGACCGCGGGCGACGCGGCGACCGATCCCTCGAGATCGATCACAGTCTCCCAGTGCCGGCTCCCGTCGTCGGCAGCGAGTGCGATCACGCGGTCCTCACAGGCGGCGTAGACGACGTCGTCGTCGACGGCGATACCGACGAGCGGCGCGTCGAACGGGACCGTCCAGATCGGATGGCCGGTTTCGGCGTCGATCGCGTGGAGCGTGTCGCTCCCGACGTAGACCGTCCCGTCGACGACGACCGGTGACGTGCGGACGGTGGCGTTCGTCCGGTATCGCCAGGTCCGCTCGCCCGTTTCGATATCGAGCGCGTAGACCGCCGCGTCGCCGCCGACGTACACGGCGTCGTCGATCACCGCGGGCGTCGTCCCGATCGGGGCGTCCGTCTCGAACCGCCAGCGCTCGCCGCCGTCCTCGAGCGCCAGCGCGGCGACGGAGCCGTCGTCGCTCGTGACGAAGACGGTCTCGCCGACCAGCGCCGGCGGCGCGTCGACGCGGCCGTCCGTCTCGACGCGCCACTGCGTCGCGGGGGTCCCGCCGAGCGCATCGCCGTCTCCGACCCGGCCGGTACCCGACGGGCCCGCGCGGGTCATTCGCCAGTCGAACGTCTCGTCGCCCTCATCGGAATCGCGCTCGAGTCGGTCGACCGCGGTCGTCGCCGCGCTCGAGACCGAGGGAACGGGGTCGTCGACCAGCGGCCGAATCGCGGCCGCGGAATCGTCGGCCTCGATCGCCGTCAACGCCCGGATCGCGCGGGCTCGAACGCGACCGTCGGGGTCGGCGAGACGCGGCCGGAGCGCAGCCGCGATCCGATCGACGTCCGCCGCCTCACTGCATTCGTCCGCGGCCGCGGCGAGGACGGTCCCCACTGTTGCCCGAACGTCGGCGTCCGGATCCGACAGCGCCACGAGCAACTCGTCGGTCGCCGCGCCGATCCCGTGCGAGTCGTCCGCGACCATCGTCGCCAGCGTCCGTCCGGCGGTCGCTCGGACGATCGGGCTGTCGACGGTGAGCCCAGCCGCGATCTTCGAGACGCCGGTCGGACGGAGACTCTCGGACTCGTCGGCGAGCACCGAAAGCGCGAGGACGGCCAGTCCGGCGGCCCACGGGTCGTCTTCGAGTCGCGTCCCCATGCCGGAGAGTTGATTGTTGATTCCGTCGGTGTTGTCCGGCGTCTCGCCGCCGCTGACGAGCGAAGCCGCGTCGAGCAGCCGATCGTCGACGCCGTCGAGTCCGCCGTCTAGCGCGGAGCCGTCGTCGCGGCCCGTGACGGCGAGGCACCC
This sequence comes from Natrinema salaciae, assembly GCF_900110865.1. Taxonomy (NCBI): domain Archaea; kingdom Methanobacteriati; phylum Methanobacteriota; class Halobacteria; order Halobacteriales; family Natrialbaceae; genus Natrinema; species Natrinema salaciae. Next base: position 785,649 of record NZ_FOFD01000002.1, read on the forward strand.
GAGCGCTAGCGCCGCGTATCCGCGGACGGCCTCGTCGTCGTCGTCGAGCAGGTCGACCAGCCGCTCCCGAACGATCGCGACGTCGTCCGGAGCGGCCGCCGCCAGCCGCGCGAGTTCCCCCGCGACCGACGCGCGGTCGGCCCCGTCCGACGCGAGCTCCTCCAGCAGGAGTTCCGAGACCGAGCTCCGGTCGGTCTCCGCGACGACGGTCGTCGCCGTGCGGACGACCGCTCGGCGCTGCTCGTCCGAGGAGTCCCGCAGCCGATCGACCAGGAGCGTCGCCCCCTCGGCGACCAGTTCCGCGTCCGTCCGCGCGACGTCGCCGAGCGCCAGCGCCACCGCCGTCGCGCGCTCGTCCGCGGCGGACAACACCGCCGAGAGCGCCTCGAGCGGCGTCGGGTCGGTCCCGGGATCCGCCGCGAGGAGCCGCTCGAGCGCGTCCAGCGCGGCGGCGCGGACGGTCGGCGTCGGGTCGACGAACAGGTCACAGACGGCACCGACGGCGGCCTCGGTTTCCGCGCCCGTCTCGAGGTCGAGGGCGGCCAGAGTCTCGCAGGCGGCGACGCGGACCGCCTCCTCGTCCGCGTCGGTCTCCGCGGCGGCGACGGCGACCGTCGGGCGGCAGTCGCTTCGCGAGACGGGTGCGACCGACGCGAGGGTCTCGCGGACCGTCGCGCGGACGCCGGGATCCGAGTCGTCGACCGCGGCGAACAGGTCGACCAGCGCCGGCCGGACGTCGTCGGGACGGGCCGCCGCGAGCCGCGAGAGCGCGAGCGCCGCGTTGTTTCGGACGCTCGCGTCGTCGTCGGAGAGCCGACCGCCCAGCGGTGCGACGGCCTCGCTGGTCTCGCGGGGACGCTCGGTGGCGATCGGAACGAGATCCCGGGTCGCGGACCGCCGAACCGCCACGCTGTCGGCCTCGAGCCGCCGACACAGCGATCGAACGGCCGGGTGTGGATCGACCAGCTGCGACTCGGCGATCTCCGCCAGCCGGCGGGCGGCGTGGCCGCGAACCCACTCGTCGCCGTCCTCGAGCCGGTCGACCACCGCCGGAACGTCGACGTCCTCGTCCGGGTCCTCGAGCGCGATCTCGCTCAGCGCGTCGGCCGCACTGTGACGGACCGGTTCGTGCGGATCGTCGAGGCGGTCGGCGAGTCGGGACACGACGGGCCGAACTGCGGCGGGCGCGATCGCCGAGACGGCGGCGATCCCTCGAGCGGCCGCCGCCCGGACGTCCTCGTCCTCGTCGTCGAGGACGTCGGCCAGTTCGGCGGCGACGGGTTCGGCGGCCTCGGGTGTCGTCTCGGCCACGCTGGCGATGGCCGCGACGCCGTGGCTTCGAACCGCCGGCTCGTCGTCCGTTAATCGATCCGCGAGCGGTTCGACGGCCGGGACGACCGCCTCGGGTCGGTCCGACGCCAGGGTCGCCAGCGCGGCGGCCGCGTCGACCCGGACCGGCTCGAGCGAGTCGTCGAGTCGCTCGACGAGCGCGTCGACGGACGGCGAGACCGCATCGGGGGCGACGTCCGTCGCGTTCCGGAGCGCGCTCGCGGTTTCCCGGCGCACGTCGGCCTCGGCGTCGAGGCTCGCGGCGAGTCGATCCGCCACTTCGCTGACGGAATCCGGGTGCTCCGCCGCGACGGCCGCGAGCGCCGCAGCGGCGTCGGCCCGGACGGATTCGCGGTCGTCCGTGAGCGCCGTCGCGATCGGCTCGACCGAGGCCGTGACCGCCGACGGCTGGTCGGCCGCAACCGACCGGATCGCCCGGGCGGCGCGCTCCCTGACGCCCGGCTCGTCCTCGAGCCGAGCGACGAGCCGATCGATCGCGGCGAGAACTGCGTCGGGGTCGTGCGCCGCGACGGCCGCGAGGGTCGCGGCCGTCTTCTCCCTGACCGCCTCGGTCTCGTCGTCGGTTGCGGCCATGACGACGTCCGCGACGGGGACCACCGACTCCGGATCGTCGGTCGCGATCGACGCGATCGCGTCCGTCGTTCGGATTCGAACGGTCTCGTCGTCGTCGGTGACGTAGGCCGCGAGTTCCGTCGCCGAATCGGAGATGGCACCCGGGTCGTCGGCGGCGATCGACGCGATCGCGTCCGCCGCATCCGCCCGCACCGCCGTCGATCCCTCGAGACGCTCGGTCAGTGCCGGCGCGGCGTCTCGCGTCTCCCGCGGGAAGGCGGCGGCGACGGCCGCCAGCGCGGCGGCCGCGTGCGATCTGATCGCCGGATCGTCCTCGAGACAGTCGGTCAACGACCCCACGGCGGATCGCACGTCTCTCGGCCGATTCGAGGCTTCGTTCGCGAGCGTCTTGGCCGCGTACGCCCTGACTTCGGGGTCGTCGGCCGTCAGGAACTCCTCGAGTTGATCGATTCCGACGGTCACCTCGACCCCGTCCCCCTCTCCGTCACCCGATCCGTTCGTAATATTATTTATTTCTGACATGGTGTCTGCCTGTCTCACGGCATGCGTGATTCCAGTACACGCAATCGCGTTGATAGTTAAACATGCAGACACACTCAGTTAATTCTACCCCCGGCAGTCCACGATCCAATTTCGCAGTCGACAGATCGGCGCGAGCGATCGACGCCGCCCCCTCAGATGCAAGCCGGTCGGCCAACGGGGTTCACCGCGTTGGGTTTCACAGTTGTCCGCCGAGGACGGACCGAGTATGCACCGACCACCGAGACGACGGCAGCGGATCGCGGTGATCCGAGAGAGACGGGGGCTCGAATGAGCGAGCGGCCGCTCGAGCCGACGCGGCGCGACCTGCTCGCCGGCCTCGGCACCGCAGGCGGCGGCGCGCTCGCCGGCTGTTCGACGACGCTCGGAACCGGACCGTCGCCGACGTTCCGGGTCGGGACGCTCCGCCCGCCGATAACGCTCGACCCGATCGAGGCCCGTTCGATCGGCTCCGAACAGGCGATCGGGCGCGTGTTCGACGGACTCTACGAGTACGGCGAGGGGACCGACGTGGTCCCCGCGATCGCGGCCGGCGAGCCGGCGTTCGGGACCGACCGCCGCGAGGTCACTGTGGAAATAGACGAGCGGGCCCGGTTCCAGAACGGCCGGGACGTCGTCGCCGAGGACGTGGTCTACTCGTTCGAGGCACCGCTCGAGACGGACGCACCGACCGCGTGGCGGGTGGAGCCGTTCGACTCGGTCACGGCCGTCGACGAGCGCACCATCCGATTCTCGCTCGAGGAACCGTATCCGGGACTCGACTACGCGCTGACGCACCCGATCGTCCCCCGACAGGAGCGGGAAGACGACAGGGAGGCGTTCGCCACGGAACCGATCGGAGCGGGTCCGTTCGAGGTAACGTCGTTCAGCGCCGAAAAGAAGGCCACGCTGTCCCGCTGGGGCGATTACTGGGGCGATCCGGTGCCCGAAATCGCTCGGCTCACCATGGCGTACGTCGAATTCCCGATGACCCAACTGACGAGCCTCCGGACGAACCGGAACGACGCGATCGAACCGGTCTCGCCGCTGATCGTCGATCACGTGAGCGACGTGGCGAACGCCTCGGTGAAACGCCGGCAGGGCTACACGTCGTTCTACTTCGGCTTCAACCTGAACCAGGGACCGACGACCGACCCCCGGGTTCGGGAGGCGATCAGCTACTGCATGGACCTCGAGAAAGCGGTCGCCGACTTCGTCGCGCCGATGGGACGGCGTCAGTACAGCCCGCTACCGCCGCAGGTAGCCGACGACTGGGACATGCCGACCGACGAGTGGGCCGACCTCGCGAACGAGACGAACCCCGAGACGGCCCGCCAACTGTTTCGCGAGGCCGACGCGGCGAGCGGTCAGCTCCGCATCCTCACGTCGACGGATCCGAAACATAAGGAGTTCGGCGAGGCACTGGCCGGCGGCCTCCGGGACGCCAGCCGCGGTGCGCTCGTCGTCTCCAAACCCGAATCCAGCTTCCTCGAGACCGTCGTCTCCGGTTCGGCGCGCGACTACTCGGTGTTCGTGGGCGAGATCGTCGGCACGCCCGATCCTGACTCGCACCTCTATCCGACGTTCCACGAGAACATGGCGGGGGTGACGAACGGGACCTTTTACCGCGAGGACGCGGTCATGGAACGGCTCATGGCGGCTCGCGAGACGGAGGACCGCGAGCGGCGACGCCGGCTCTACGAGGCGGCGATCACGCGGCTGCTCGAGGACCGGGTCTGCTTGCCGATCTGCTCGTTCGAGAACAGCTTCGCCGTGGACGCCGGCGTTCGGAATTTCCGCGTCCATCCGATCGCGGGAGTCAACCCGCGGCTCGCAGCGGGTGCGGACATCGTAACGATGGAGACGGAACCATGAGCGGGGACGGCGGTGGCGGAAACGGGGACGGCGGGGACGAAAACGGCGGATTCGGCGTCGGAACGGCCGTCGCGCTCGGCGTCGGCGGCATCGTCGGCGGCGGCATCTACGCCGCGATCGGCATCGTCGTGGCCGCCGCGGGGATCTTGACGTGGTTCGCCTACGCGCTGGCGACCGTCGTCGTCCTCTGCTGTGCGTACTCGTACGTCAAATTGAACGACGCGACCGACAGCAGCGGCGGGTCGGTCTCGTACATCGAGGAACTCACGGGGAGATCGACGACGGCGGGCGTCGTCGGCTGGACGCTGGTCGTCGGCTACATCGGGACGATGGCGATGTACGCCTACGCGTTCGGCATGTACGGACAGATGCTGATCGGATTCGAGTACGTCTGGGGGCTCCCGATCAGGCAGTTCCTCTCGGTCGGCGTCCTCGCTATCTTTATCGGGTTGAACCTCCTCGGTGCGGGCTCGTCGGCGGCGGTCGAACGGTATCTCGTGTTCGTCCAGGCGGGGATCATCGCCGCGTTCGGCCTGATCGGCCTGTGGTACGGCGCAGCGAACTATCAACTCCGGCTGGGCTTTGCCGAACTCGGGCTCAATCCGATCCTCGCCGCTTCGGTCGGGTTCGTCTCATTCGAGGGGTGGCAACTGTTGTTCTACGATCAGGAGCAGTTCGACGATCCGGACGAGACGCTGGCGAAGGGGGTGTTCGTCTCGATTCCGATCGCGGCGTCCATCTACATCCTCGTCGGATTCGTGATTACGACGCTGTTGCCCGAAGAGGTGGTCACCGCCCAGCCCGAACCGTCGCTGCTCTACGCCGCGTTAGCCGTCTCGAAGTGGCTCGCGCTCGCGGTCGGACTCGCCGGCCTCATCTCGACGGCCAGCGCGATCAACTCGACGCTGTTCAGCGAGGCCATCTTCGCGAAAATCCTGATCAGCGACGACATCTTGCCCCACGAGATGGGTGACCCGGACGCCGACGCCGCCCCGAAACGGACCGTGATCGTCATCGGCGTCCTGACGGCCGCGTTCACCGTCCTCGGCAGCCTCGAGGCCGTCGTGGAGTTCGCCTCGCTGGCCTTCATCGTCGTCTTCGGCGCGATGAGCGCGCTCGCGTTGACGGTCCGCGACGCCGACGACGTCGACGTCAATCCGGTCCCGCCCCTGGTCGGCGTCGTCGGCTCGGCCGCCTTCTTCGTCATGCTGACGTGGTACCTCTACTCGCAGCTCCCCGCCGTCTTCTGGCTGGTCGTCGTCATCGCGGCGGCGGTCTTCGCAGTCGAAGCGATGTACTTCAAGCGACAGGAGCTTTCCGAAGGCGTTCAGCAGGTGGAAAAGCGGATCTAAGCCTTCGCCTGCCAGCTCCGGATCCGATCGGCGCTGACGCCCTCGACGTCCGCCGCGATCGCGTCGGGATCGGCGTCGGTCAGGTCCTCGAGGTCCTCGATCCCCGCGTCGGCGAGCTTTTCGACGGTCTTGGCACCGACCCCGTCGAGCGCCTCGAGGTCCGAACCCGACTCGCTCTCGCGGGCCTGGAACTCCTGATAGTTACAGATCGGACAGCCCAGCTCCCAGGGGTCGTCGCCGCTGTGGACGACGAGTTCGGGCAGCTCGTGTTCGTCGCAGTACTCGTCGGTGACTTCGATCTCGCCCCGGCGGGGCAACGGCAGCGAGTACTCGCAGTCGGGGTAGCGCGTACAGCCGACGAGCCGCGAGCCGTTCTCGAGGGTCTTGACGGCGAGCTCGCCGCCGTCGTCTCGCGACGAATCCGTCGTCGCGCTGTCTTCGCCGCACTCCGGACACGCACCCAGCACCGGCCCCTCGCCGGCGTCCTCGGCCTTGCAGAGCGGACAGCCGTGGACGAACGTCTGCCGCCCGGCGAGCATCTTGACCTCGTTGAGACCGTGTTCGTCGCACTCCTCTTCCAGGATCAGCGGCTTGCCGGTCGAGGGCAGCGGCAGCGTGTTCTCGCAGTCCGGATAGCCGTCGCAGCCGATGAAGTACGAGCCGTGGCGGCTCCGGCGGACGAGCAGGTCCTCGCCGCACTCCGGACAGGGGCCGAGGCGCTTGTCGTCCTTGAGCGACTTCCGGAGGTGGTCGCCGATCTCGTCGCGCGAGTCCGCGAGGTTCGCGAAGATCTCCTCGAGCATCTCCCGGGACTCGTCGGTGACGTCCGAGAGGTCCGCCTCGCCGCTGGCGATGGCGTCCATGTCGTGCTCGAGCTGGGCGGTCATCTCCTCGCTGACGATTCGGTCGGCGTAGTTCTCGGCCGCGTCGACGACGGCCATCGCGAGTTTCGTCGGTCGCGGCGGGTCGCCCTCGATGTAGCCGCGATCGTACAGCTTCTCGAGGGTGTTGTGGCGGGTCGACTTGGTCCCGATCCCCATCTCCTCCATCGTCTCGATGAGCCGCGACTGGCCGTACCGGCGGGGCGGCTGGGTCTGTTTGTCCTCGAGTGCCACGTCGGAGAGCGCCAGTTCTTCGCCCTCGTCGACGTCGGGAACGTAGTTCTCCGTCGTGGAGAAGTACGGGTAGACGTCGTGGTAGCCGGCCTCGACGAGGCGCTTGCCGTTGGCCTTGAGCCGGTAGTCGTCGACGTCGGCGACGACTTTGAGGTGCTCCCAGACCGCGGCGTCGGCGACGGTCGCGTAGAACCGCCGGACGACGAGTTCGAAGACCTCCCACTCGTCGTCCGAGACGTCGCCGCGGCTCGGAATCTCGCCGGTCGGATGGATCGGCGGGTGGTCGGTCGTCTCCTCGTCGCCTTCGGTCGGGACGATCTCGTCGGCCTCGAGCAGCGATTCGGCCGACTCGCCGAGCGACGAGTGGCCGACGAACTCGTCGAGGAGCTCCTCGGGGTCCAGATCGTCGGGGTAGACGGTGTTGTCGGTTCGCGGATAGGTGATGTACCCGGCGGTGTAGAGGTCCTCCGCGATCGACATCGCCCGCTTGGCCGAGTAGCCGATGGCACCTGCCGCACGGATGAACTGGGTGGTGTTGAACGGCTCCGGCGGCGTGTCGGTGCGGGTTCGCCGGTTGACGTCGACGACGGTCGCGGCGTCGCGGGCGGCCAGGGTCTCGTAGACTTCGTCCGCGGTGGCCTCGTCCCAGACGCGTTCGGCCTCGTTGCCGTCCTCGTCGCGGTAGAAGTACTGGGACTCGAAGGCGGTGTCGTCCTTCGTGAGGTCCGCGAAGATCTCCCAGTAGTCCTCGGGATCGAACGCCTCGATCTCGCGCTCGCGGTCGACGATCAGCTTCAGCGTCGGCGACTGCACCCGGCCGACGGAGATGAAGTCGTTCCCCAGCTGGCCCGCGGACAGGGAGAGATACCGGGTGAGCGCGGCTCCCCAGATCAGATCGATGATCTGGCGGGCTTCGCCGGCCGCCGCGAGGTCGAAGTCGAGTTCGTCGGGTTCGTCGAACGCGCTCTGAACTTCGTTCTCCGTGATCGAGGAGAAGCGGACGCGGCGAATCGGCACGTCCTCGTCGACGTTTCGGACGATGTCGTAGGCCTCCTTGCCGATCAGTTCCCCCTCGCGGTCGTAGTCGGTGGCGATCGTCACGCGTTCGGCGCGACGGGCCAGCAGGCGCAGCGTGGCGACGATGTTCTCCTTCGTGGCCGTCTTCTCGACGTCGGCGTCGATGAGTTCGACGGGTTCGACGTCCCGCCAGTCCGAGTACTCCGACGGGAAGTCCACGCCGACCACGTGTCCCGACAGCCCCACGCAGCGCTTGCCGCCCCACTCGTAGACGTTCACGCCGTTCTCGCGGCTCGAGTCGTAGGTCCCGCCGCTCAGGATGTCGGCGATCCGGCGGGCCGCGTTGTCCTTCTCCGTGATTATCAGCTCCACCGCGGCTCACCTCCCGGCCCTCGAGCCTCCGGCCGCAGCGACAGCGGACGAGTGTCGTTCATCGTGGCCCGCTACGATTGAGTTGTTGATAACGTTTTCGCCAAAACCGGCAGACAGCGCGGGTGTGCGTGCGGTCGGGCGTCGCGCGTGTGTCCGCGAGCGAAGGGATTTCGTTGCTGTCGACACCTTCGGTCACGCGACCGGAGTTCGGTCGGGGCGACGCGTCGGACTCGAGCGAACGGCCACAATATTGTCTGGTGTGGTACCGATCACCTTCGGTCTGCTCGGAGCCTAAGACGGGCTGCGTACGAACGCGGAGAGACAACTACCAATGAAGAAAAACGTCGGCGGATTCGATCGCGTATGGCGGCTCACTGGCGGCGCGATCCTGGCACTCGTCGGTATCGCCGCACTCGTCGGGTTCGTCTCGATCGGTGTCGTCCCGGCAGCGGTGATGGTCGTCCTCGGTTGGGTGTTTTTCGCCACCGGAGTCGTCCGGAGGTGCGTCATCAACCGGTTCCTCGGAATCGACACCACCCACGGAGAACAGACGGAGTCCAGCGGAATGACCGAGGTCTCCACGAAACGGCCGAACTGATCGGTCGATCCGTTTTTTCGACCAACGACACCCGCTATCGGCGGCGGAGCCGGCAATCCACAACCACGAGCCGAGCCCTTTTACCGCGCCCGAGCGAGGCTCAATGGAGAGTCAGGCGTGGCAACGACCGACACGGACCGATCGCGCGTCGACATGACGACGGGGGCGATCTCCCCGAAACTCCTCCGCCTCGCGTGGCCGCTGGTTCTGGGGAACCTCCTCCAGACCGTCTACAACCTCGCGGACATGTTCTGGGTCGGCCGCGTGAGCAGCGACGCCGTCGCCGCCGTCTCCCTCATGTTCCCCCTCTCGTGGCTGTTCGTCTCGACCGCGATGGGGATCACCGCCGCCACCATCGCCCTGGTCTCCCAGTACGTCGGCGCGGGCGACGATCGGACGGCCGACCGCGTCGTCGCCCAGACGATCCTGCTCACGCTCGCCGTCTCGAGCGTCCTCGCCGTCCTCGGGTTCGCCGCCCGGCGACCGCTGCTCTCCCTGATCGGCGCTCGCGGGTCGGTGTTCGTCGAGGCGCTCGCCTACATCGAGGTGATCTTCCTCGCGTTGCCGTTCACGTTCCTCTTCTTCGCCTTCCGGGCCTCGCTGCAGGGCGCGGGCGACACGAAGACGGCGATGTGGCTCGTGTTCGTCTCGGCGGGGCTCAACGTCGTCGTGGATCCCTTCTTCGTCCTCGGGTGGGGGCCGTTCCCGGCGATGGGGACGCGGGGAGCGGCCGTCGCGACCTTCCTCTCGCGCGGGCTCGCGACCGCCGCGGGGGTCGCGATCCTGCTGGATGGACGGTTCGGCGTCCGGCTCCGCCCCGGCGATCTCGCGCCGGATCTCGCGCTCCTGAAGCGACTGGTCGACATCGGCTACCCCGCCACGTTCGACGGCTGGGCCCGGAGCTTCGCGGCGGTGGCGATGGCGGGATTCGTCGCCCGCTTCGGGGCCGCACCGACCGCAGCCTTCGGAATCGGCGTCCGGCTGATGTCCGTGACGTGGGCCGTCGCGGGGGCCATCGGACAGGCGACCGCGACCGGCGTCGGGCAGAACCTGGGCGCGGAGACGCCCGACCGGGCCGCCGCCGTCGCGCGAACGGCGACCGCGGCGACGATGGTACTCATCTTCGCCGTTGCCGCCGTCCTGTTCGCGTTTCCGGCCGCAGCGATCCGCGTCTTCGTCGCGGACCCCGCCGTGATCGCCGAGGGCGTCGACTTCCTCCGGATCACCGCCCTCTTCTGGGCACCCTTCGCCGGCGTCATGGTCATTCAGGGCGCGTTCCGCGGCGCCGGCAACACCCGCGAGGCGATGATCCTCTCGATCCTCTCGCGGTGGGTTTTCCGGTTCCCGCTGGTGGTGGTACTCGCGTTCGCCTGGTCAGTGACGATTCCCGGCACCGACGTCACCGTCGCCGGCCTCGGCTGGGGCGTCGAGGGAATCTGGTGGGCATTCGTCGCCGGCATGATCGGCTCGTTCGTCGTGGCCGTCGGCTGGTTCCGACTGGGGACGTGGACCGAGGGCGTCATCGACGAGACCCACGCCGGGGCGAGCGGCGGCGACGAACGCCCTCGAGACGAGTCGGCTCCCGGCGGCGAGAGCGAATCGGAGTTCGTCGACGACTGAGCGGCCGAGTGCCGGTACGGACGCCGCTCGAGTCGCCGGGCGGTCGCGGCCGACCGGTTCTCCGGTGCATCCATCGACCGCTGAGATCCTCACGAACGATGAGTATATCACGATTAACGGCTGCGATAGACTTAACACTACCAGGTGTTACCACCTAGTTGTATGAGCGAATTCGAGCAGTTCAGTCAGGTCGGCGAAGCAGACGTCACCCGTGCGATCGGACAGGAGTGGACCGAGGAGTTCATGGACTTCTCGGACTCGGACGTCATCATCGTGGGCGGCGGCCCGTCGGGGCTGACGGCCGCGAAGGAACTCTCCGAGCGCGGCGTCCAGACGATGGTCGTCGAGAAGAACAACTATCTCGGCGGCGGCTTCTGGCTCGGGGGGTTCCTGATGAACAAGGTGACGGTCCGGGACCCCGCACAGCAGATCCTCGAGGATCTCGACGTCGACTTCAAGGAGTCCCGGGACAGCGAGGGACTCTACGTCGCGAACGGTCCCGAGGCCTGTTCCGGCCTCATCAAGGCCGCCTGCGACGCCGGCGCGAAGATGCAGAACATGACCGAGTTCACGGACATCGTCATCCGCGAGGACCACCGCGTCGGCGGCATCGTCATGAACTGGACGCCGGTCCACGCGCTGCCCCGCGAGATTACCTGCGTCGACCCGATCGCGGTCGAGGCCGATCTCGTCATCGACGCGACCGGCCACGACGCGATGGCGGTCAAGAAACTCGACGAGCGCGGCGTGCTCGACGCGCCGGGGATCGGCGACGCCGAGGCGTCCGCGACGGGCATGGATCAGACCGGCGACGACTCCTACGGCGCGCCCGGCCACGACTCCCCCGGCCACGACTCGATGTGGGTCGGCAAGAGCGAGGACGCCGTCGTCGAGCACACCGGGCTCGTCCACGACGGGCTCATCGCGACCGGCATGGCGACCGCGACCACCTACGGTCTCCCGCGGATGGGCCCGACCTTCGGTGCCATGCTCGTCTCCGGCAAACGCGCCGCCCAGGAAGCGCTCGACGAACTCGAGGTCGACGCCGATCCCGTCGAACTGACCTCCCGGGCCACACCGGCGGACGACTGATCGGGCCGTCGACTCGCCGAAACCCATAGCATTTTCGCGCCCCGGCGGCACCGCTCGAGCATGAAGCTCGTCGTTACCGGTGCGACCGGCGGCGCGGGGAGCTGGATCGTCGATCACTTCGCCAGCGAGGGCCACGACGTCGTCGGCGTCGACCTCGAGCGGCCGCCGGGCGAGCGCGACGGGGTCACGTTCCTCGCGGCCGACCTCAGCGACCAGGGGCGGGCCTGGGAGGTAATCCTCGATCACGACCCCGACGCGGTGATCCACTTCGCGGGAATTCCACGACTGGGAATCGCGACCGGCACCGAGACGTTTCTGACGAACGTCACGACCGCCTACCACGTGTTCGAGGCCGCCGGGCGGACGGGCGCGGACGTGATCTGGGCCTCGAGCGAGAGCCTCTACGGGATGCCGTTCGCCGCGGAGCCGTTCCTCCCCGACTACCTGCCGATCGACGAGGCTCACCCGATGCGGCCGGAAGACGGCTACGGCACCTCGAAGCTCGTGGGCGAGGAACTCGCGGCGAAGACCGTCCGGCGGTACGGCGTCTCCGTGGCGTCGATCCGCCCCTCGTGGATTCAGTATCCCGGGGCGTACCCCGTCGCCGACGAGCGAGCGGCGTTCGACCTCGCGACCGCCGACCGGAGCGGCAACTTCTGGTCGTACGTCGACGTTCGCGACGTCGTTTCGATCGTCGACGCCGCGCTCGAGGCCGAGATCGACGGCCACGAACCGTATCTGGCGGTGGCCGAGGAGAACTACCTCGACCGCGAGACCGCCGCGGTGATCGAGGCCGTCTTCGGCGACCTCCCCGATGAGTGCACTCTCGACGGGGACGAGTCGGCGTTCTCGACGGCGAAGGCCCGCGAGGAACTGGGCTGGGAGCCCGCCCACTCCTGGCGGGAGGCGGAGGGAGAAGCCCCGCGAGGACCGACCTTTCTGGAAGAGTAGCGCACGGCGGGTCGGCTCCCGCCGCCCGTCGCGTCCGCAGCCGTCTCGGACGCGCGTCGCCTCGCGACCTCCCCGTTACCTCGAACCGCGCGCCTGCACCCGCCTCGGCAACCGCAACCGGTTTCAACCACTCGGTGGTACAACCACGATATGAACGCGTCTCGCACCGTCCGTTCGTCCGCCGCCCGCTGTCCGTTCGAACACCCGACCGACCGACCGATCTACACCCACTGACGATGGTCGACCGCGTCATCCTCTACCGCGCACCCACGACGGTGGCCGACGTCGACGGGATCGCGGACTGGCTCACGGACCGGATCGACGCCGCCGTGACCGTCCGAGATCGCTTCCTCGAGGTTCACCGGACGGACGACCTCCCCGAACAGTTCGCCGAGGCGCGCGTTCCCTCACCGTACGAGCGGGAGACGGGCAACACGATGCTCGGAACGATCCGCTACGAGGAGCGCGCGCTCGAGAATCCCGACCGTGAAGGCGGGGTACTCTACGACGGCGTGCAGATCCAGCGGGCGCTCAACGCCGCGCTGCCTGCCGACGAACGGGGGCTCGAGACGCTACACGTCCCGGTTCTCGACCGCGCGATCGGGACGTGGGGCGAGCACGACGGCCGCTGGCACAAGCGCGTGACCGTCCTCGGACAGCCGGCGCTGGTTTCGGTACCGGGCCTCTACGAGGCACCCGCGAAACCCGAGGCGTACTACAAGGAAAAGCAGCGCCACGCACTCCTCTCCGGCGACGCACCGCCGCGGGAAATCCTCGAGAACCAGGTCGAGGGCGACTTTCTGATCGCGGACGATCCGCGAACCACCGACGCCCTGAAGGGGTACGTCCTGCAGGCGTTCCACTATCTCGAGACCGGCGAGACGTTCTGTGATCGAGCGAGTTGTCGACTCTTCAACGCCCACCGTCAGGCGGAGCTATTCGACGCCCAACTGCGCGAGCCCGCCTTCTGCAGCGAGCACGCGCGACTGTACGAGGGCTCGACGGGGTCGGCGTCGACGTAAGCCACTGGCGTGCGCAAGTGGTCCCGGAACCGGTGTGTACTTTTGTCCCAGTCGTCTTCGACAACGCACAATGAGTGCTGAGTTTACCGTCGAAGTTCCCGTTCGCTATCGCGACCTCGATCCGCTGAACCACGTCAACCACGCCGTCTACGCGAGCTACCTCGAGGCAGCCCGGACCGACTACCTGCAGGAGGTGGCGGGACTGGCATCCGGGGGGATCTCCTTCGTCATCGCGACCCTCGAAATTACCTACGAGCGCCCGATCACCATGGGCGACGACCCCACGATCGCACTCTCGGTGTCACGGCTCGGCGAGTCGAGTTGTACCATGACGTACGACCTCCGCGTCGACGGCGACACGGCGGCGACCGCCGAAACGACCATCGTTCACGTCGACCCCGAGACGGAACGCCCGAGCCCGATTCCCGAAGGGATGGCTCGACGGATTCGAGAGTACGAGGGGCTCGAGGCGGCCGCGTAAAATCCCTAGTACTCGAGCCGTCCGCCGGTCAGCCGGACGACGCCGAACACGTGCGTCTCGTCCGCGACGGCGACCGCACGCTCGCGAAGCCGGGCGTGGGCGGCGGCTATCTTTTCGTCGAGCCGAACGTGGGGGTCGTTCTCGTAGCGGAGTCGCGTCGTCGGCGGCGTCGAGAGGACGACGATCGCCCGGAAGACGGCGTTGACCGGCGGCGCGTACCACGCTCGGCTCCGGGCGGCGTTGGCGAGGACGACGGTCCCGTCGGGACCGACGAGGTCGCACCAGTCGTCGACCGCACTCGTCGGCTCCTCGAGCATTCCCACGACGAACGTCGCGAGGACGGCGTCGATCCCGTCGCCACCCGCCGGGATCGCGCCCTCGAGCGGGGCCCCGACCGGCGGCTGCGTCGCGTCACCTCGAACGACGTGGACGTTATCGGACGCCGCGGTGGCCGCGCGCGCCCGTTCGAGCACCGGCCGGGTGAAGTCGATCCCGATCACGGTCCCCTCGGGGCCGACCCGCTCGCGGAGGAAGGGGAGGTTCGCGCCCGTCCCACAGCCCATCTCGACGACCGTGTCGCCGGGCTCGAGGCGACAGGCGGCGGCCGCGCGCTTCCGGAGCCTCGCGATTCCGGGCGTTCGGCGTGCGATCAGGTCGTAGAGGCGAGCCCAGCGGCCGTAGAACTCCTGTGCTGATTCGGTCATAGCAGGTCTCGTCGTCGCCGGCTTCGTGCAGCGTTCAGAGGAGCGATCGAACCGAATCCGCGACCGACTCGGCGTCCGCGCCGAGGACGTAGATCAGCGGCTCGATTCCCATCCCGCCGGTCTGGTACAGCACCGTCGCCTCGGGGGCGTCCTCGATCGCCGCACCGACGCTCGAGGCGACGTCGCCCGATTCGTCGAACTCGGCGGCCACGTGGTCCTGCTCGGTCAGCTCGTCGACCAGCGCCGGCTCGTACGCGATGTTGACCGCGGCCGACGCATCCGCGCCGTGGCGGCGCGCGGCCAGCAACACCCGCGCGACGTGCTCGGAAACGCCGAACTCGGGGTCCGCGGGGATGGTCGTCCGACCTTTGACGTCGAAGATCCGGCCGGGAACGCCCGCGACGTCGTCGACGTTTTCGGCGTCCGGCGTGCAGGCAACCAGGTTCGAACCGACCGCGGGGATCAACCCCGTGAATCCGCTCGCCGTCTCGAGCATCCCCAGTCCGCGCCGGAGCGACGAGAGCACCCGCTCGCTGGTGCGGAGGTCGCTCTCGGGATCGTGAACCCGGAAGCTCGCGCCGTGGTCGGCGAGCTCCGGCACGGCCTCCTCGTGGAGCTGCGCGAGGAGGTCCCCGCCGGCCTCGAGGTCGCGGATCAGGACTTCGATCTCGATCAGCGCCTGAACCGGCGATATCTCGCCGGCCGCCAGCCCGTTTCCGAGGTCGTCGACGAGGGTCCGAACCCGCTCGTCCTCGGCGATACGATCGTTGACGGTCACGTCGCCGTGAGCGTACTTCGAGACGGCGCTCTGGCTGATTCCGAGCACGGTGGCGACCTCGCTCTGGGTGAGGTCTCGGTCCCGGAGTTCACCGGCGAGCAGCGACCGGACGGTCGGGAGGAACTCGTCTACGACGATTTCTTCGACGAATTGCATTCGTTACACGATGGTACGACAGCGGACGGGATAACTTGTTGGTCCGGCGGCTACGCGGCTCGAGGGAGCGGCGATCGGCCGCCGACGGGCCGGTCTAAACGACGACCGGAGCGACCATCGACGCGAACTCGTAGGTGAAGACGTGGTTGAGCAAGACGTAGGTGACGACCCCGAGGAAGAGGCTCAGGATCCACGCGGCGGCGGCGATCCGACCGATCCGGGCGTGGGGCGTGGTCCGGAGCTCGGCGGGCGTGTGAGTCAGCCCGAGGATCAGCGCGTAGAGGACGACCGGCACCGAGACGATCGAGAGGACGATGTGGATCGCCAGCATGACGAGATAGGCGTAGAAGACGCCGTCCGGACCCACGAACTCCTTCGTCCCGCCGCCACCGACCTTGAGCAGGTAGACGACCAGAAATCCGAGGATCAGCGTGAACCCGGTCAGCATCGCCAGCCGGTGTTTCTCGATCTCGCCGGCCCGAATCCAGTACCAGCCGAGCACCAGCACCACCGTCGCGGTCGTGTTGATGGCCGCGATCACGTGAGAGAGCAGGTCGACCTGCGCGTTCGTGAGGTCGGGGTAGATCGGAACGTCCAGCAGAAACGTCCCGATCACTAGCGCGTAGCCGACGATCGTCAGGAGGATCGTGACACCCATCGGCCGCTCCCGGAGCCGTCGTCTCGCGTCAGCGGTTGCCATTACCGGACGTTGGGAGCACCGCCGTATCATGCTTGCTGTTTCAGCACACCGCTCCGAGAACGCCGCCCGGCCGTTTCGAGAACGCCGTCCCGTGACGGTCGTCGAGTCAATCCCGATCGAACGGAAACCGATCGAGCCGCTCGCGAACGAGCGGCTTCAGTTCGAACAGGTACCGTTCGGTGTCCGCGAGGCCGTCACCGTCGGCCGTCTCGTCGGGAACGTGTTGGGTGTACATCACCTCGCTGACGGTGACGTCGTCGGGAATCTCCTGCGCGATGACGACCCCGTCCACCGCTCGACCGGGCTCGAGTTCGACCGCTGCTCCGGTCCACCGCCCGGGGAGGTCGGTCGCGTGCGGAGCGGCGATACTCGAGCCCTCGTAGAGGAAGCCGTCGTCGCCGAAGAAGCTCGTGTTCGTCGTGCCCTGCCAGGCGAGCGATCGCGAGCTCGTATTGTGGACGCGGAAGAACGCGACCGTTCGCGTCGTCGCGGCGGTGACCGGCCCGTCGATCAGCGCCGCGACGTCGACGTCGTGTACCAGCCCCGCGAGCGTCAGTGTCAGGTACTCGCCGCTCACCGGTAGCTCGTGGTCGCGCGTCTCGCCGCGTTCGGCCGGATCGTCGGTCGGCCGGTACTGACACGCGTTCGAGCGCCCGTCCGTGATCGCCCCGCCGTCCGTTTCGTGGTCGTCCGGTGCCTGCTCGCCGAGGATCGCCTCGTACGCCCCTTTGATCCGCAGAAACCGCTCTCGAGAGCCACCCTGATCCGGATGGTGATCCTTCAGTAAGGTCCTGTAGGCGCGCCGAACGGCACGCTCGTCGGCGTCCGGCGAAAGGCCGAGGACCTCGTAGTGACTCTCCATTGTGGCAGTAGTCGATCCCTCTCAGAAAAGAGTCTTTCCGTGTTCCGCCCAGACCAGTGCACGTGGGTCCGCTGGCCACCACCCGCTAGTGCGAGCCGTCGTTCCCGGGGTCGGTCGCTTCCTCGAGCGTCACCGCGCCATCGCGGTCGACAGTGACGTCGTAGCCGCAGAACGTGAACGAGACGGTCCCGCGCGGTCTGGTCGCGCCGTTGGCCCGCTCCGCGAAGAGCGCGTCGAGCGCCTCGGGATCGACGACGGTCTGGAGCGACTCGTACTCCGGTGGCGAGATCGCCGCCGCCGGGACCCCCTCCGCCTCGGCGACCGCATCGATCACCGCTCGACTCGGCGCGTTCCGGACCGCTCTGCCGCCGCTACCACGACCCTCCACCATCGTTCCTCCCCTTCCAAATCCGGTCGAATAAAACTGTCCGTCTCGCACTCGGAACGCGTCGGGTGGCGGGACGGCACCGTCGACCGGTCGAGCGCCTCGAGACCGTCAACTGATGTGGATCGCGGGTTTGCCGGGCCGAGCCTCGCCCGCCCGCTCGTCGTCGCCGGTCGCTCGACGGACCGTCACGTCCGCATCGAACTCGTCGGTGACGAGCCACGACGCGCTGTCGAGGATCGCCAGTTCGCGATCCCCCGCGAGCACCTGTCCGCCGTCCCCGCCGTCGCGTCCGGCTATCTCACCGACGAACGCCGCGACGGCGTCCCGATCGGCGTCGATTTCGAGCGTCTCGTCCGCGAGCAGTCGGTCGGCGATCGAATCGACGTCGGCCTCACCGGCTGCGTCCTCGTCCGCGGACCGACCCGCCAGTTCGACGGCTCGATACTTCCACTCCCGGGCGACGACCAGTTCGACCCGCTCGGGCTCGTCGATAGCGGCGACGTCGACGATGTCTCGGACGTCCTCGAGCGTTCGCTCGACGAGCCCGCGCTCGAGCTGGGCCGCCGACGTGTCCCGATTCGGCTCGGGCCAGTCTGCCTCGACGACGAGTCCCTCGCCCCGGAGTTTGTTCCAGAGCTCCTCGCCGAGGTGCGGGGCCATCGGGGCGATCAGCGCGGCGAGGGTCAGCAGGCCGCGTCGGTGGACCTCGCCGTGTGGCCGGTCGTACTCGCGATACCGCCGGAGCAGGCGCGCGAGCTCCCGGATCTCCGTGGCGGCACGGTGGAACCGGAACCGGTCGTACTCCTCGGTGACCACGGCGATCGTGCGGTCGATCTCTCGAGCCACGTAGTCGTCGTGATCCCGTCGCCTGACGCGGCTGTCGCCCGCCTCGACGAACGCGGTCGCCATCCGGTAGAGCGTCTGCTGGAGGTCGTAGGCCCCGCGGACGTTGTTGGCGGTCCACTCGAAGTCCTGCTCGGGGTGGGCGGCCGAGAGCACGAACAACCGGGTCGTCTCCGCGCCGTACTCCTCCGGCACGACGACGTTCCCCTTCGAACTGGACATCTTCTCGCCGTCGTACAGCACCGTTCCCTGGCTCTTGAGCTCTCGAATCGGCTCTCGTCCCTCGATGAGTCCGATGTCGGCCAGCGCCTTCGTGAAAAAGCGGGTGTACAGCAGGTGGAGGATGGCGTGCTCGTCGCCGCCGACGTAGACGTCGACTGGCATCCAGTCGTCCGCGAGGTCGGTGTCGAACGGCGCGTCCGCCAGGTCGGGCGAGAGAAAGCGCAGGTAGTACCACGAGGAGTCGACGAACGTGTCCATCGTGTCCGTCTCGCGCCGCGCGGGGCCGCCGCAGTCGGGGCACGTCGTCTCGTTCCACTCCTCGGCCGCGTCCAGCGGGTTCCCCGTGGTCCGAACGAATTCGGGGAGCTCCACGGGCAGCTCCTCGTCGGGGACGAGGACGTGGCCGCAGTCGTCGCAGTGGACGACCGGGATCGGCGTCCCCCAGTAGCGCTGCCGGGAGATCAGCCAGTCCCGGAGCCGGTAGGTGACGTCTTCCACGAGCGCGTCGTGGTCGGCCACGAGTCGCTCACCGGCCCGCTCGCTCTCGAGGCCGTCGTACTCGCCGCTGTTCTCGAGGACGCCGTCGCCGGTGTAGGCCCCGGTTTCGATGGCGCTCTCGGTGGCGTCGTCGGGAGCGATTACGCGCTCGATCGGCAGGTCGTGCTCGAGCGCGAACGCGTGGTCGCGCTCGTTGTGGCCCGGGACGCCCATGACGGCACCGGTGCCGACGTCCTCGAGGACGTAGCTGGCGACGTAGACGGGGAGTTCCGCGCCGGTCAGCGGATGGATCGCGGTCGCGTCCGTCTCGATACCGGAGAACCCGACCTCGTCGGGGTCACGCTCACGGACGGTCTCGACGTACGCTGCGACGTCGTCGTCGTCCTCGGCCAGTTCGCGAGCCAGTTCGTGGCCGGGCGAGACGGCGAGGGAGGTCGCCCCGTAGATCGTCTCCGGGCGAGTGCTGAACACGTCGACCGTCCCGCTACCGTTCCCGTCGTCGGTCTCGCCGTCGCCGACACCGCCGTATTCGGGTACGTCGAAGGTAATTCGCGCCCCTTCCTGCCGGCCGATCCAGTTGCGCTGGATCTCGCGAACGCCCTCGGGCCAGCCCTCGAGATCGTCGAGCCCCGCGTCCAGTTCCTCGGCGTAGTCGGTGATCGTGAAGAACCACTGGTCGAGTTCGCGCCGTCCGACGGGCGTCTCGCAGCGCCAGCAGACCCGGTCGCCGTCGCTGCTCGCGGCTTCGCCGCTCCCCCGATCCGAGGGCTCACTGTGTTCGTCCTCGCGTTCGGCGACCTGTGCGTCGGCGAGCACCGTCTCGCAGTCGGGACACCAGTTGACCGTCGCCGCCTCGTACTCGACGAGTCCCGCCTCGTAGAGCCGCTTGAACAGCCACTGATTCCACCGGTAGTACGCCGGCTCGCAGGTGGTGATCTCCCGGGACCAGTCGTAGCCAAAGCCCATGGTCTCGAGTTCCTCGCGCATGCGACGGATACACGCCTCGGTCCAGGACTGGGGGTCGGTCTTGCGCTCGAAGGCCGCGTTTTCGGCGGGCAAGCCGAACGCGTCCCACCCCATGGGGTGGAGGACGTCGTCGCCCTGCATGCGGCGATAGCGCGAGTAGGCGTCCGTGATCGCGTAGTTGCGGACGTGCCCCATGTGGAGCGTGCCCGACGTGTAGGGAAACATGCCGAGGACGTAGGTCGGATCGTCGGCGTCGGCATCGAGCGCGTAGACGTCGTCGCGCTCCCAGACGTACTGCCAGAACTCCTGTACCTGCGCGTGATCGTAATGACTGGTCATTGTCGGCGAGATCCGTTGGGTGTCACTGGGCGGTCCGGCCATATCATTGTTCGGCCCCGCAGGACCGCCACGCCCCGACCGAACCCGCCGCCGCCTCGCAGTCACCTCGAGTCGGCGACGATCGGTCCCGCGTCCCTCGGCGACCCGCGGCGGTGCGCTGTGGGCTGACATTAACAAAGCGGATCGGCCCGTTACGAGCGATCGTCGAATGTCCCGCCTTCGCGACGATCTGCCATCGGCGTTTACGCTGCTCGTCACAATCGCGACCGTCCTGCTCGCGTTCGGACTGCTCACGTCGGTCTTCGCCCCGGACCTGACGGCCGACGAGACGCCCCCGTCCAGCCCCGCGACGGAGAGCGAGGGTGCGTCGGCGACGGGATCGAACGCGACGACCAACACGTCCGAGAGTGCCACCGCTGCCGACTCGGAGAGCGAACCCGGCAACTCGACGGCCGACGCGGCCTCGACAGCGGCATCTTCCGAGGACGATCCGCCGAGCGATTCGGATACCGACTCGACGGACGACGACGGTCCGTTCGACGACGAATCCGCTGCGGAGGGACCGATCGACGACGAACCGGGCGACGACGACCGCGACGGACTCGAGTGGGCGCTCGAGGAGGCCGGGTTGGTCGACGACGAGGACGACGGGGACGACCGCGACCGCGGGCCACCGGACGACGACCGTGGCCCGCCGGACGAGGCCGGACCGCCAGCGGACGCCGGCCCACCGGATGACAGGGGACCGTTCGACGAGTAGCCGTATGCTCGTCGCCCCGCCGAACCCGTCGGCGACCGTGAACGTCATCGAAACCGAACGACGGGGACTCCCTTCATAGACGGCGTCGTAACTCGTCCTATGCCACCGACCGCACTCGTCACCGGCTGTTCCTCGGGCATCGGCTACGAAACCGCTCGCGCGCTGCTCGCCGAGGACTGGCGCGTCTACGCGACCGCTCGAGACCGCAATCGAGACGGCCTCGAGAAGCTGGCCAATCGGGGTGCGGCCCTCGCGGCGCTGGACCTCACCGACCCGGACGACATCGACCGCGTCGTCGGTCGCATCCGCGAGGAATCGGGCGGTGTGGACTGTCTCGTCAATAACGCCGGCTACGGTCAGTTCGGCCCGGTCGAAGACGTCCCGACGAGACTGCTCGAGCGCCAGTTCGCCGTCCACTGTTTCGGGCCGCATCGGTTGATGCGAGCGGTGCTGCCGGGAATGCGAACGCGTGGCCGTGGCCGAATTATCACCGTCACTAGCGCCGCCGATCGCCTCGCGCTCGCCGGGATCGGCGGCTACACCGCGTCGAAGTGGGCGATGGCGAGTCTCAGCGACGCGCTCCGACAGGAACTGGTCGACTCGGCGGTCGACGTCGTCGTCGTCCAGCCCGGGATCGTCGCGACACCGTTCTACGACCGCGCCGTAAGCGCGGTCGAAGCGGCGGCCGCGGCGTCGCCGCCTCGAGCCGCCGCTGCGGCGACCGCCGGGGAGACGACCCGGGAGGTGAGCGTCGTCAGACCCACCCGCTACACCGATCTCTACCGCGTCCTTCAGCGGCTTCGCGCCGTCGAGGGGGGTGGCCCACTGATCAACGACCCCGAACAGGTCGCAGCGACGGTTCGAGACGCCGCGACCGCCGCAAATCCCGAGACGCACTATCGCGTCGGCCCGGTTCCCCTGCTCGGATCGCTCTACGGGACGGTCGTCCCCGCGACGGTGCGGGATCGTCTCACGAAACTCGGCATCCGACTCGCCGCGAGCGAACCCGTTCTCGACCTGCTCGAGCGACGGACGCCCGACGCGGGTTCCGATCGGTATCCGTGATGGGGGCCGCGCGCGGACGCGACGCTATCGCGTTTCGGTCGCCGTTCCGCGCGGGACCTCGCGGCCGGCGGTGGAGGCGACGTACGCCGACAGCGCTGCGGCGACCAGTCCCAACACGGTGTTGCTCCAGGTCAGTCCCCGATCGGCGACCTCGAGGCCGCTCATCGCGACCTCGCCGCCGATGGCGAAGTGGGAGATGGCTGTCCAGAGCGCCAGCAGCGCGACGAGCGACATCACGCCGGTACTGGTCGGGTGATCGGTGACGATCCGGTAGTAGTTGTAGCCGGCGAGCAGGAAGATCGCACCGCCGACCAGCAGGTTGTTCCACAGGATGGATTGGGCCGTCTCGTAGACGAACGGCGATGCGGCCAGCCAGAACCCGATCAGCGAGACGATGCCGCTCAGCCACTTCTGTCCGTCCGGTTCACCCTGATCGTGGGCGGGCGATTCGCCAGTCGACGGGTCGGTGGTCGTAGACTCGCTCATAGTGGCCTCGATCGGTAATACCGCGAGCCGATTGAAAAAGCGCGACGACCGTTCCACCCCGATTCCCGAGAACGGCTCGGATTCCGTTCGTTCGGCGCTCGATCAACGAGCGGTGGCGCGGCTAAGATCGGCTTTCGAACTCGGCAATGACCGACTGGCTACCCCGTCCCGATCCGGTTAATGAGGGATTATTCCGGGGGCGCTCGGACGAGAACCTGCCCAGCAAGCGCCGTACTCTCGATCACACCCTCCCTCGATCACCGGCCTCGTTCTGACCGATCGGTGCTCGACGAGGCCCCGCCACCGGTTTCGTCGGCTCCATCGGACCGATCCGGCACCGCAGTCGAGCGGCGTCGCGAATCGTTTCAGCCGCGAAAACGGTTTTATCGTCCGTATAGTGAACCGCCGAACGACGAAACCATCAGGTAATGAGATTACTCGTACCTGTGCACTGCGGACGACGAAGCCGGCAGCGTACCCCTGATCGAGTCCCGAATCGAGAGCCGGCGGACGGCAACGCGTTCACGACGGCGACCGCCGGGACCGGTCGCTCGACACTCTCCCGACCGAAACCGGCAGTAGCCGATATCGGCGAGACGGCGAGTGCGTAACAACCGACACCGAATTTCATCCCACCTACAATGCGCCGCAATGCCCGACGACACCAGACGAAGACCCGATCGATTCAGAGCAGCGTCCAGGTTTTGCTCTTGGTTAGCGGTATGGCGTTCCTGCTGGCCGGGTTAGTACTCGCTGCGGGCGGAGCGTCCGTCGACAGCGCGATCGGAACGGTCGACGACAGATGGGACGATTCACAGAAGCAGACCAGCGACGACGTCGAGTCGCCGAACGACGGAACGACGCCCACGGACGGCGGCAACGAAACCGACGGCGACGGCGGTAACAGCAGTGATGGCAGCGACGGCGGTGACGGCGGCGATGGCGGCGATGGCGGCGATGGCGGCGATGGCGGCGATGGCGGCGATGGCGGCGATGGCGGCGATGGCGGCGATGGCGGCGATGGCGGTGACGGCGACGGAGGCGATGGTAGCGACGGCGGTGACGGCGGCGACGGCGGTGACGGCGACGACGGCAGCAACGAACAGCACACGTTGACGGTAATCGTCGAAGACCAGGACGGCAACCCGATCGACGGCGCCGATGTAAGTCACGACCCGTTCAGCGATAACAAAACCACGGGCGGGAACGGCGAGGCCGAGTGGACGGTCGAGGACGGGAGCTACCACGTGTCCGCGGCCGCGGACGGCTACCAGTCCGTGGAAGACGACGTCGAGATCGACGGCGGCGACGAGACGATCACGCTGACGCTCGAGGAGAGCGACTCCGGCGACGGCGGCGACGGCGGCGACGGAACGTACACGCTCTCGACGACCGTGGAAGACCAGAACGGCGACGCGATCGACAACGCGACCGTCGAAGCCGAGAGCGGATTGGGCTTCCTCGGCTGGAGCGACGAGAAAGACGTCGACGACGACGGCAAAGCCGAGTTCCAGGACCTCGAGGACGGCGAGTACACGGTGACCGCGTCCGCGGACGGCTACGCGGACACGGAGCAAACCGTCACGATCGACGGCTCGGACGAGGACGTCACGTTGACGCTCGAGCCGGCTGACGGCTGACGAGTCGGGCTGCCAACCCGATCTCGGGCGTCTGGACTGTTTTTGCGACCGTCACGTTCTCCATCGAACGCGGACGCCGATTCGACGGTCGCGGACTCGAGCATCGGCGTGCGCCGTGTACGCACCTCGCCCTCGTCTCGACCGAACGCGTCGCAGGCCGTCGGTTGCCGCAGTCGTCGATCGACGCCGTCGAGAACGGTCCGAGACCGACCGCTCGATCACGGACTCGCCTCCGGGAGCCGACTGTGACCGTCTCGCGACGGAGAACGGCCGCGTTATGTATTGGATAGCAATGGGTCGGAGCTCCGTATCGACGATCGAATGACCCCCTGGCATCGACGCACCGTACTGGCGATCGGCATCGCGGTCGCGACCGGAACGGTGCTCGGAACCGTCGGCGCGCGTACCGAACGCGAAGACGAGGATCGACAGGCACGCGACGGCCCGACCGATCGGGCGGGCGATGACGACATCGAACTCTCCGTTTCCGTGCCCGAATCGGTCCCCTATCGAGAAATCGCGGATCCGATCGAGGACGCTGCCGACGTCGTCATTACGGTGTGCAATACCGGCACCGACGCGACGTCGATCACCGCGACGCTCGAGATCGGTGACGTCGACGAACCGGTCGTCCTCGAGCCGGACGCTGGTGACCACGACACCGTCCGTTTCGGCGTCCTTCCGCGGGAACTCGGCGTCGGAGCGCACGACTGGACCGTGACGGCCGACGGGAAGATCGAGTCCGGCAGCCTGACCGTCGTCGACGACGAGCGGTGACTGGCTCCGAACGACGAGAGTAACTGGTGCGGCTGCGACCTGCTGTCGAAAGCGCCCTTCTTCTGGCTCTCTCGGGCACGAATCGAGGCCTCGTCTCACGCCGAGATAGGATGCTACCGGTTCGGACGGCTGCGTCGAAAAGACGTTAGTTGTCGGGCGAGGCGGTCATTCGACCGTAACGCTCTTCGCGAGGTTTCGCGGTTTGTCGATCGGACGATCGAGCTGATCCGCGGCGTGGTAGGAGAGCAGCTGCAGCTGGACGTTCGCGAGCAGTCCCGTCCAGACGGGGTGCGTGTCCGGGACCGACAGGTGCGCGTCGGCGATGTCGACGAGGGGATGGTCGTCCGGGCCGATGGCGACGATCGGTGCGCCCCGGGACTGGGCCTCGATCGCGTTCGTCTTCGTCTTGTCGTCGGCACCGCCGGTCGCGACCGCGAACACCGGCGTCGCCTCGGTCACGAGGGCGAGCGGCCCGTGTTTGAGCTCGCCGGCCGCGAACCCCTCCGCGTGCTCGTAGGTGATCTCCTTGAACTTCAGCGCGCCTTCGAGCGCGACCGAGCGACCGCGGCCGTTTCCGATGAAGAAAAACGACTCGCTGTCGAGCGTCTCCTCGGCGAGCGACTCGGCGGTGCTCGTCTCCAGGACGGTCTCGACGTGCTGTGGGAGGTCCTCGAGCGCCTCGAGCATCGCCGCCCGGTCCGCGACCGGCGCGGCGTCCGGCACGTCGCCGGCGAGGCGCTGGCTGAGGAGGGCGAGCGTGACCGCCTGCGAGGAGTAGGTTTTCGTCGCCGCGACGCCGACTTCCGGGCCAGCGCGGATGTAGACGGCGTCGTCGGCTTCGCGTGCGGCGGTCGACCCGACGACGTTGGTGACGGCCAGCGTCCGCGCGCCGCGATCGGCCGCTTTCCGGACTGCGTCGAGCGTATCGGCCGTCTCGCCGCTCTGCGTGACCGCGACGACGAGCGTCGTCTCGTCGACCGGTCCGGCCGTGGACTCGTACTCGCTGGCGCGGAGGACTTCGGCACGAACCCCGGCCTCTCGGACCAGCTGGCCGCCGTACATCGCGGCGTGATAGGAGGTCCCGCAGGCGACGAACTGGACGGAGTCGACATCGGCGAACGTCCCGGGTGGGAGACTCTCGAAGGCGACGTCGCCGTCCTCGATTCGCCCCTCGATCGTGTTCGAGAGGGCCGTCGGCTGCGTGTTGATCTCCTTGAGCATGTAGTGGTCGTACTCGCCTTTCCCGGCGTCTTCCGGGTCCCAATCGACGGTGTCGATCGAGCGCTCGATCGGATTCCCGGCCAGATCGGAGATCTGGTAGGCGTCCGGCTCGAGGACGACGAGATCGCCGTCCTCGAGGTAGATCACGTCCTCGGTGTGATCGA
This sequence comes from Natrinema salaciae, assembly GCF_900110865.1. NCBI lineage: Archaea > Methanobacteriati > Methanobacteriota > Halobacteria > Halobacteriales > Natrialbaceae > Natrinema > Natrinema salaciae. The sequence goes on from NZ_FOFD01000002.1 coordinate 812,155, forward strand.
GGAACGCCGGGACGTCGCTGGCGAGGAACCACTCCTCGTCGTCGAGGCCGAGCACGAGCGGCGATCCCTTCCGCGCGGCGTAGACCGCCTCTTCGCCGTCGACGATCGCTGCGATCGCGTAGCTTCCCTCGAGCGTGTCGACGGCCTTCCGGACGGCTAGCTCGGTGTCGCCGGTCGCCTCCCGAAACTCGTCGATGAGGTGCGGGATGACCTCCGTGTCGGTGTCGCTCTCGAACTCGTGGCCCTTCGCCGTGAGCTCCGTTCTGAGCTCGTCGTAGTTGTCGATGACACCGTTGTGGACGACCGCCACGTCACCCGCCGTGTCCGTGTGCGGATGGGCGTTCGCGTCGGTCGGTGGCCCGTGCGTGCTCCAGCGAGTGTGGCCGATCCCCATGTTCCCGTGCGGATCGCTATCGAGCGACGATTTGAGATCGGAGACTTCGCCGGACGTCTTGTGTACCTTGACGCCGGAGCCGTTCTGGACGGCAATCCCAGCCGAGTCGTAGCCCCTGTACTCGAGGTTCTCCAGCCCCGAGAGGAGCGTCTCCGCCGCATTCCCCTGTCCGATTCGCGCGATAATTCCGCACATCAGACGGTCACCTCCGCTCGAGCGGCGGCTGTCGGCGACGGTAACACACCGGACTGACGGCATGTGACGCGGTCGTTGTCGGTCGCGTCGGTCGTATCGAGTTGGTTCGCGATCGCTGCCCGCAGTGCAGTACTGTTCCGTGTCATTGGTATCACCGACCCCGTCTGCCGCCACTACCGACGGTCGGGGGCGTCACTCCAATCACGTGGGACAGCGGCCATTACTATACCACGAATAAGACGGTACTGTGAGTACGACGGTGGCTATCGGCTGTATAATCTCGAGTGCGTTTTCACAATCCATCGTTCAACATAGTTTTCGTAGAAAACCATCAGAATATTTTTCTGTTTGTGCGGATCATCGGGACGAGGTGCACAGTCCGGCCGTCGTTCGATACGCCGATATCGGCCGTTTGACCGCCGAACAAGTCGTGCAATTACCGATGTCGATCACGGGTTCGCCAGTCCGAACCGCTGACGCGTCGGTCCGCGTCGGACGGGCTTCCAGCGACAGGACGAGTGGAACTGTCCCCACTGTTTCGGCGTACGAAATGGCGTCCCCGCTCGAGCGTTCGCACTCGAGACTGGCGGGCGGGAACTGATGAACGAGCAACAGGGGATACGGACCGGATGCTGCGACGAGCGAGAACGTCGCCTTCGCGGACTCTCAGCCGCACTGAGACGTCAGCGACGGGAACCATCGTACCGTCAGAGCGGGAGAACTCACGCTACCGGGTTCTCGACCGCGTCCGACTCCGTCTCTCCGTTCGAGGGCCGATCCGTCAGGGTGATGACGTTCTCTCTGCCGACCGATCGCTTCTCGATCGTCCCGTCGGCGTGCATCTGCGAGCAGATCCGGCTCACTTTCGACTTCGACCAACCAGTCTCTTCGGCGATCCGGTGTTGTCGGATCCGACCGTGATTCGCGATCAACAGTCGAACGACCTTCCCTTCGTCGCTCAGGAGCGTCGGCGGCGTTTCAGGCGAGAGATACGACTCGTACGCCCGCTGATCGGTGGCGTGTGCGTGATCCGATTCGGTTCCGCTACCCGCCGCAGCTGTTCCCAGTGGGAGCGACGACAGCTCGACGCTGCGGTCCGATAACACGTCGGCCATGCGAAGGCCGACGAGCGCACTGATCAGGAGGAACAGAACCGCGATCAGAGCCGATTCCCAGAACGACGTCGCGCGAAGCAGTTGTACCCAGGACAACGATCCACCGGACCCATCGCCGATCCGCGGTGCAATCGCTTCCGATGCAACAGCAGTGACATCGTACCGATGGGTCGAAGCCAGAACCGTCTCGATCGAGACGGTGCTGTGAATCGATTCGAATCCGGCTCTGACTTCGATCTGGGGCGTGGACACCATGATTCGCGGTTCTACTGCAGTCGGTACGTGACCGAGCCACGATCGTCGTGGACTCGCCGACCGCAGCGGAGATGCGATCCGTGCCCCCTTCATTATAGAGTGATACAGGTGCATTTAACAACGGTTTAAGCGTCTCGTCCGACTCGGCATCCGGGTCGGCTAAATCCGCACACAGCGAATCCGACCGACGACTTCCGGCCGTTGCTGCTCTCGCATCCGTTTATTCGAGCTATAGTAAACCCCCCACGCCGGCTTGCCGAATCTATGACACGCCCCGCCGATTGCGGGCGCACCAATTCGGCCTCACCGTCGCACTCGGTCGTGTGACGGGCCAGCGATAACGTCTCACCCATGACCACGATAATCAGCGACACGGAGAACCGAGCGGACGAGCGAGAGAGCGACCAGCACCCACGGGACGCGAGCGGCAACGGAACTGCCCTCGAACACACGGACGCACGCTCGACGCGTTCGGCGACGATCTGTGTCGTCGGATTGGGCTACGTCGGGCTCCCGCTCGCGGTCGGGTTCGCACAGTCGAACTACCGCGTGATCGGGTACGACGTCGACGACGTGACGGTCGGTCGGCTCCAGGAGGGTATCGACACGACCGGTGATCTCTCCGACGAAGCAGTCCGAGACGATGACATCTCGTACACGACGGACGCGACGGAGATCGGCGGGGCCGACTACGTCGTCATCGCCGTCCCGACGCCGATCGACGACGACGATCGGCCGGACCTCGGGTACATCGAGAGTGCGGCGACCACCGTCGGTTCGAAGATGGACCCCGGAACGACGGTCGTCCTCGAGTCGACGGTCTATCCGGGGGCGACGCGCGAGGTCCTCGTGCCGGCGCTGGAAGACGCATCCGGGCTGACTGCGGGCGAGGACTTTTTCGTCGGCTACTCCCCGGAACGCGCGACGCCGGGCGACGAGAATCACGGCCTCGAGGACGTCGTCAAGGTCGTCAGCGCGCAAAACGAGAAGGTACTCGAGGACGTGGCGACGCTCTACGAGTCGATCGTCGACGCGGGCGTCCACCGTGCCCCGTCGATCGAGGTCGCCGAGGCGTGCAAGGTCATCGAGAACATCCAGCGCGACGTCAACATCGCGCTCGTCAACGAGCTGTCGATGGCCTTCGAACGGCTGGGGATCGATACCCGCGAAGTGCTCGACGCGGCGGGGACGAAGTGGAACTTCCACGATTACCGACCGGGCCTCGTCGGCGGACACTGTATTCCGATCGACCCGTACTTCTTCGCCCACCGCGCGACGCGAGCGGGAGCGGACCCGGAACTGATCCGCACGAGTCGTGCGGTCAACGAGTCGATGCCGAACCACGTCGCCGAGTTGACGATCAAGGCGCTCAACCAGTGTCACAAGACGCTCCGAGAGAGTCGCGTGCTGGTTCTCGGGCTCGCGTACAAGGCTGACGTGGGCGATATCCGCAGTTCAAAGGTCGCCGACGTCGTCGATCACCTCCGCGAGTTCGGGATCGACGTCGCAGGATACGATCCGCACGCGGAGGCCGACGCGGTCCGGAACGCGTTCGACATCGACGTACAGGACTCGCTCACGTTCGACGGCTTCGACGCCGTCCTCCTCACGACCGGCCACTCGGCGTTCGAGGAGTTCGACCTCGACGACGTCGCGGCAGCCCTCGACGATGACGCCGCGCTCGTCGACGTCGTGGGAGCGTTCGAATCGGACGACGCAGACGACGCCGACCTCGTCTACCGCAGTTTATAATGTATCGGAGACACACGATCGGCGTCATCGTCCCGGCGTACAACGAGGAACGCCACATCGGTGACGTCCTCGAGACGATGCCGGAGTACGTCGACCGCATCTACGCCGTCGACGACCGCTCGACGGACGACACCTGGCGAATCATCCAAGAGTACGCGGCCGCGTCGGAGCAGGCGGACGACGAACCCGCCAAAACGGAGGCACTCGAGGCCGACGGCGAGCGGGTTCGGGCATCCGTCCCGGACGGCGGAGCCGTCGTGGGGCCGGAGATCGTCCCCATCCGTCACGCGGAGAATCAAGGGGCCGGCGGCGCGCTCCGGACGGGGTACGTTCGCGCGCGCGACGACGGTATCGATATCGCCGTCACGATGGACGCCGACGGCCAGATGGACCCCGACCAGCTCCCGACGCTCCTGGACCCGATCGTGGATGGCGACGCCGACTACGCGAAGGGGAACCGGCTCGCAGATCGGGCCTCGAGCCGAGAGATGCCGCCGTTTCGACTGTTCGGGAACTGGCTTCTGACCCAGCTCACGAAGATCGCGAGCGGCTACTGGCGGCTGCAGGACCCACAGAACGGCTACACTGCGATCTCTCACGACGCGCTCTCGGCGATCGACGTGGAGTCGCTGCCGGACGATCACGATTACCCCAACGACCTGCTCGTGCGGCTGAACGTCGCGGGAATGCGCGTCGCCGACGTGTCGATGCCGGCCGTCTACGACGACGAGGAGAGTACGATCGAGTACCGGCGCTTCGTTCCGGCGACGTCGGTTACGCTGCTGCGGGGATTCTGCCGCCGAATGACGGCGCAGTTTTCCGCCGATCGGCTCCACCCCACCGTCCTCTGTTACACCGCGGGGATCGCGTTGCTGGCGGCCGCCACCGCGATGGCGACCGTCAGCGCCGCTACTGCCACCGGCGGCGAGTCCGTCGTTCGGGAACCGATCGCGGCCGCGTTCGCGCTCGCGGCCAGCGTCGGCCTGCTCGCGGTCGCGATGCAAGTCGACGCGCAGGACAACGCCAAACTGGGGGTGCGTCGCTGATGCGCGTGATCGTCACGATCCAGCACCCGGGTCACGTTCACTTTTTCAAACACGCGATCCGGGAACTCCAGGCGCAGGGCCACGAGCTCCACGTCTTCGCCCGCGAGAACGAAGTGACGGTCGAACTGCTCGAGCGCGCGGGAATCGACCACGAGGTGCTGGCCGGAGAGTCGAACTCGCTGTTCTCGCTGGCGGCGGTGCAGGCGACCTACGAGGCGCGGCTCCTCCGTCGGGCGCGACGGATCGATCCGGACGTGATCACGGCGATCGGCGGCGTCGCCGCGGCTCACGTCTCGTCGGTGGTCGGCGCGAAGAGCGTCGTCTTCTACGACACGGAACACGCGACGCTCATCAAGAAGCTCGCGTACCCCTTCGCGGACGTCGTCTGTACGCCCGAGTGCTATCGGGGCGACATCGGCTCGAAGCAGCTCACGTACCCCGGATACCACGAGCTCGCGTACCTGCATCCGGACCGGTTCGAGCCCGACCCGTCGGTCCTCGACGACGCCGGGCTGGACCCCGACGACACTATCGCAGTGATGCGGCTGAGCAGCTGGGACTCCTCACACGACGTCGGACAGGGCGGGTTCGACGATCCGGTCGACGTCGTCGACCGCCTCGAGGCGGCCGGCGCGACCGTGCTGCTCACGTCGGAAGTCGACCTGCCGGCCGAACTCGAGCCGTATCGGTACACGTTGGCCCCGGATCGAATGCACGACCTGCTCGCCTTCGCGGACTGTTTCGTCGGCGAGGGGGCGACGATGGCCGCCGAGGCGGCGGTCCTCGGGACGCCGGCGGTGTACGTGAACTCGCTCGCGCTCGGCTACGTGACCGAACTCGACGACGAGTACGGACTCGTCTTCAGTTACAACGACGAGGACCGTCACGCTCGCTCGCTCGAACAGGCGCTCTCGATCGTCGAGCGAGATGACCCCTCGACGTGGCAGCGCCGCCGCGACCGGCTGCTCGCCGACCGGATCGACGTGACGGACGTCATCGTCCGGGAAGTCGAGACCGCCGGCTCCGAAACCGAGCCGGACCAGTCGACGCTCGCACCGAACCCAGGCTAACTATGCACGTTCTTCATCTTATCACCTCCACACGATCGTTCTTCGAACAGCAGATCGCGGTCCTTGAGGACCGCGGTATCGAGTGTACTATCGTCGGCGTTCCCGGGGAGTACAGCGCCGACTCCCCGCGGACGCCGCTCGACTACCTTCGCTTTCACCCGCGGGTGCTCTCACACGCGCTGTCGGGCGAGTACGACCTCGTCCACGGCCATTACGGGCTCGTCGCACCGTTCGCGATCGCCCAGCCCACCCGGCCCGTCGTCTTGAGCCTGTGGGGAACGGACGTGATGAGCGACATGGCGTGGCTCCGTCGGATCAGCCGGTACGGCGCTCGGTTCGCCGACGCGACGATCGTCCCGAGCCCGGTGATGTCCCGCGAACTCGACGTCGATCACGTCGAAATCCCGTTCGGCGTCGACACGGACCGCTTCAGACCGATTCCGCGCGACGAGGCCCGCGACCGGATCGGCTGGGACGCCGACGCCCGGATCGCGCTGTTCCCGTACGATCCGAGCCGGGCGGTCAAGGACTTCCCGCGGGCCGAACGCGTCGCCGACCGCGCCGACGCCGACCTCGAGGTGCGGACGATCGACGACGTTCCCTACGACGAGATGCCCTACTACATGAACGCCAGCGACGTCCTCCTCGTGACCTCGCGACGGGAGAGCGGACCGATGGTCGTCAAGGAGGCGGCCGCCTGTAACGTCCCGGTCGTCTCGACCGACGTCGGCTTCGTCCGCGAGACGATCGCCGGCGTCGACGGCTGCGTCGTGGGAACGACCGACGACGAGCTCGCTGCCGGCCTCGAGCGCGTCCTCGACGGGAGCCGTCGATCGAACGGACGAGACGCGGTCGACGGGCTCGGGCTCGAGGCGATGGGTGATCGCCTCCTGGACGTGTATCGCCGCGTCCTCGACCGGCCGAGCGAGACGGTCCACCGAACGGGGGTCGGTCATGAAGTATAGCTCGCTGTCGGAACTGCGGCCACTGCGACTCGACACGGTCGCGGCGATCGGCGGCCTCCTGATCGCACTGGCGCTGTTTCCGCTGCGGTTTTTCGCGTCACAGATCTACATCAATACCGTCCCGATCGTCCTCGGGACTGCGTGCGTCCTGTACATCGTCTCGCTGTATCAGCAGGACGATACCCGGGCGATCCCGGAGTTCTCCTCGAAGGTGTCGATGGCGTTGCCGAGCGTCGTTCTGGTCGGCCTCGCAGCGCTCGTGCTGCTGACGGTGTTTCAGGGGGGGCGAACGCCGGTGTTCTTCGGCGTGGCGAGCGTCGTCGGGACGCTCGTGCTCGCGCAGATCCTCTTCGTGGCCGATCGGGATCTCCATCCCAAACTGTTGATCCTCCAGATCGTCTGCTTCGCGACCGTCTTCCGGTTCACCGCGCTGTACGCGACGCCGGGATACGTCGGGATCGACATCTGGACGCACAGCGCGCTCGTCGAGTCGGTCCTCTCGGAGCAATCCCTCAGCGCGATCTCCCACGACAAACACTACGGATCGCCGTTCTACCACCTGCTGGTCGCCGGGTCGGCGCTGCTGTACGACGTGCCGATTCGGGGCGCGCTGTACCTCTCGGTGGGCCTCCTGATGCCGCTCTCGGTACTGCTCGTCTACGCCACCACGAACCTGCTCGTTTCGGCCCGGTGGGCCGTGCTCGCGACCGCGCTGTACGCGCTGGGTAGTCACGTCTCGCGGTGGGGAATGCATCTCATTCCCACGAGCCTGGGGCTGGTCTTCTTCCTCGGCATGCTGTACGCGCTGATCCGGGTAATGCGGATCGAGTACTCCGTTCGCGACTTCTCGCTCCTCGTCCTGTTGAGTATCGCCGTGATCCTCACGCATCAGGTGTCGACGTTCATCATGCTCGTCCTGTTGCTCGCGGCGTTCGTCGCGCAGGTCGTATTCGTGATCGGTCCCTTCGGCCTCACACGACTCGACACCAGCGTCTTCCGGACGAAGAAACCAGTCAACCTCGTCGGACTCGTCATCTTCAACCTCGGGCTGACGATCTTCGTCTGGTCGCTGACCCCGTATCGGCAGGACTCGTTCCTGGGGACGGCGCTGAGCTACTTCGCGCAGACGCTCGAGGAGAGCGCAGGCATTCTCAACATCGCGAGCAGTACCTCCTCCGAGGAATCGCAAGCGAGCGCCGATGCCGCGACGACGCTGCTCGACCAGATCGTCCCCTACGTGAACACCCTCGGGTTCCTGTTCCTGCTCGCGATCACGTTCGCCGGCTGTCTCTACGTCGTCCACAGGCGACGCGCCGAACAGTCGGTCTTCACGCTCTTGCTCGCGTCGGCATTCATGCTCGTGTTCGTCCTCGGCTTGCCGATGTTCGGGATCCGTAACTTCATCCCGACGCGGTGGTTCGCCTTCCTCTTCGCACCGATGGCGATCCTGGGCACGATCGGCATTCGAACCCTCAGGCGGAATCTCAACCCGTCGATCGTCATCTCGGTGTTGTTCGTGTTCGTCCTGATCTATCCGGGTGCGATGGTGCTTGCGGCGGAGAGCAACGCCGACAATCCGGTGTTCCCGGAGCATCACGAACGACTCGCGTACGAGCAGTCGGAGCTTGCGGCGGCCGAGTCGATCGGGGCGGTGACCGGAGCGCCGAGAGGCGACGAGATTCGCCGCGACCAGCAGCTGTACACCGATCATCCGTATCAAACGCTGATCGGTCGCACCGGCGCGTACGCGCGGACGGGGACCGAGCCCGCGGCGATCCCGCCCGACGACGGCGAGGCGTACGGCTACTCGGTGTATCGAACGAAGCAATCGACCGACGGCGCCTACTTCAGGGACGGCAACGGGCGCGCCGAGATGCGGAAGATCTCTCGGACGGATCTCTGTCGTCCCGAGCAGGCAACGGTCTACACGAGCGGAGACGTGACCTTGTGTACGCCTTCCCCGGCGACCGGGTGATCGCTCCCCGTCGGACCCCGCGGTATCGCGTTCCGCGTTCCCACCGTCCCCCGACCTTCGGCCCTCCGACGGCCGTGTACAGACGGTCGTCGTCCTCCGTACAATTCTTCGTGCCTCCACACTCGATACCACGCGCTCCGGGTCCACGCATCTGACGAAAACTCGGGCGGCTCGAGCGGCTACCGATCAGTGACGGCAGCGTGACGAGCGTGTCGACCAGACGAGCGGTTCGCACGCACGGTCGACGGTTTTCGCGCAGTCACACGTGACGGACCGCTCCGCACGCCGAGCGCTCGAGCGAGGGGGCCGATACCTCTGGAGTCGAATACCGCGCAACGTCCCGCTCGGAGCGTGTAATTCGACGTCGTCGACGACCACGATGATTGCTGGCTGGCTTCGCGATCGGGGGTCGGGCGATCAGCCCGAGGTCGGGACGGGAACACGCTGTAAAACAGGCTCGCCACCGCCGGCTCCGTATCGGCACAGCGAGCGGGTTCGCGTCTCGGTAGCCCGCCGACGATACCGCGTCGAGGAACCGGTTCGAGCGCCCGCTGACGGCTGCGATTGGACGGTGACGATCGGATCAGTTCACGACTCCTCGACCTGCGTGCGACGGCTTTTCCGGCCAGGCTGGAGTGGGTGACGCGACGAGACGCCGACGGAGATCCGCCGTTCGCTATTCCACCTCGATCGGCAGGTGGAGCGATCGGTAGGCGTTCTCGGCCGTCGGCTCTGACGGCGGTTCGCCGTTGTAGAGCAACACCGCCAACCGAAGGTCGTCCCCTGCCATCGGCGGTACGATCTCGAGCGTCTGCTGGGACGTTTCGCCGTCGGCCACCGTCGCCGTGTTCCTGTCCAGTTCGGTCGACTGGTTGACCGTCGCCTCGTCGCCGTCGTACCGCACCTGCTGGAGCATCACCACGGTCGTGTAGGTCCGTTCTTCGTGTTCCCGGTTCTCGATGGTCACCTGCAGCTCCTGGGGCTCGCCCGCCGTGAAGGTCGAGTCGTATATCGTGTCTATCTCGCCGGAGACGTTCTCCGTCTCGACCGACAACTCCGTGAACCCGTCGTGCTCCGGCGGATTCGCGATCGCGAAGCCACCACTGGCGAGCAACAGGAGCAGCCCGAGAGCGATGGCCACGTTGTACGGCTGACGATTCGTTCGCCCGAAGTCGCTCGGCTGTGACCGAGCGAAGAACGGCGACAGCGACGAAAGGGAAGGGGCGAACCGACGCTCGGGGAGACAGCGGTAGCGAGTACCAATTGCAATAAGTGAAAGTAAGACAGTAAGTACTGCAAGGCCGGAAAGTACCGGAATGACCGTCACACCCCTAGGGGTTGCGGACGCGAAAAGGGTGACCGTAGAAACGAGGGCAACACTAAAGATAATTGAGAGGACTACTCGTTCTACCGCCTCGAGTCCGCCGGTGACCAGCCGGGGATTACCGAGTCCGGTTTTTTCGTGATCGAACGAGCGGTAGTCGTCGTTCGGTTCGTCCGGAAACACGGCAGAGACGAGCGCATACCCGGGAAGAAAGAGAACGAGTGGAATTGTCAGCAGTATCCTTCCGTACCCATCAACACCTGAAATAATGCCGAACGTGAGCGCGCCAGTGACTGCAATGACGAGCGCCTGATCGAAAAACCACCAGTTGTTGTCGCTCATTGTGTCGTCCATGCGGCCAGCGGTGGTTTATTATCGCCAAGATAAGCCACGGGCTCCGGGGGCGACTCGGCCGTCATCTTCCGACGAGTTGTAATGTGAAGGACAACAGATCTGGCCGTCTCACCATCGCCCCTTCTCTACTGTTCCACGACACGGAATAAACGAAAATTCGGGATGAACGTGAGATATTAGTAGTGGATACTAGCGTGAAATGAACTTTCTACCCAATTCCGGAAATACCATCAAGAGACCCATACAAACCGATATTCAGCAGTTTTAAAATAACATAAAAAGAGACTGGCGGATATGAAATAACGTAAACTGTGTATGATCCAGCTATAGCGTTTCAATACTTTATTACCCACCTCTAATTAGGGAAGATTGGTGCAATGGAAGCGAAACATATCAGCTCTAAAGAACAGGACGAGCAGGGCGGCAACGACGACGTTCAGGGAGCGGATGCGGAAGCCGATTGCCCCGCAGACGAGCCTGCGTTTTCGAAAGACGAAATCTTTCATCTGCTGCAGAACGAGCGCCGTCGGATGGTTCTCCGGTACCTCCGGGATACTGAAGGGTCCGTACGCATGCGCGACGTAGCGGAACAGGTCGCCGCGTGGGAACACGACACGACTGTCGAAGACCTCACGTCCACACAGCGCCAGCGCGTCTATATCCCGCTCTACCAGTCCCACCTCTCCAAGCTCGACGAGGCCGGCCTGATCGAGTACCAACAGAATCGCGGCATCGTTGAGCGAAAGTCGCTCGCCGATCGCGTCGACAAGTACCTCGAGTTGGACTCGGAAGAGGAGTCGAACGAGGACGGGCCGTCCGACGATGCGTCCTGGGACGATTACTACATCGTTGCGACGGTTCTCTGCTACGCGGTCCTCCTCGGTGCCGTGATCGAACTGCCGTTCATCTCCTTCCTCTCCGGAATCGGCCTGAGCGCGCTGATCCTGTTCCTCTTTACCGCCCTCACTATCAGTCGAGTCATGGGATGAAGTGAGCTGTACAAACGCTACCACACGTTCGAACGGACTGACTGGAAAACCGAGCCACAGCGAGGACGACCGTCACGCGACGACCACGGAAACCGAGACGAGACCGATGAAGATGAGCAAAAACCCGATCGAGATCGCCGCCAGCAGCGGCGCGGAGAATCGCAACGTAACGCTCGAGCGAGTCGCCGATCGTTCGACGAGGCCCTGCGTTTCGTCGAATTCGACGGCTCCCGACGCGTCGAGTGCCGGCAGTCGGTCCTGGTGCAACTGCTCGTGAATAGTCGCCCACGTTTCGATCGGCGGCCGCGCCGGTTTGACCAGTTCGTCGGCGACTTCGTCGACAGTCGCCGGTGTGTTCATCCCATCGAGAACGGACAGGAGCGCGCGATCGGACTCGGGAAGAAACTCTCCCGCGCACCGATCGTCTCCGGAGTCGCTCGCCGAAAAGTCGTTCTCTGGGCCGCGGATCATCGTCACTCCGGTCATTCCGTCGGGAGTACCGGCACGCTCCTCGTCAGCGGGTTCCGACGAAGGGCCAAACCAGGACGGCGTCAGACGCATATTCCGCGGTATAACTTCTTGGGATATAAGGATTCTCACGGTTTACCGGCCGTGAACGATATACGTAGCTGTTAGAGCGGTTTCCGACCGTACTATCGTCTCAATCGGTCTTTCAGACGATAGTAAGCAGAGCCTGAACCGGTCCGACCGCGCTACGCGACGACCGGTTCCGGCGGCTCGAGCCACGGGAACAGTTCCGGTCGCGATTCCGACCACGACTCGAGCCACTCGCGGAGGTCGATGAGCCTGAGTTTGTGTCTGGCCGGCAGATTATGGAGGTGCTCGAGACCGGCCAACAGTCGTCGGTCGAAGCCGTGACGATCGAAAAGGGTCTCGCGGTCCGGCCACGGCGGTTCGAACGACGAGACGAACGGCGTCTTCCGACGAACGAATCCCTCGATTTCGTTGAACAGCGCCGTATCGTGGGGCCGATCGGGAGGTCTGTGTCGCAGGATGTCGTCGTCGACCCGCTCGCACGCCTGCAGGAAGGTTTCCGTCGTCCGGAGCTCCGGTGGCGTTCGGAGATGCCAGTCGATCAACTCGCGATCCGTCGCCAGAAACGACGTCATGAAGTGATCGGAAAGGTGGTTGTGGAACGGTATCGACGGCTGGTTCGCGATACCACAGCAGGTGAGCGCGTTCTGGACGGTGTCGGCTCGGTCCCGTCTCGCGACGAACTCGTCACGGATCGCCTCCCTGACGAACGTCTCCGGACCCGCGTCGAACGACGTCCGCTCGGCGAGTTCTCGACTGGCATCGCGACTGTAGCCGAACTTCCCGAGGAGCGACTCGACGGGGTTGGGGTCGGACTCGAGCCGACCGGTCGGGACCTCCTTCCCAAGGACATCGACGGTCTCCGAGGCGGTGAAGTGGCCCCGGAAGAACGTGTCACAGAGGAGGCCGTGATACATCGTGTCGACCCCAATTTCGTCGGTATAGCCGGCGTGGTGGATGTGCAAGGACTCCTTGATCCCCTGCGAGTAGCGGATTTTCGATTCGTCGGGGCAGAGATATCGCTCGTCCGGCGGGAAAGCCGTGTGGCTCGCACCGTACTGCGCGGCGAGGGCTCTCGCACCGTGGACTTCCTGTGCGTCCAGCGACCCGACGGTGTAACTGCAGTCGACGTCGATCTTCGAGAGGATAACTCGCGAGTCGTAGCCCGCCGAGAGGAGCACGCCCGCTCGACCCGGCAGCGTCGATCGACGTTGGAGCGCTCGTTCGAGCCGATCGGCGAGTTCGCCGACCGCGTCGTACGATCGAGGCGGCTGCGGATCGTAGACGAACCGCTCGAGCGAGTCGACCGACGCGGGCAGCAGTCGGCTGTCGACCGGCAACCGCTCCAGTTCCGCGACGGAGGTCTTCTCGCCGAGCGTCACGCCCAGGTGCAAGAACTCGAGGACACCGTCGCGGTTGAGCGTCGGATCCGCGATCGTGCGCCCGACCGCGGCGGCGTCGGTTCCGAAGACGCGATCGCCCGGTTCATCGGTGTAGAAACACTCCCGTGATCGAACGGGATCCGTGGCGACGAACGCGTCACCGCTCCGTTCGGCGTCGAGTACGACCAGGTACGAACCGTTGAGCTCCCGCAGTGCGTCGAGCCCGTTCGTCTCGTACTGTTCGAGGAACCAGCGTGCGGCGTTGGGTTCGTCACCGGGAACGTACGCCTCTCCCCAGACGAGACAACACCCCTCGTCGCCGGTATACGTGGCGCTCCAGCCCGGTGCGCCGAGATCGGCGTCCCTGATTCCGACCGTGACGGTCGATCCGGCGAGCACCTCGTCGAATTCGTCGCCGGATCTGAACCGCTCGAACGCGTCGATACCGCCGAATACACCGAAGAGTTCCCTGTTCATCGAAGACCACTTCGCAGACGGCGTACGATCGCAGTGTGGAAGAGTCGGGTTCCGCACGCGGGTCGCTTGCGCACGCCTCTGTCGAATCTCTCGACGGAGTACTCAATTACTATGGTACCGTTAAGCCTCGAACCGTCGGTCTCGAGTCGAGCCGGACGACTATCGTTCGCGACTATCGAATCTATAATAATGGGAGCACTGTCGGTAGTTCGGCTCGCCAATGTCACAGAAACGCGCGACGCGACGTCGGTTCCTCGCACTGTCGGGTGCGGTCGGAATCGCCGGAATGGCGGGCTGTACGGATCAGCTACCGTCGATGTCCGGCGGGAACGGCGACAACTCCTCGGACGAGTCGCCGTCGGACGACTCGAACGGATCGACGCCGGGGATCACGGACGGCGTTCCGTCGCTCGAAACCGAATTCAACAGCCGAGAACAGTACCGACAGCCCGGAGATTCGTTCGACGATTTCAGCGATCTCGACGCCTGGACCGTCGGTCAGGGATCGGGTGAAGCGGACGGAGAGGTCGCGTTCGACGGAGAGCAGAGCTTCAAACTCCAGTCGAATGGGAGCGAAAACATCATGGCGCAACGGGATCTCCAGGGCGAAGACCTGACAGGGCTGGACCTCTCGCTCGCGGTCCGAACGTCGACGCCGATGAACATCACGGTCAACCTGCGTCTCGTCGACCAGTTCGGCGGCGAGAAGGTGTACTCGCTCCGGGATATTACGTACCGATCGCCCGACATCGGCTGGTTCCGATCGAGCCCCGGTGTCTTTCAGCAGGACGAAGTCGAGCCGTCCCTGGACTACCTCGACCGACTCGAGGTCCACGTACTCCACTCCGAATCGGAGGCGGAGGTCTGGATCGACGACCTGCGCACGCACGAGATGGCCGATCAGGGGTACGTCATGCTGAGCTGGGACGACGGCACGCTCGACTACTACGAGACGGCGTCCCCGCTCCACGACGAGTACGGGTTTTCCACGGTCCAGGCGCCGGTGCCGCGATGGGTCGAACGGGGAGACGACGGAACCATGTCGGTCTCCCAGCTCAAAGAGCGCCAGGAGGCGGGCGACCAGATCGTCGTCCACGGCACGCACAGTCCCATAGCTGAGCTCGACGACGCGGACACGATCGCGGAACGGCTCAGCCGGGACAAACAGTGGTACATCGACAACGGCTTCGAGGGGGCGAACTACATCGTCCACCCGCACAACAGTTTCGACAAAACGAGCCTCAAGCAGGCGGCCAACTACCACTACTGCGGCGGCTTCAACCAGGCCGGGAACGTCAACACGACGAGCGTCTACGGCTTCGACCCACTGGTGCTCCCGCGAACGATCGGACACGACCTCGAGATCTCGAAGCGATGTGTCGACGTCGCCGCCAAGCACAATCAGTGTACGATCCTGAACTTCCACACGTTCGAGGCCAAGAATACGATGCCGGCGGACGACTACGAAGCGTTGCTCGAACACATCGATAGCGCCGACGTCGAGGTCATCACCTTCGACGGCCTCTGGAAACTTCGGACTGGCAATAAGTGATTCGCGACGGTCGACATCCGATCTCGTCGCGATGCGACTCGATTCTCGACCGGGCCGGCTCCGTAGACCGACGGCTGGCTGCCTCAGTGCTGGAGAGACGCCCCTCCGACGAGGCGTTCGTCTCGGGAGGCAGCGGATTCCGTCGGCCGACGAATCAACACCCCGCCGAGAGCGTGATCCGATCGGTGCCGGTCGATCCGTCGTCGTCGACGACGCGCAGCTCGACCGGATGCTCGCCGTTCGAATCGACCGTCACCTCGATCGTCTCGCCGGTCTCCTCGAACGAGTCGCTGTCTCCGACACACCACTCGTAGCGGACGATCTCGCCGTCCGGATCGCGGGATCGAGACGCGTCGAGCGTAACCGTTTGTCCCGGATCGAGCGTCGATTCGGACGACCACGTCGGCAGTAGCTGGATCTGCGCGTTCGGTGACGTCGTGGACGAGTCTCCCGCATCGCTGTCGGTGCTCTCCTCGGCGCTCTCGTCGGGGTCCGCCTCCTGAGTGCTGGTGCTGGCACCGTTGCGCAGGAGCTCACCCTGGAACAGTCGATCGACGACCGTCGTGTGCCACTGGACGCGCGTCCCGAGTGCGGGCTTGGAGACGGTCTCCGCGAGGAACGACTCGGCGCCGAGATCCCGTGCGGCCTTGTGCGCGAACAACCCCTTCGGATCGGCCGACGGCGACGAGAACGGCCCGATCTGGAACGCGAGATCGGGGTCGTCGATGTGGGCCTGGGTAACGTAGTCGGCAGCGTCAGCGGCCGCATCGGTGGCTGCAGCGCCGTCCGAGTGGAAGATCGCCTGGCCGACGCCGTCGCTCGTGTCGCCCGCATAGACGCCCGTCGATTCGTGGAGGTCGATGAAGATGTCGGGATCGTACTCCGTGACGACGTTCCAGAGCGCTCGTGCGAGTTCCGTCTGGGGCTTCATCCCCTCGGGGAACTGCCGGTTGAGATTGTTTCCGTTCTCGTCGTTTCTGGTCCCACGTTCGATCGCGACGGCGTTCGTCTCGGGGATCGTGACGAGCGTGCCGGCGTCGATCGTCCAGTCGGCGATGCGATCGGCGGCCGTATAGCCGGCGACCTCGTTGCCGTGTAGGCCCCCGACGACGACGGCCGTCGGCCCGTCGGCGTCCGCAGTCGTCACGTACACTGTCGTCTCTTCGGCTGTCCCCTTCCGAATCGCAAACGACTCTCGAGAAACGGTCTCCTCGTCGCTCTGCGCCGCGACACCGGCAGCGCCGGCGAGGCTCGCGCTCGCGAGTGCACAACTGCCTGTCATAGCCAATACTGATCGTCGTGGGAGTATCTCTGCGCGAGTATCGTGACTCATCCGTCCATCCCATGGAGAGGGGGCGGCTTTACTACAGACGCTATAAGCGGCAGCAACGGAACTGTTTCGTGTCTACGACGGTCTGTGTCGGTGAAATTCGGGCCGCCCGATCGTTCCAGATCGGAAACGATCGCGGCGGACGCGTGCGATCACCGACTGAGCGCGCGCCAGCCGAGGGTCGTTCCCACCACCAGCAGGGCGACCGTTGCGACGACCGGGAGGGGCCGCCGTCGAACGCCGGTACCGGCGACCCAGCAGACGCCGGGGAGCGTCCGCGGCGACGCCGCGGCCCGTCGGAAGTGCCACGCGCCACGGAGGAACCGTCCCTCCGCGAAGTAGCGCTTTGCCAGGATAAGCGCGTGACTCGAGCGAATCTCGTACCCTTCGTTCTCGAAGCGCTCGACCTCGTCCTCGTACGCCGAGAGGTACTGCTCGCTCGCGTTCGCGACGACGTCCGCCGGCGGGTGGCCGGTGTCCTCGCGACGGACGAGTTCCTCGTCGACGTAGACGAGTTTTCCCTGCTCGAGCACGCGCAGACAGAACTCGGGGTCCTGGAACCGATCGAGTTCCTCGTCGAACCCGCCGGCCGCCCTGGCGACCGCGGTGCGGACCAGCAGCGTCGAGCCGGCACCCGGTTGGACGTTGTCCGCGAGAATCTCGCCGACCAGCTCCTCGCCGCCGCTCCGGGTCGGCTCGTCGTCCGCACGGGCGAGCACGGACGCGGCGGTCGAGCGGAGCGCCCCGCTCGCGCCGGACAGATCGTACGTCGAATCGCAGTAAGCGCCGACCCAGTCGCTCGAGCGATCCGTGAGCGCCGCGAGCTGGCGCTCGAGCTTCTCCGGGTGCCACTCGTCGTCGGAGTCGAGGAAGGCGACGTACTCCCCGCGTGCGTGCTCGAGCCCCGTGTTCCGGGCGACGTTCGCACCCTGGTTGGTCGCGTGGAGAACCGGTCGAACCCGCGGGTCGTCGTACGCGGCCAACACCGACTCGGTGTCGTCGGTCGACCCGTCGTCGACGACGACCACCTCGAGGTCGTCGATCGTCTGCTCGAGCGCGCTGTCGATCGCGCGCGGAAGCGTCGCCGCTCTGTTGTACGTCGGGATGATGACGCTGACGCGAGTCATTTCCCGATCGTACCCGCCCCGGTTGGATTATTATCGCGTGGATAAACGCCGGGGCCCGGCACCGTCACCGACCGGCCCCCGACACCGTCGTCGGTTCGGAACGACTGCCGGCCCGACCGATCCCCGCTCGGCGGGTCGAACGACCGATTCCTTCAGGAACGGCCGATCGGTCGGATTCGACCGGCAGAACCCCGTCTAATAACTGTATAAGAAAGAACAAACGATTCGTTCACGTGGTCGATGACGAATCGAAACCGCCGATCGTTCGTGACGACTGTTGCAGCGGCCGGAACGCTCGGGTTGTCCGGCTGTCTCTCACAGTTTCGAGAGTGGCGTGGCGGCGATACCACGTCGACGGAACCGACGCCGAACGGAGACGCTAACTCGTCCGAAACGGACGACCTACCGGAGCTGTCCGGTGAATCGGTCGAAGACTTCGAGAATCTCGACGACTGGACGGCGATGATCGACGCCGGCGAACTCGAGGCCGAACCGAACGACCCGTACGCCGGCTCGCAGTCGGCTCGCCTCACGGCGTCAGCGGGCACCGATTCCGCGGCCATCTACAGGGCGATCCCCGACGGGCTGGATCTGAGCGGCAAGGCCCTCTCGCTGGCCGTCAACTTCACCGGTCGCGATCAGCTCCACCTCACGCTCGAACTGTTCGCACCGAACTCGCGCAACGTCCACGCGATGCAGCGAACGCTCACCGGGCCGAGCGATCGGTGGGTTCGCGTCGACTTCGGCACGGGTCGGATCGATACCCAGCCCGACCTGACGAACGTCCGCGAGATTCGGCTGACCGCTCGCCGGCGTGGTGACTCGTCCGGCTCCATCGACTGCCGGATCGACGACCTGCGGGCCATCGATCGCCCGACGACGGGGAAAGTGCTGTTCCTGTTCGATGGAACGCTCGAGAGCCACTACACGCGCGCCTTCGAACGGATGGAGCCCTACGGCTTCCCGGGTGTCGAGGCCGTCATGCCCGAAGCTCTCGGGCAGGACGGCAGGCTCACGCTCGACAAACTCGACGAACTGGACGACGCGGGCTGGGACATGGCAGCCCGGCCGCGAACGGGTGCCAGCTTCCTCCACGAGTACACCCCCGAAAAGCAAAAAGGCATGATCGAACGGACGAAGGTGTTTCTCGAGAACCGCGGCTTCGAGGACGGCGCCAGGCACTTCGTCACGCCTCGCAACATACTCAGCCCGACCGCCCGTGACCTCGTCGAGGAGTACCACGAGCAAGCGTTCCGGTTCGGCGGCGCGCCGAACGCGCTCCCGCTTACGGACCCCTACAACGTGGGGTTCTTCGCCGGCAATGCCGGCGACGAGGCGAGAACGTACATCGACTACGCCGCCGAATACGGCCAGCTCGCGGTGTTGCAGTTCGACTACATCGGCGACGACGGTATCAGCGAACGCGCGTTCGAGGGCATCCTCGAGTACGTCGACGCGCAGAGCGTCGAGGTCGTGTCCGCGAGCGATCTGTTGGGACCGTCCTACTGATCAACGGTGACAGGAGTCCGTCACCGTCGCCCACAGGGCCACGACGGCGACGCGCCGTCGCCACTCTTTCTCGGTAGCCGTTGGATCTGACCAGTGTGTCCGTCTCGGAGCACCACCCCGGCCGTCGAGCCGTGGGTACTGAACCGCGAACCGGTCGTCGATCGCTGCGGGGCGGGGTGAACTACTCCGTTCACACGGAAACAAGACGTGCGGACGCTGTATCCCTTCCCTGCTCGCGCCTTCGGCGCTCGCTGAGGAAGGGGGCTTAGCGCCCTCAATTACAGCTAAATGCCGGCGTCGAACAGGCCGAACGCGAGCCCCGAGAGGAGCAACGACAGCCCGGCGACGAACAACAGGCTCTGCAACCAGTTACGAGACGGCCCGCTGCGTTCGCCGCCGACGAGCCGACCGTAGACCGCGTCCGCTTTCGCGCCGATCGGGTCGGGGAACGCGGACAGGATCTCGAACGGCTCCGCCGGCTCGAGTGCACCGACGAGAACGGCGAACGTAACGAAGATGGCGAAGCCGACGGGCGGAACCACTGCGAGCGCGACCCACGGGTTCGCGATCGCCGTCGAGAGCGCGACGAT
Organism: Natrinema salaciae; assembly: GCF_900110865.1. Classification (NCBI taxonomy): domain Archaea; kingdom Methanobacteriati; phylum Methanobacteriota; class Halobacteria; order Halobacteriales; family Natrialbaceae; genus Natrinema; species Natrinema salaciae. The sequence goes on from NZ_FOFD01000002.1 coordinate 832,111, forward strand.
AGGGACAGCCGTGAGGGCGGTGGTCAGCGCCGACCGACCGAGTCGCGCGTCCGCGAGCGGGTCGAAACCGACCCGTCGCGCGCTCCAGCAGTGGAAGACGAGCATCGATCCGTATCCGACGCTGGTCGCGACGGCGGCACCTCGCATTCCGTACTGCGGAATGAGGGTGACGTTGAGTACCAGGTTGATCGCGGCCGCAGCGCCGGTTGCCGCGACCGGATACCGAAGCGTTCCCTCTCCCTGCGAGATCGCCAGCACCGGGCGCGCGAGCGCAAATCCGAGCGCACCGGGGAGCAGCAACAACAGCGGCGTGATCGCCGGCAGCGCCTCGTGACCGAAATAGAGCGGCACCGCGACGTCCGCCAGCGCCGCGAGGCCGACCGCCATCAGGGCCGTCAGCAGGAACGTGTAGCGCATCGTCCGGGAAGCGAGATCGGAGATTTCCCGGACGCGGTTCTGCGACCACAGCTCCGACGTGGAGTGGACGAACACCGTCTGGACCGCCATCGGCACGAACCAGAGGAACTCCGCGAGCGTGAGCGCCGCTTTGTAGTTCCCGACCGACGTGCTCCCGCGGAACCGCTGGAGCATCACGATGTCGATGTGATAGAGCGACATCATCAGGAAGATCAGCGCGATGCTCATCGAATTGAACGTGAGCATCTGTTTCCGCGGGAAATTCGCCGGCGGTCGTCCGAACACACAGGACAGCGACACCCGGCGGTGAACGAGCACCAGGCCGATCGCTGCGACGAGCGCGCTCGCGAACAGGTGCCCGGCCAGGGCCCCGACGACACCGCCACCGACGTAGACCAGCGGAACCGCGACTACGGCGAAGGCGACCTTGTCGACGACCTTCAGCGGCTCCGAATACCGCTCGAGGCCGAATCCCATGAGCGTCTTGCGCGTGTAGTCGCGAAACTGCGCCGTCACCACGAGCGCGGCGAGGATGTAGAAGTACGGCTGTAGCTCGGGGTCGAACGCGAGGCCGACGAGCCCGAACCGGGTCGCGAGCACCAGGAGGAACGCACCGAGACCGGACAGGAAGAGGGCCAACCGGAGGTAGTAGCCGACGACGTGTTCGCTCCAGTTTGCCGCGTGGCGGTCCTCCGCGAGGTACTTCCTGACCCCGTCGGTGATCCCGGAACTGACGAAGATCATGTAGATCGCGAAGACCGACAGCAGAAACGAGTACGCGCCGAACTCGGATGCACCCAGAAGGCGGTACAAAAGCGGCGTCGAGAGCGCGGTGACGACCAGTGCGACGATCTTTGCGCTGACGACCGCGAAGACGCCGCTCGTAATACTCCTGTTCACGGTTTCACCTTGGAACGCTGAAACCGACGATGGACGACCCGCATCGCCGGCGGTCGCTCACGATCCGACGTACTCACTGTGTCCAGAGAGTGGCGACGACGTGGCGTTATTATACGTGGGTTAAACGGCGTTTGAACGCGAGCCGACGGCAAACGAAGACGCCGGAGAACGAAGACCGGACTCCTGCCGACCGCGCGTCGACTACTCGTAGCTATTCTTCCAGGTCGTGATGTCGCTCGCACCGAAGTTACGGATCCCGTTGACCAGTCTGCTGTCCTTGAGCGACGGACTATCACACGACGCGTAGAGACAGGCGGCCTCGAGACCGGACGACGATTCGAGGTCCGAATCGAGAACGAGGGATCCGGAGCCGATGTCGATGTACGGATACTTGCTGGCACGCAGGTTAGATCGGTAGACCGTCAGTTCCTCGCCCGTGTTGACGATCGCGTTCCGGTCCACACCGCTGCGACCCTGTTGCTTGATATCGACGACGTTGAACCGGCAGTTGTCCCGTTCACAGCGAATTCCATCGCGGAAACCGCCGTCCTCACCTGCCTGCCCGTCGATCGTGAGGTACTCGGCGAGAACCTGTCCACTGCTGTCGCTGTCCTGTATCCACAGCGGATAGCCGCCCGAGGTCTCGTGGGTGATCGTCGTATCGACGATCGTCGCCTCTCCAGAGCCGGGTGAGCAGACGATCCCGTGGTTTACGTCTTCGCCACGGATATCGAGCGTCGTTCCCTCGATACGGGCACTTTCACAGGAGTGCATCACCGAGATCGCGTGACTGGTCGGCATGGGTGAGGTGATGTTGACGGCCGCACCGTAAACCTGGATATCGCGACCTTGTTCGACCCGGATCGCCCGCTGGATCGTGTCCTCCGGTCGACTCGATTTGATCTCGACTGTCGGCCACCGGATTTCGCTGTGGGTGCCGCCGACGCGAACGTTTGCCCCATTGCTATCCCAGAACCAGCCGCCGTCAACGATGATCTTGCCGTTTCCGCCCGCCGCGTAGAGACCGTTGCTCGGGAACGGCCCGACCCAACAACGCCTGAACGTGAGCGTTCCCTCGTTCAGCGTGGCCTCGATACCGATCGGGCCACGCCAGTTGTTACCCGCGTTCGGCGTGTTGTTGATCCACGCGGCGCCGTCCGGCACGCGGAACCGTTCGACGATACCTCGGCCGTCGGGCTCGGTGATGTTGAACATCCCGGGACCCCAGGTCCCGCTATCGTGTTGGCCGTAGACGGTGATGTCTCGCACTTCGAGGCGCTCGGAGGCGTACGTCTCGATCGTTCGGATTCCCGTGTCGGGGGCCCGCTGGTCGACGTCGAACCCCTCGAATCGAACGCGACCACCGGGTCTTGACGACACGCCGAGCCGGAAGAGGCGGTACTGCGGGCCATCGAACTCGTGAAAGTCCGCCGGAACCAGCGTCGCGTTCTCGCCGACGACGCCGAAATTCTCGAAGCCGGTGAACCGGAACTGTTCGTCCATATAGTATCGGCCCTCGGGAAACACGAGTAACGTATCATCCTCTCGAAGTTCCTCGAGAACCGGCGTTACCGATTCGTTCCCGGTGTTGTCGGCCCCCACGTCGGTCACGTCGACGACCGTCGAGTAATCGTCGTAGTACTCCCCGTACGCGTCCGTGGACGCGCTGGCTGCCGACGTCAGTCCGATTCCGGCGGTACCCGCGGCTACGGTTCCTTGCAGAAACCGTCTCCTCGACCGCGAAATCGGACCGTCGCGAGCGGGCCGACCGTCCTCCCGACCGGTCGACCGAGAACGACAAGAACCGTCTCGATTCGAGCGCTGCATATCACTTCGGTCCGACATTGAGATTCATTTCTTTGTGAGTCATGACGGGGTCCAATATGTATGGGTTCGGATGGCAAGTCTTTAAGTAAACAGGCCGGTCTCCGTCTCGAAATCCCAATACTGTTGGAAATATAATAAATTGCGTCAAACGACACGTCGTATAGATCGTTCCCGACGAGTCGTTCAGTGACGACGCGGTCGCGGGTCCCGTTTCGGACGCTCCGCTGGCGGACCGATCGCGTGACGAGTAGTGGCCGACTCGAGACGAGCGTCTCCGGCGCTGGGGTATCGCGTCGGCAGCGGTTATCGGGAGTCGTTCGGCATTCGATCGTTCTCGAGCGTGGCGGCGATCAGTTCGGAGATCGCGCGCCGCAGCCGCTGGGAGACCGCCGAGTCCGAAATACCGAGGCGATCGGCGAGGTCGTCCTGCGTGATCTCTCGTGGCACCTCGAAGTAGTCGCCGTAGTAGGCCATCGTGAGAATCTCGTGCTGGCGCTCGGTCAGGAAGTACGTCCGCTCGTCCGACGCCGATGAGTCGTACAGCTGCGTCACACGAAACGAGATCCCACGGTCGTGGTAGTGCGCCCGGAACGCCGACAGCGTGTCCCGGTCGGGAAGGTGGACGCGGATGTTCCAGCCTCCGTTCTCGCTCGTTACCGTGAAGACGAACAGTCCGTACTCGGCACAGTGATCCGGCACGAGCTCGAGATCGGTGTCGAGGAGAATGCGATAGATGTCCCGGTTCTCGAACGCGGCGACGCGAACCGCCCTCGAGACCGTCGGATCGTCGGCCAGCGCATCCTCGACGGCCGTGGTCTCGCCGCCGAAGGCGGAGACGAACTGTAGACGTCGCCCGTCGACCGTCGTCCCGTACTCGTATCTAAACGTGACGCCGGAACAGCGATCGATCGTCGGCACCAGCGGAAGGTCGTCGTGGACGAGGTGGATTGCTGCGATAAATCCCATTGCGATCTCGAGTCGTCTCCCTCCTCGGAGCCGTCCGCCCATACTTATACCGCGGCTAAGAGGGTTGCAACGAAAGGAACTGCCTCGACGGTTCAGCAGGCGACCGTCTCGTCGCTGCGCAGCGGTACTAATCGATGCATCGAGTGCCACAGCGGCTGCGTTCGAACTACCGCTGGCGAGGACCGAGCCGTCAGTTCATGTAGCCGAGATCGGCCAGTCGATCGGTCACCGCTTCGTCCGTCGCCGGCCGCTGTTCGTCGTCCCCTTCCTCGTACTCGGGATAGGACATCGGTTCGACCGGGTCGACGACCGGAACCACGTTGCCGTCCATGCGGTCGCTGTAGGGGACCCCCATCGCGGCCATGACCGTCGGCGCGACGTCGAAGAGATGGGCCCGCTCCAGGGAGGCGTCCTCGTCGATTCCCTCGCCCGCGGCGAGGAAGATCCCGTCGAGCTTGTGGTTCCAGGGCTCGGCCGGGTGGAAGTAGTCACCGTCGGCTAGCTGTTCGGAGAGCATGTGTTCGAAGTCCGCGGGGATCGTGACGATATCGACGGTCTCGTCTATCTCGTCGCCGTGGAAGTACTGTTCACGCGGTGCGACCGTCTCGAAGAACGGCTCACCGTCGGGCGTCTCGACGGCCTGAAGCGTTCGAATGAGTTCCTCGCGGAGTTCCTCGTACTCGTCCTGTGGAACGACGCCCGTCGGATCGCGCCCCTCGAGGTTGATCCGGACGCCGAGTTCGGTTCGCGCACGAACGTACGCCGCCGATTCGGCGAAGTCGACCTGCTCGTTGGCCGTCCGGGAGACGCCGCCCGGCGCGTACTCGATAGCGACATCGGCCAGTCCGACGCGCTCGAGCGCCGTTCTGATGCGGCGGGCGGTGACCCCGAACCGGGCGGCGACCGATGCCGCGCGCGCGACCGGCCCCGGCTCCCAGGTGTCGTACTCCTCCCCCTCGCGGAGCCGCCTGCGCATCGGCGTCCACGATGGCATCCCCTTGCCCCCGGTCGTCGTCTCGAGGAAGTCCATGTCGCGGAGGTATTCGTTGATCCGGAACTCGTACCCCTCGTACGCGCCCATCCCGTGGTCGCTGACCAGGAAGACGCGGTCCGGATCGCACGCATCGAGGATCGCCCCGATCTGCTCGTCGGCCGCCTCGTACACCGGGCCGATGTGGCGATCGTCGCCGCTGAACTCGTGAAAGACCGTGTCCGTCTTCTGAAACTGGATGAAGCCGAACGCCGGCTCGAACTCGTCGACGAGGTAGCGAAACGCTTCGCCGCGCATCCGAACGAGGTTCTGGTACTCCGCGATCTTCGCCTCGTCGTCGAGCGAGTCGTCGTCACGCGTATAGTTCGGATAGACGCGATACGCTCCGATCTCGTCGCGGATCTCGTCTAAGAGCCCCTCGGGATGACATCGCGGGTCCTCGGGGCCGAGGAATCCAGGAACGACCGCCCCGTCGAACTCGTCCGGCGGATGCGTGACCGGCGCGTTGACGATGACGCTCGAGCGATCGTGGCGATCCAGCAGCGTCCACAGCGGATGCTCCCGGACGTCGTCGTTGCTCGTCACGTGCCAGTCGTACCCGTCGTAGCCGACGAAGCCGACCACGCCGTGTTTCCCGGGGTTGACGCCGGTGTAGATCGACGGCCAGGCACTCGGCGTCCACGGCGGAATCTGCGACTCGAGCGGCGCGGTTACGCCCTCCGAACAGAGCCGCTCGATGGTCGGAATCCGATCGTCTTCGAACAATCGCTCGAAGACCGGTAGACACCCCGCGTCGATACCGATAAGCAGCGTCTCCAATCCGTTCGATTCCTGTGCGGTACTCCCAGTCGGTGTTGCGTCGTCACGGCGAAACGTCCGAGTCATCGGTTCATCTGTATACCAAGTAGTTCCGTTCGACCGCTGCCGCCAGTCGGCGGAAGCGGTGTCGTTCGTTGCACCACGTATCTACTCCCAGTCTGAGCGACGAAACACTTCATTATCGATAGGTTAAACCGTTCTAGAAGCCGGAACGCCGGTAATTCCTCGACAGCGCGACTCAGTGCCTGCGAACCCGCGACGTCACTGTTTGATTCCCGAGACGGTCGCGATCGCGTTCTCGAGGATTCCGATCCCGTCGGCCTCGAGACGTTCGGCGCGAAACTCGTCCCGCGCTTCGACCGTGAGACGGACGACGGGTTCGGTCCCGCTCGCACGCAGGAGCATCCAGCCATCGTCGAGGTCGACGTAGACGCCGTCGAGCGTGTCGACGTCGTCGTACTGCTCCTGAACGCGATCCCGAACCCGGTTCATCACGGCGGCTTTCGCCTCGACCCTGACCGACGCGCGACGGATGGGGTACGTCTCGATCGCCGCGACGAGCGACGACAGCGGGCCCCGTTCGGCAGCGAGCGCGACCAGCTTGCACGCGGCGAGCGGGCCGTCCGGGCACGGCGTCTCGTCGGGCCAGATCCACGCTCCGCTCGGCTCGCCGCCGAAGACGACGTCCGGCCGTGCAGCGCGGTCGGCCACGAACGTGTCGCCGACCCGCGTTCGGCTCACTGATGCGCCGACCGACGCCAGCGCGTCGTCGACGGCCATGCTCGTCCCGACCGGCGCAGCGATCACGTCGCCGTCGGTCGCCGCCTCGCGCGCGAACAGCGCCAGGAGGACGTCCTTCGGCACGAACGACCCCGTCTCGTCGACGGCGAGCATCCGATCAGCGTCGCCGTCGTGCGCGACGCCGAGCGCGGCGTCCGTCGATTCGACGAGCGCCGAGAGATCGCCCAGCGTCTCTCGAGTCGGTTCACTCGGCCGACCCGGAAAGCGGCCGTCTCGCTGCCCGTTCAGCGTCACGACGTCACAACCGAGCGTCGAGAGCGCACGGGCAGTGACTCCACCGGCACCGTTCCCGACGTCGACGGCGACGCTCGGCGGGTCCTCGATCGACACCGACTCGACCAGCGCCGCCGCGTGTCGGGCCGTCGCGTCCTCGAGTCGCTCGAGCGAGCCGTGCCCGTCCCAGGGCCGCGGGTCGTACTCGTCGCCCCCGACTCGAGCGGCGATCGCGTCGCGCTCCTCGGGACCGAAGGCCTTGCCCGACGCCGACCAGAGTTTGAGCCCGTTGTCCGGTGCCGGATTGTGCGAGGCCGTGACGACGATTCCCGCGTCCGCGTTCGCCCGTGGGACGGCCCTGGCGATCGTCGGCGTCGGTGCGATCCCGGCCTCGAGGACGTCCGCACCGCAGTCGCGCAATCCAGCGGTCAGTGCGTCGACCAGAACCGCACCGCTCTCGCGAACGTCTCGCCCGACGACGACACGATCGTAGCCGTCCGACGCGACGGCGCGACCGACCGAGAGAGCGAGTTCGGCCGTTACCTCCTCGCCGACGGTTCCGCGAATACCGCTCGTTCCGAACATAGCGGAATGCTCGAAGAGAACGGAATTACTATGAAGTCGGTAAACGTTCCCGACCACGGTGCTCCGTGGGGGTCACCCCGCCGTGCTCCGCGACTCCGCTGCTCGAGCGACGGGATGGAGAGAGCGACGTCCACATCCGGGGCGGCGTGCTGTCCCACGAAGGAACCCTCACCCTTCAGGGCGGGGAGGATAGCAACGATCGAATTCGACACTCATTGCTCCGACTCGGTTGCCCCAAGCAACCCGGCGATCTGTCTCGCGAAGCCTGCTTCAACGACGACCGTGACGAGAATGGCGAGAAAGACGGTGCCGAGTAGCAAATGCGCCCCCGACGGATCGGTCGGCGGCACCTCCGTCTGCAGCCGGACGGCGAACAGCGTCGCGACCGACGCAGGGATAATCCCCCGCGGCCCGACGAAACTCATGAATAGCCGTTCGTTCGTCGTGAAGCCGACCCTGCCCGTCGAGACGAAGACGGCCAGCGGACGGATCACGACCATCAGGACCGCGACGACCGCGAGCCCCGCGACACCCAGCGCGAGGAGTTCCGCGAACTCGAGCAACGCCGCGAGCGTGATGAAGACGAACGAGAGGACCAGCAACGTCACGTCCCTCATGAACTGCAGGATCTCCTCCTGATAGGGCAGTTCGAGGCTTCCGAGGGTGAACCCCGCAGTGGCGGCGGCCACGATTCCGGCCTCCGAGAACACCGAGTCAGCGGCGGCGAACGCGATGACGGCACTGGCCAGCGCGAGCAGTCGAGCCGTCTGCGGCGCGGTCTCGGATGGGTGTTCGACCTGCGTGAGGAGGTACCAGACGACCCCGGCGACCACGAACCCGACGATCACCCCCATCGCGAGGCGCTGGACGAAGAGCCACACGTACCCGCCCGGCGCGAGGTGTCGGGCCGTCATGGCCTTGAAGAGGACGACCGCCAGCACCGCGGCCGTGACGTCGTTGACGATCCCTTCGATTTCGAGCGTCGTGGCGACCTCCTCGCGAACGGGAACCACCGCGAGAATCGGCGCGATGACCGTCGGCCCGGTGGCGACCAGCAGCGCGCCGATGAGGAACGCGATATCCCAGCTCGCTCTCAGCAGCAGGCGCACGGCCAGGGCCGTCCCGACGAACGCGATGACCGCTCCGATCGTGATCATCCGGCTGACCGCCCTCGACGCATTCCAGATGGCCCCGTACTCGAGGCGAAACGTGCCCTCGAAGATGATGATGGCGACGCTCACGCCGACGATGGTCGAGAGCGAATCGCCGACGGCGTCGGGCGGTATCAACTCGAGACCCTCGGGACCGATGGCGACGCCCATGAGGATGAGAAACAACACGCTCGGCACCCGGTACTTCGCGGCGAGAACCTGCGCCGCGACACCGAGGCCGACGATGGCCGCGATGAGGGCGACGACGTCGAGGCTGACGTGAATGGACACCGGTTCATCGACCTCCGGGACGGGGAGGACGACTCTCCGTGCACCACGCACCCAACGAGTGACGCCTCCGCGGGTCGTTCCCGACCAATACGACCGACATGCAACGTGCATCCACACCCAGTCACAAGTATCCGCAGACTCGGCGATAACCGACCGCTACCGAGTATTGCGCGATATCGTTCGAGAGTCGTTCGAAACGACCCCCGCCCTCAACGGGCGTCTCCTGGATCGAACGAACAGGGAGTCCGGATCGGCGCTGCTGAACCCATTTGGAACGGAGAGAACCGCGGCAACTCGAATCCGCTCGTCCTCTGGGCTCGAACCGCCGGGGATACTTGCGGCTCACGGATTTGTTCGCCGCAAAAGTAGTCCCGGGCGGATTCGAACCGCGAAGACTCGAATCCTCTCGTCTTCTGGGCCCGAATCCGCTGAACTATCCGCTCCTCACGTCCGTTCGTCGCAGAATAGTCCCGGGCGGATTCGAACCGCCGTCATGGGCTTGCTTCCGTGACGGCCTGAACCGGACACGTCCAAAGGCCCATATGATTGGCCACTACACCACGGGACTCCTGATCCCAGATAGCAGACGGCAGCACAATAGTGTTACTTTTCGTCTCGAGGAGAGACGGTGATCTGTCCGGCCTCGGCGCGCCGAGGGCAGCTCCGACAGCGCGTGATCACGTTAGCCATCGTGTGTGCGTCTTCGGGGTGATCGAACGACCGACCGGATGTGAACCGCCTCGGGGTCGAGCGGTTCGAGAGCGCGTCGCTCTCTCGTCATCACGGAAGATCTTCGATCTTCCGAACGACCCCGAGGCACTCGCCTCGTTCATCGGTGTACTCGAGCCCGCACCCGCGACACGTGTATTTTCAGCAGCTGCTCGCCGTGCACTTTCGTACGGTGCTGGCGCATCCCCTGCTCCGTCCGGAGCGGCTTACCACACGTTGGGCAGTCCGTGCAGGGGTTGGCCTCGGCATTCCGTAAACAGTCGAGTCGGACACGCCGCTGACTCGCACACGGCTCGAGACCAGCAATACGCCGGGACGGCGATCAGCGTAACGCGATCGAGCGTCCCGAAAAGTCCCGAAAACGAGCGGGCAGATCGCGGCGACCGGTCACCTCGTTGCCGGACCCGCTGCCGTGGGGATCGGCTACAGGTAGCCTTCCGCGGCCAGTCGCTCGATACCCTCCTCGAGTCGGTCCTCGCTCGCGGCGTACGAGATCCGCGCGTAGCCGGGGGTGCCGAAGGCGCTGCCGGGAACGGTCGCGACGTGGGCGTCCTCGATCGCGCCCTCGCACCACGCCTGATCGTCGTCGTCGACGGGCAGCATCATGTAGAACGCGCCCTCGGGGACGGCGACGTCGACGTCGTGCTCGGCGAGCAGGTCGACGACCAGATCGCGTCGGTCCTCGAAGGCCGCGACCATCTCCGTGACGGCGTCGTCGGTCTCGAGCGCCTCGAGGCCGGCGTGCTGGACGAAGTTGACGGCCGAGGAGACGGAGTGGCTGTGGAGTTTGCCGGCCTGATCGACCAGCGACTCGGGACCGGCGAAGTAGCCGAGCCGCCAGCCGGTCATCGAGTAGGCCTTCGAGAAGCCGTTGACCGTCACGGTGCGGTCGGCCATCCCCTCGAGCGTGCCCAGGCTCGTCGGCTCGACGCCGTAGGTGATCTCCTTGTAGATCTCGTCGGAGATCACGGTCACGTCGTGCTCGACGGCCAGATCGCGGACGCCCTCCAGCGCCGCGTCGGAGTAGACGGCGCCGGTGGGGTTCGACGGCGAGTTGACGACCAGCAGTTCGGTCTCGTCCGAGACGGCGGCTGCGAGGTCGTCGAGCGCCGGCTCGAGCTGGAAGTCGGTATCGGAGAGGTCGACGCGGGTGAGCTCGCCGCCGGCCATCTTGACCATGGCTTCGTAGGAGACCCACGCGGGGTCGAGCAGGACGACCTCGTCGCCGTCCTGCACGAGCACCTGGACGACCTCGTAGAGGGCCTGTTTCGCACCCGGCGTGACGATGACGTTCTCGGGGCCGTGGTCGAGGCCGTCGTCGGCCAGCTTGTCGGCGATGGCCTCGCGCAGTTCGAGGATCCCGGCGGACGTGGTGTAGCCGGTGTGGCCGGCGTCCATCGCGTCCTTGCCGGCCTCGACGATGTTCTCGGGCGTGGGGAAGTCGGGTTCGCCGACGGAGAGGTCGACGATGTCTGCGCCATCGGCCTCGAGTTCGGTGGCGAGCGCGGAGATGGCGAGCGTTGCGGACGGTTCAACTCGGCTGACGCGGTCGGTGAATTCCATCGTCATTGTTGGGAATCGACAGCTGAACTGGGGTCGGGTAGTTCGTCGACGAGATCGAGCGCGCCCTCGACGGCTTTGGCGGCGTTCTCAACGCGTTCGCGCGCTTCGGCGGCGGACATGCCGGGGCCGGTCACGCCGAGGGTCACGGGCGTGTCACGTTCGAGACTCACGTCGGAGAGCCGCTGAGCGGTGGCGTCGGTGATCACCTGATCGTGATCCGTGTCGCCGGTGATGACCGTCCCGACGACGGCCACCGCATCGACGTCGTCGCGGCGAGCGAGCCGGTCGGCAGCCAGTGGCGCGTCGTACGCCCCCGGTACGTGGACCGTCTCGTACACCTCGGCACCCGCGGCGGTCGCCGCCTCGAGTGCTTCCTGCTCCATCTGCTCGGTGATCGGGCGGTTGAACTGCGCGACCACCAGTCCGAGCGCGGTCATAGGCGAGCGGTGGGGAGGACGGGTAAAAGAGGTACCGTTCTCGGGTGACGGCTTCCGGTACCCGCGCGTCGATGCGCTGCCGGGAGACCGAGCGCTGGCCCGCTCGTGTGCGACGGAGATTCCCGCCACTCCCGGGGCGTTAGCCGTCGGATTCACTGCGAACGGTGACGTCGCCGTTGGTCGTCTCGACCCGCACGCTCCGTGTCCCATCCCCGAGCGTCACGTCGACCGAGTCGTCGCTCGAGACGTTCACGCCGTCGATCCCCTCGACGGAAACGTCGCCGTTCGTCGTGGCGGCGCTAACGATCGCGTCGAGGGAGTCGGGCGCGAGAACGGTGACGTCGCCGTTGGTGCTCTCCGCGAACAGGTCGCCGTCGCTGTCGCCGTCCGCGAGCGTGACGTCGATACTCCCGTTGGTCGTCTCCGCGTGGACGTCGCCGCTGACGCCGGTTGCGCGAATCGACCCGTTCGTACTCTCGGCGACCAGTCCGCCGTCGACGCCTCGAACGTCGATGTCACCGTTCGTCGTCTCGGCCGCCAACTCGCCGGTCACCTCGCGAACGTCGATATCCCCGTTCGTCGTCGCCGCACGAGCGAGGCGGACGCCGGCGGGAATCGTCACCTCGAGGTCTAGCTTCGGATCGGGACCGAACAGGAACGGCGGCTCGTCGCCCTGCCGTCCCTCGACGACGAGGCGGTCGCCGTCGCGGCTGGTCTCGATCGTCACGGACTCGAGGGTATCCTCGGTCGGCGCTGCCTTGTGGCCGCGAACCTCGACCGCGTCACCCTGTCCCCCTTCGACGGTGATCGATCCGGACTCGGTCGAAAGCGAGACGGCGCCGACCCCGTCGGTCTCGTAGGTTTCCGTCACGGTCTCCGTTTCCCCCCGTCCGGTCGCGAGACAGCCGGCGAGCGACGCGAGCACACCGAGACTCCCCCCAGTGAGTAGTCGACGTCGCGAGACGTTCGATTGCATACTCGTGTCTGTGCGTTGGTAGCTACATATATAATACCAGTCAGTTTCCGAGGCAGGTGCTCTGCACGAAGATTTTTATAGCTGAGCGGGAGCGAACTGTGACCCGAGACGCGGTGCGAGCGCCGCAGTACGAGCGCCGGCTCCGTTCGAAGGCGACGTCCCGGTTTGAGAATTCTTAAGCGCTGGCGGCGAGAACCGGCGCACAATGACGACGCTACGGACGCCGGGACCGACGATCGGCGTAGTCGGAGGGGGACAGCTCGGGCGAATGCTCGCCGAGGCGGCCGCGCCGCTGGGCGTCGAGGTGGTCGTGCTCGATCCGACGCCGGACTGTCCGGCCGCACTCGTGGCCCGCGATCAGATCGTCGCCGAGTTCGACGACGAAGCGGGGATCCGCGAACTCGCCGCGCGCGCCGACGTCCTCACGTTCGAAATCGAACTCGCGGATCAGGACGTGATGGAACGGGTGAGCGAGGACACCGGGACTCCCGTCCACCCGAAGCCGTCGACGCTGGAGACCATCCACGACAAACTCGTCCAGAAGCGGACGCTCGAGGACGCCGGAGTCCCAGTACCGCCGTTTCGCGCGGTCGACGACGCCGACGACGTCCGCGCGGCGATCGACGACTACGGCGCGCCGGTGATGCTCAAAGCGCGAACCGGCGGCTACGACGGCCGGGGCAACGTCCCCGTCGAATCGAAATCCGAAGCCGAGGACGCCCTCGAGGCGGTCGCCGGCCCCGCGATGGTCGAGTCGTTCGTCGACTTCGAACGTGAGGTATCGGTCATCGCGGTCGAGGGAGACGACGAGGTCGCGACCTTCCCGATCGGGGAGAACGTCCACGAGGCGGAGATCCTCCGGGAAACGATCGTTCCCGCTCGCTCGAGCGAGGCCGTCACCGAGCGCGCTCACGCGGTCGCTCGCGACGTGCTCGAAGTGATGGACGGGCGCGGCGTCTACGGGATCGAACTCTTCGAAACGACCGACGGCGAGATCCTGCTCAACGAGATCGCGCCGCGCCCACACAACTCCGGCCACTGGACCATCGAGGGCGCGGCGAGTTCCCAGTTCGAACAGCACGTCCGTGCCGTACTCGGCTGGCCGCTGGCCGCGACCGACCTGCGCTCGCCGACGGTCACGACGAACCTCCTCGGCGACGTGGACGACGAGCGACCCGCACGGCTGACCGATCTCGACGAAATTCTCGAGACGCCGCGCGCGGCTCTCCACTGGTACGGCAAACGACAGGCCCGCCCCCTCCGGAAGATGGGCCACGTGACGCTCTCGGCGGACGAATCGGCGTCGGATACGTCGGTCGGGGAACTGCTCGAGCGTGCGCGCGCCCTCGAGGACGCCGTGACGTTCCGGCCGTAGCACTCCCCACCGTTCGACGCCCGTTCTGCGACGCACCGGCGGCCGATCGCGAACCGGTCCGATCGCCGGCCTCGTTTGCTATCGTTTCAAGTCCGTCGCCCGACCACCACCACCCATGAGCGACAGCGTCAGCGAACTGATCGACCGCCTGCGCGAGGAAGCACGACAGGACCGCCCGGACGAAGCGACGCCCGACGTCGGAATCGTCATGGGGAGCGACTCCGATCTCGAGACGATGATGACCGGCGGCAAACGGCGAGGAGCCTACGACGCCTTCGTCGACGAACTCGGGTTCGCCGAGCAGACGGACTACGAGAGTCCGCCCGACGAGCGCTTCACGTTCGAGACCTACGTTACCTCCGCCCACCGCACACCCGACTTAATGACGGCTTACGCCGAAACGGCCGAGGATCGCGGCCTCGAGGTGGTCATCGCCGGGGCCGGTGGCAAGTCCGCGGATCTGCCGAACATGACTGCCTCGATCGCGTACCCGCTGCCGGTCATCGGCGTCCCGGTTCAGGAGAAGTCGGTCGACAGCGTCATCGGGATGCCGACCGGTGCGCCGCTGGTCGCGGTCGACGCCGGCAAGTCGTTCAACGCCGCGCTGTCGGCTGCACAGATCCTCGCCCGCCGGCACGAAACGGTTCGCGACCGACTGGTCGCCTACCACGAGGACCTGCGCGAGGGCGTCGGCGACGTCTCCCGGGAACTCCACGATAGCGGAACGCCAACGTTCCGGGATCGCGACCGGTAATCACGGTATCGACTTCCGGTCACAGGAACGCGTCTCTGGATCGGGGGCCACGAGTCGCCCGAACCGAAGCGGTTGGTTCGGATTACCGTCTCGGGTGCCGCGTACAGACCGATTTCGTCCAGGAGTAATATCGGTTTACTGTGATAGTCGCTCCCTGCGGACCCGTCCGTAATATGCGGTGATCGTTCATGAGAATCGCGTTCCCCTGAACTCCCTTCTCGGCCCGTGTTTCCCCGAAAAACGAAGAATCAACCCTTATGTGCGTGCGGTTTGAAGCCTCGAACGTTACCGAGATGAATGATTGGATCGCCATCGGGGCGCTGGCGCTCGTCGGGGTACTGATACCGTTCGGGATGATGGCGGTATCGTATCTCCTACGGCCCACCGTGCCCGAAACGAGTAAACGCGCCACCTACGAGAGCGGCGAGATTCCGACCGGCGGAACGCGCATCCGGTTCAATATTCAGTACTACATGGTTGCGCTGCTGTTCGTCGTCTTCGATATCGAAACCGTCCTGTTGTTCCCGTGGGCGGTCGCCTACCAGGATGCGCTCGCGGCGGACATCCCGCTCGTCCGCGCGCTGGGTCCGATGCTGTTGTTCGTCGCCATCCTGCTCGTTGGACTCGCGTGGGCGTGGCGCACGGGCGCGGTACAGTGGGCACGGACACCTAGCCAACTGGAAACAGAGAGACTATGAGTAGCGACCAACCACGCCAGCAGATCTACGACAGCACCGCACCGTCGACCGATACTCGGGACTCGCGGATCGGTGAAGGTGCCGACGACCGATTCAACTCCAAGCTTCGCGAGGCCTTCGGCTCCACCCCGTTCATCCTCACGAAGTTCGACAAGTTCATGAACTGGGTTCGGGGCAACTCCATGTTCATGCTCCAGTTCGGGATCGCGTGTTGCAGCATCGAGATGATGCACACGTACGCGATCAAGCACGACCTCGACCGCTTCGGCGCCGGGGTTCCGCGAGCCTCGCCCCGGCAGGCCGACGTGATGATCGTCCCCGGGACGATCGTCTCGAAGTTCGGCCCCCGCATGAAGCGGGTCTACGACCAGATGCCCGAACCCAAGTTCGTCGTCGGCATGGGCTCGTGTACGATCTCCGGCGGCCCCTTCCAGGAGGGGTACAACGTCGTCAAGGGCGCCGAGGAGATCATCCCCATCGACATCCACGTCCCCGGCTGTCCGCCGCGACCGGAAGCGCTCGTCTACGGCATCGCCAAACTCCAGGAGCGGATCCGCAACGGTGAATCGACCCCAGTCGTCGTCAAACCGTACGAACTCGAGGAGTTCGGCGACCTGCCGAAGGACGAACTCGTCCAGAAGCTCGCGGACGACATCGACGAGGATGACCTCGTCATGCGCTACAACTGGGCTGATTCGCCATGAGCACGGGACTCGAGCGAGCAGCGTCCGTCGAGGTTAGCGAGGACGACCTCGAGGCGCTGATCGGTGATCGCGCGCTCGCGCGTGACGACCACCTGAACGCGCCCGGATTCGTCGTTCGGCCGGACGACGTCCAGGACGTCCTCGCGGACCTCCGGGACGAGGCGGGGTTCGATCATCTCGCCAATCTCACCGCACAGGAGTACGCGGACCGGTACGAATCCATCTACCACCTCCGGAAGTACGCCGACCCGACGCAGGAGGTTTCGGTCGTCGTGCCGACGACGACCGACGACCCGGTTAGCGAGACCGCCGAACCGGTCTTCCGGACCGCCGACTGGCACGAGCGCGAGGCGTTCGACCTCGTCGGCATCGACTACGAGGGCCACCCCGATCCGCGCCGGATCCTCCTGCCCGAGACCTGGCAGGGACATCCGCTCTCGCGGGGGTACGATCAGGAGAAGCCCCAGCTCGTGACGCTGACGGAACACGCCAACCCGATCCAGCCGGACCACCACGACGACGAGTCGGACACGATGTTTCTCAA
This sequence comes from Natrinema salaciae, assembly GCF_900110865.1. Taxonomy (NCBI): domain Archaea; kingdom Methanobacteriati; phylum Methanobacteriota; class Halobacteria; order Halobacteriales; family Natrialbaceae; genus Natrinema; species Natrinema salaciae. The sequence goes on from NZ_FOFD01000002.1 coordinate 848,852, forward strand.
CATCGGTCCGCACCATCCGGCGACCCACGGCGTGCTCCATATCGAGACGGTGCTCGACGGCGAGACGGTCGTCGACGTCGACCCCGACATCGGCTATCTCCACCGCTGCGAGGAGCAGATGTGCCAGCAGGGGACCTACCGCCACCAGATCATGCCCTACCCGGACCGCTGGGACTACGTCTCGGCCGGGCTGTTGAACGAGTGGGCCTACGCGCGCACGGCGGAGGAGCTGGCGGACATCGAGGTCCCCGAGTACGCGCAGGTCATCCGCACGATGGGGGCCGAGCTCTGCCGGATCGCCTCCCACATGCTCGCGCTGGCAACGTTCGCGCTGGACGTCTACGGCGACTTCACCGCCATCTTCCAGTACGGCATGCGCGACCGGGAGGTCATCCAGGACATCCTGGAGGACCTGACCGGCCAGCGGCTCATGTTCAACTACTTCCGACTCGGCGGCGTCGCCTGGGACCTGCCCGAACCCCGCGAGGAGTTCATCGAGAAGACCCGGGACTTCCTCGACGGGCTCCCCGCGAAGGTCGACGAGTACAACGACCTGCTGACCGGCAACGAGATCTTCCAGATTCGGTGTCACGACACCGGGATCCTCGAGCCGGACGTGGCGAAACAGTACGGCTGCACCGGGCCCGTCGCCCGCGGCTCCGGCATCGACTACGACCTTCGCCGCGACGACCCGTACGGCTACTACGAGAACTTAGAGTGGGACGTCGTCACCGAGGAGGGCTGTGACAACTACAGCCGCGTCCTCGTGCGTATGCAGGAGGTCGAGGAGTCGGCGAAGATCATCGAGCAGTGTCTCGACCTGCTCGCGGACTGGCCCGAAGACGAGCGGACGGTCCAGAGCAACGTCCCCCGGACGCTGAAGCCGGACGCGGACGCGGAGATCTACCGCAGCGTCGAGGCCGCGAAGGGCGAACTCGGGATCTACATCCGCTCGGACGGGACGGACAAGCCGGGTCGGTTCAAGATCCGCAGCCCGTGTTTCCACAACCTCTCGGCGCTGCCCGAGATGGCCGAAGGGGAGTACGTGCCGGACCTGATCGCGTCGCTCGGCAGCCTCGATATCGTGCTCGGGGAGGTGGACCGGTAGTATGTCCGGTGGCCAGATCGCGGGCGCGACCGCACCGGCGGTACCGCTACAGGATACCGTCCTGCTCCCCGAGCGGCTCGGCGAGGTTACCGGGCTCAACGAGTTCGGGTTCGGCGGCGAACTGCTCGCGACCTTCCTCGCGGCGTTTCTCATCGGCAACCTGATGCTCGCGATGACCGGGGTCGCGGGGCCGTGGGCGAAACGGAAGATCACCGCCGCCTTCACGGATCGGATCGCCGTCAACCGGCTCGGACCGGCCGGGCTGTTCATCATCGTCGCGGACGCCGTCCGGCTCCTCTCGAAGGAGCTAATCGTTCCCGAAAACGCGGACCGACCGGCCTACGACCTCGCGCCGATCGTCGTCGCGTCGTCGGCGCTTTTGGGCTTCGCCGTCATCCCGATGGGCAGCGGAATCCACTTGGCAGACCCCGAAGTCGGGCTGGCGTACGTCTTCGCGGTGTCGGGGATCGCGAGCCTCGGGCTGGTGATGGCCGGCTACGCCTCGGCGAACAAGTACTCGATGCTCGGCGGGCTCCGCGCGGTGGCACAGAACATCGCCTACGAGATCCCGCTGGTCATCACCGGGATGTCCGTCGTGATCTTCGCCGGAACGCTGCAGTTGGGGGAGATCGTCTCGGCGCAGGCGGAGCCGCTGGTCACGATCGCGGGCGTGTCGATTCCTGGGTGGTATGCGCTGGTCAATCCGTTCGCGTTCGTCCTGTTCCTCGTCGCGAACTTCGCCGAGGTCGGCCGTAACCCGTTCGACACGCCGGAGGCACCGACCGAGATCGTCGCCGGCTACCAGACCGAGTACTCCTCGGTCTACTTCGTGCTGATCTACCTCGGGGAGTTCCTCCACATCTTCCTCGGGGGTGCGATCATCGCGACGATCTTCCTCGGCGGCCCGGCCGGTCCCGGACCGGCGGCGCTCGGTATCGTCTGGTTCATCGTCAAGATCTGGGCGGTGTTCTTCGCGACGCAGTGGCTGCGATCGGCGGTTCCCCGCGTTCGGATCGATCAACTGATCGAGATCGGCTGGAAGGGACTGCTCGTCCTCTCCTTTGCGAATCTCATCTTCACTGCGGTAATCGTGGGGCTGATAGCATGATCGGGATACTCAAATCCATGGCAACGACGATGAAGCACGCACTGGACGGCTCCACCTTCACGGTGGAGTATCCGGAGACCGCACCGGACGTCTCGCCGCGCTTTCGCGGCGTCCACAAGTTCAGTCAGGAGCGGTGCATCTGGTGCCGGCAGTGCGAGAACGTCTGTCCGAACGATACGATCCAGATCGTGATGGACGACAAGCGAAACGGCGAACAGTACAACCTCCACATCGGGCAGTGTATCTACTGTCGGCTGTGCGAGGAGGTCTGTCCCGTCGACGCCATCCTGCTGACGGAGAACTTCGAGTTCACCGCGGACACGAAACACGACTTCGTCTACAACAAAGAGCAGCTGAAAGCGGTACCGTGGTACAAGGACATCGACCCGCTCGCCGCCCGTGAACCCGACCGGGGCGCGTGGGTCGGCGAGGGCGAGGGGGAGGTCGACTACCAGTAACGGGTCCGCCCGTCCCGCAAACGGGCACTACTAACAAACCATGAACTACGAGCTGATCGCGTTCGCGCTGTTCGCCATCGTGACGCTGGCCAGCGCGGTGGGTGTCGTGCTCATGCAGGACCCGTGGCATTCGGCGCTCCTGCTGGGCGTGGCGCTGCTCAGCGTGGCGGTCCACTACGTGATGCTGGCGGCGGAGTTCGTCGCCATGATGCAGGTTCTCGTCTACGTGGGCGGGGTCCTCGTCCTCATCACGTTCGCCGTCATGCTGACCGAGCGCGACGATTCCGACGCAGACGAGGTGGTACAGGCATGACGACCGGCCCGAAACTCCGACTCGGCAAGACGCTCGTTCCGGGACTGCTCGCCGTCGCCCTCTTCGCGGTGATGGCACTGGTCACCGTCAATGCCGGCTTCGGCGACATGACCGGCTTTCCGGACGGGATCTCGATTACGGCCGAACTCGGCTACGCGCTGTTCGGGTTCGACGAACTGCAGGAGGTCGGCGGCACCGAACCGTTCCTCGCCGCCGTCCTGCTCGTCGCGGTCGCGCTCGACGCCGCGCTCGACGCCTCGCTCGTCCTCGCGAAACGCGAGGAGGGCGGCGAACCCGTCGCCGCGCTCGCGACGACCGGCGAGTCCTCGAGCGCCGGCGAGGCGGCGGAGCCGGCCGTCGCGGACGGCGGAAGCGCCGACGAGTCCACGGACGCTGGAGGTGAGACTCGATGACCGTCGACGTGCAGTACTACGTGCTGCTGTCGATGGCAGTCTTCTGTATCGGCCTGTTCGGGGTGCTGACGCGTCGCAACGCACTGTTGTTCCTGATGTCCGTCGAACTGATGCTGAACGCGGCGAATATCAATCTGATCGCGTTCGCGTTCTATCACGGCAACCTTACGGGGCAGTTGTTCGCGCTGTTTACGATGGCGCTGGCTGCCGCGGAGGTGGCTGTCGGACTCGGGATCATCCTGGTGCTGTACCGCAACTTCCGTGACGTCGACGTCACGGTTCCAACGACGATGAGGTGGTAAGATGGCAGCAACAGCAACAGGACCGTTCGGATTCGCACCGGCCATCGCAGTGTTCCCGCTCGTAGCGTTCGTGATCGCGCTGCTGTTCGGGAAGTATCTGCCGAAGAAGGGCGCACTCCCGGGCATCCTCGCGACCGCGGGGTCGCTCGTGATCTCGCTGGTCATGTTCGCGGCCGTCGCGGGCGGCGACACGCACCAGACGACGCTGTACGAGTGGACGTCCGGCGCGGCCACCAGCGAAACCATGGTCGAGGGGATCTCGTTCACGTTCGGCATCCTGATCGATCCGCTCTCGGCGCTCATGCTGGTGATCGTCTCGCTCGTCGCCCTGCTCGTCCACGTCTTCAGTCTCGGCTACATGAACGCCGAGGGGGAGACCGGGCTGCCGCGGTACTACGCCGAACTCGGGCTCTTCACCTTCAGCATGCTCGCGTTCGTCTTCGCGGACAACCTGCTGATGGCGTTCATGTTCTTCGAACTCGTCGGCCTCTGTTCGTACCTGCTGATCGGGTTCTGGTTCCGCACGGAATCGGCACCCTCGGCCGCGAAGAAGGCGTTCCTGGTCACCCGCTTCGGTGACTACTTCTTCCTGGTGGGTGTCGTCGCCATCGCGGCGACGTTCGGCACGGTCGGCTTCGCCGGCGAGGACTCGTTCGTCACCGCCGCCGAGACGGCGATCGACGACGGCGCGACGCTGTTCGGCTTCGACGCCGAGACCTGGGTCACGATCACCGGACTGCTCGTGCTCGGCGGCGTCATCGGCAAGTCCGCGCAGTTCCCGCTACACACCTGGCTGCCCGACGCCATGGAGGGTCCGACCACCGTCTCCGCGCTCATTCACGCGGCGACGATGGTCGCGGCCGGCGTCTACCTGGTCGCCCGGATGTTCGGCTACTACGCGCTCTCGCCGACCGCGCTTGGGATCATCGCGTTCGTCGGCGGCTTCACCGCCCTGTTCGCCGCGACGATGGGCGTCGTCAAAGACGACGTCAAGCAGGTGCTGGCGTACTCGACGATCAGCCAGTACGGCTACATGATGCTCGGACTCGGCGTCGGCGGCTACGTCGCCGGGGTCTTCCACCTCATGAACCACGCCTTCTTCAAGGCGCTCCTGTTCCTCGGTGCCGGGGCCGTCATCGTCCTCATGCACCACGAACAGGACATGTGGGAGATGGGCGGCCTGAAGGAGAAAGCGCCCGTCACCTACTACACGTTCCTCGCCGGCGCGCTCGCGCTCGCGGGGATCGTCCCCTTCTCCGGCTTCTGGTCGAAAGACGAGGTGCTGTTCGACGCCCTGATCGTCGGCCTCGAGCAGCCGATCTTCCTCGTGGCCTACGCGATGGGGCTGCTCGCCGTGTTCTTCACCGGCTTCTACACGTTCCGGATGGTCTTCCTGACCTTCCACGGCGAGCCCCGCTCGGAGGCGGCCGAGGACCCACACCCGGTCGGCTGGGCGATCAAGGCCCCGCTGGTCGTGCTCGGCGTCCTCGCGGCCGTCACCGGGCTCGCGAACATGGCACCCGTCGCGGAGGTCCTCGGTGCGGACATCACCCTCCTCGAGTTCTGGCTCGACGGCGAGTACGGTGCCGTCGACGGACTCACCTACCACGAGTACCAAGACACCGTGGCCTTCGAGGAGGGGGCGATCGGTTCCGAGACGGTGACCATGCTCCTGGGCGCAGGATTGTCGCTCGGGCTGGCACTGGCCGGCGCGTTCACGGCGCACACGTTGTACAACGTGCCCGAGCCGACCCGCCACGTGGCGAAGCTCGGCGGCGCGTACGACGTCCTGCGCAGCAACTACTATCAGGACGAGTACCAGGTCTGGCTCGCCGAGGGACTCACGCTCCCGCTGGCTCGAGCGGCCGACCGATTCGATCAGACGGTCATCGACGGCATCGTCAACGGCACCTCGACGATCAGTCTGTTCGGCAGCAACTGGGTGAAGCGCATCCAGACGGGTATCGTGACTAACTACGCGGCGTTGCTGGTGGGCGGGTTCATCGCCTTACTGCTGGTTCTCGGCTATCTCGGAGGGTGGTTCGCATGATGATCGAAACACTGATCGCGGTCGCACTGCTCGGCGCGCTGGCGACGTTCGTCGCGCCGAATCGCGTCGCCGGCAAACTCGCGTTCGCCATCAGCCTCGTGCCGGCGGCCCTCTCGCTGTGGCTGTTCGCCGCCTTCGACGGCAGCGGGAACGCCCTGCTCGACGGCGAACTGGCGTTCGAATCGCAGGCGGCGTGGCTCGAGATCGGCGGGCGATCGATCTCGTGGTTCGTCGGCCTCGACGGGATCAGTCTCCCGCTGGTCGTCCTGACGACGATCCTCTGTACGCTGGCGATCGTCAGCTCGTGGACGCCGATCGACGAGCGAGAGTCCCAGTTCTACGGGCTGATCCTGTTCATCGAGGCGATGTTGATCGGCGTCTTCTCGGCGCTGGATTTCTTCCTCTGGTTCGTCTTCTGGGAGGCTGTCCTGATCCCGATGTACCTGCTGATCGGCATCTGGGGCGGTCCGCGCCGAAAGTACGCCGCGATCAAGTTCTTCGTCTACACGAACCTGGCGTCGCTGGTCATGTTCGGGTCGTTCATCGCGCTCGTCTTCGGCCTCGGCGACTCGGTGACCTCCTTCGCGCTGCCCGAAATCGCGACGGCGATGCGTGACGGCGGGCTCGAGGGCGTCTTCGGTCTCGGCGGGACGACGCTCGCCTCGGTCGTCTTCGTCGGGCTGTTCCTCGGGTTCGCGGTGAAGGTGCCGATCGTCCCCTTCCACACGTGGCTGCCGGACGCCCACGTCGAGGCCCCGACGCCGGCCTCGGTGCTGCTGGCCGGCGTCCTGCTGAAGATGGGGACCTACGCCCTGCTGCGGTTCAACTTCACGATGTTCCCGGAACAGGTCGAGACCTACGCGGTCCCGATCGCCGCGATCGCCGTGATCAGCGTGATCTACGGCGCGATGCTCGCCCTCGCCCAGACCGATCTCAAACGGATCGTCGCCTACTCGTCGGTCTCGTCGATGGGCTACGTCATCCTCGGGCTGGTCGCGTACACCCAGTTCGGGGTCGGCGGTGCGACCTTCCAGATGGTCTCCCACGGCCTGATCTCCGGACTGATGTTCATGGCCGTCGGCGTCATCTACAACGCGACCCACACCCGGATGGTCACCGACATGTCCGGGATGGCGGATCGGATGCCGATCGCCGTCGCGATCCTGGTCGCCGGTGCGTTCGGCTACATGGGGCTGCCGCTCATGAGCGGGTTCTACGGCGAGTTCACGATCTTCTTCGGGGCCTTCGGCTCCGAGCTGCTCGATTACTCGCCGCTGTTCACCGCGGCGGCGATGTTCGGCATCGTCATCGTCGCGGGCTACCTGCTGTTTGCGCTCCAGCGGACGGTGTTCGGACCGTATCGCCTCGAAACCGACTACGAAGTCGGCCGCGCACCCGTCCACGACGTCGCGTCGATGGTCGTGCTGCTGGGACTCATCGTCCTGCTGGGCGTGGCCCCGGACCTGATATTCGACATGATAACCGACGCAGTCGACCCGATCATCGGAGGTGATCTCTGATGGCGGTCCTCGAGCTCCCCCAGTGGACGGCGCTCGCACCGGCCCTGATTCTGGCGGGGACGGCGCTCGTCCTCTTCCTGATAGACAGCATCGATCCCCACTCGACGAACCGCACGCTGCTGGCCGGCACCGCGATCGTCGGCTCGCTCGCGTCGCTGGCCGTCGCGGTGTGGTACCTCGCCGCCGGCGTCGGCGCGACCGGAATCGAGAACTACGGCATCATCCAGATCATGGACGGCCAGTTCGTCGTCGACCAACTGGCGCTGTACTTCATGATCATCATCGCGATCGTCACGGCCCTCGTCTCGGTGGCGAGCCACGACTACCTGCGCGATCACACCTACCAGGCCGAGTACTACTCGCTGGTCGTCCTCGCGGCGACCGGCATGTCGATGATGGCGGCTTCGAACAGCCTCGTGACGATCTTCATCGCGCTCGAACTGACGAGCCTGCCGTCGTACGCGCTCGTGGCGATCCTGAAGGACAATCGCGGCAGCGTCGAGGCGGGCCTGAAGTACTTCCTGATCGGGGCCCTCTCCTCGGCGATCTTCGTCTACGGTGTCAGCCTGGTCTACGGTGCGACCGGCTCGCTGCAACTCACGGATATCGCAGCGAACCTCGGCGACGCCAGCGAGATGGGCGGCCTGCTTGGACTCGGCATTCTAATGCTGATCGGCGGAATCGCGTTCAAGACCGCGAGCGTGCCCTTCCACTTCTGGGCTCCCGAGGCCTACGAGGGCGCGCCCGCGCCGATCTCGGCGTTTCTCTCTTCGGCCTCGAAGGCCGCCGGCTTCGTGCTCGCCTTCCGCGTGTTCACGACGGCGTTCCCGATCGACGCGACGACCGATGTGATCGGGGTCGACTGGACGCTGGCCTTCGTCATCCTCGCGATCGTCACGATGACGGTCGGAAACTTCGCGGCGGCGACCCAGGAGAACGTCAAGCGGATGCTCGCGTACTCCTCGATCGGTCACGCCGGCTACGTGCTGATCGGACTCGCGGCGCTCTCGGCCGAGGGCGGCGAACTCGTGATGGGCGCGGCCATGATGCACCTGCTGGTCTACGGCTTCATGAACACGGGTGCGTTCCTGTTCGTCGGCCTGGCGGAACACTGGGGCGTCGGCCGCACCTTCGAGGACTACAACGGCCTCTCGCAGCAGGCACCGTTCGCCTCCGCCGCGATGGCCATCTTCATGTTCAGCCTCGCGGGTCTCCCGCCCTTTGGCGGCTTCTGGAGCAAGTACTTCCTCTACACCGAGACGCTCAACGCGGCCGCGGACAGCACGATACTGCTCGCCGTCGCCGCCGCGCTCGTGGTCAACAGCGTGCTCTCGCTGTACTACTACTCGCGGCTGGTCAAGGCGCTGTGGATCGAGGAGCCGATCCTCGACCGCGATCGCCTGACCCAGCCGACCGGCCTCTACGCGGCGATTATCGCCGCTGCAGTGATGACCGTCCTCATCCTCCCGGCGTTCGGTCCGATCGCCGACGCCGCCACCGAAGCGGCGGCCGCGGTCGTCGTCTGAGCCGGCGGGAGACCCGGTAGCTTTTACCCGTCGGGGTCGCAAGCCGCGACAAATGGTTTTCCGGCTCGTGCTCGGCTGCGGGACCGTCTGCCGACAGGTCATAGAGCAACTCGCCGAGCGCGGCGGCCGACTCCTCGTCATCACCGACGACGAGAGCGTCGTCGAAACGCTGCGCGACGAGAGCGTACCGGCTCGCAGTGCCGACCCGACCGATCCCGACGCCATCGCGAACGTCGACCCCCCCGACGTGATCTTCGTCGCCAGCGACCGCACCGACGTCAACCAGGCCGCACTCGAGGTCGCGCGCGAGCGATTCCCTGCGGCGTCGATCGCGGCTTATCTGGGTGGCAACGCGACGGCGGCAGACCGCGGCAAGTTCGAAGCACTCGCGGATCACGTCGTCGATCCGGCGACCGCCATGGCCGATCGCGTACTCGAGGGGACGGCGAGTCCGTCGGCCGAAACGGCCATCGAGCTCGGGCAGTATCTCACGGGTATCGACGGGCGGCTGGCAGTCGTGGCTCACGACAATCCCGATCCGGACGCGATCGCGAGCGCGGTCGCACTCGTCGACATCGCGAACGCCGTCGGCGTCGACGCGGACGCCTGTTACTTCGGTGACATCTCGCACCAGGAGAACCGGGCGATGGTCAACTTGCTCGATCTGGACCTCCGAAACCTGCACCGTGACGATTCGCTCGAGGAGTACGCCGCCTTCGCGCTGGTCGACCACTCTCGACCCGGGGTCAACGATCAGCTCCCGACGAACCTCCACGTCGACGTCGTCATCGACCACCATCCGCCCCGCGGACCGGTTCCCGGCGAGTTCGTCGACCTGCGCCAGCAGGCGGGCGCGACCAGCACGGTGCTGACCGAGTACCTCGAGCGGTTCGGTCTCGACATCGACCCGGTGACGGCGACGGCGCTGCTGTACGGGATCCGGGTCGATACGAACGATTTCAGCCGGGAGGTGTCACCCGCCGATTTCCGGGCCGCGTCGGTGCTGTGGCCCCGGGTCGACGCGTCGATCCTGGCGCAGATCGAACAGCCCTCGCTCGAGGGCGAGACCCTCGAGACGATCGCTCGAGCGATCAAAAACCGGGTCCAGCGGGATTCGGTCGCCGTCGCCAGCGTCGGACGGATCGGCAACCGCGACGCGTTGCCCCAGGCGGCCGACCAGTTGCTCGCGATGGAGGGGATCGAGACGACGCTCGTCTTCGGGTTCGCCAGGGAGATGGTGTTCCTGTCGGCCCGGTCCCGTGCCGGCGCGGTCGATCTCGGCGAGACGCTCCGGGACGCGTTCAACCGGATCGGCAGCGCCGGCGGCCACGCCGATATGGCCGGCGCACAGCTCGAGATCGGCATTCTGGGCAGCGCGGACGACGAGGAGGAGGTCGAGTCGATCGTCAGCGTAGTCGAAGAGGTCATCACGAACCGGTTCTTCGAGGCGCTCGAGACGCGGCCGGGCGTCCCGGTCGGCGCCTACACCCAGACCAGCGAGTGGTTGTTCACGCAGCGCGGCGACCGAGAGGACGGCGAATCGGCGTGACCGCTCGCCGGGTCGGTGCCGAGAGCGCGCGGAAGCCAGTACTTTTGCGCACGGCACCCGTGTGTCCGCCCATGGAGGTCGCGTCGGAACGGACGAAACCCCAGGTCAAAGACTACATGACGCGCGACGTGGCGACGGTGTCGCCCGACGAAACTGTCGGCGAGGTCGCGACGCGGATCGCCGAGAGCGAGGAGCACAGCGGGTTCCCCGTCTGTGAGCGACGACGCGTCGAGGGCTTCATCAGCGCCCGCGATCTGTTGCTCGCGGACGACGGCGATCCGATCTTCAAGGTGATGGCGACGGACCTGCTGGTCGCCCACCCCGACATGAAAGTGACCGACGCCGCGCGCGTCATCCTCCGATCGGGCATCCAGAAGCTCCCCGTCGTCGACGACGCGGGCAACCTCGTGGGGATCATCTCCAACGCCGACGTCATCCGCAGTCAGAACGAACCCGCGACCACCGAGAAGGTCGGCAAGCTGATGCGAACCCTGGAGCAGATCCACGACATCGAGTTGACGGAGGAGCGCCGGACGGTCCCGCTCTCGGAGCTCACGCCCACGCAAGGCCGGGTCTACGCCGACGAACTCGAGGGGCGACGGTACGAACTCGAGCGCGGGCTGGCCGAGCCGCTGGTGGTCATCGACAACGGCGGCACCCTCCTGCTGGCGGACGGCCACCACCGCGTGCTCGCGGCCGACCGGCTGCGGATCGACGAGATGGACGCCTACGTCATCGTCATCGACCACGAGATCGACCTCGGAATGGCGCGCACGGCAGAGAAAGAGGGCCTCGAGCGCATCGACGACATCGACGTCGTCGACTACGCGCGACACCCACTCGTCCAGACGACGAAGCGACTGCAGTCCGACGGCGGCAGCGAGGCGGAGTAGGGAACGGGACGATCTCGACCAGTGCAAGCGGGTTCTCACAGTCGCTATCGACGAACAGTCACCGCTATCGATTGCTGGTGACCGTTTTCCGTGTCCGCGCAGTACCTCGTTCGATGACTGAATCACGCACGCCCGACCGCGTCCTCGTCGCCGGTGCCAGCGGGGCGACCGGCGAGGAGTTGCTCTCCGCCCTTCGGCCGACCGACCTCTCCGTTCGCGCGACCACCCGCTCGTACGCGAGCGTCGACACGCTCGAGCGACACGGTGCGGAGGAGGTGGCCGTCGTCGATTTCTTCGAGTCGGCCGACGCGGTCGCCGCCGTCGAGGGCTGTGACATCGTCTACTGCACGCTCGGAACGCCGCCGTCGGTGCGACACACGACCGGCGGGAAGCTGGTCGACCGGACCGGCGTCATCAATCTGATTACCGCCGCCGTGGCGACGGACGTCTCCTACTTCGTTTTCGAGAGCGCGATCGGCGTCGGGAACTCGAAAGCGGGGATGTCGCTGCCGGCTCGGCTCGTGCTTCGGGGCTCGTTGCGAGCGAAACGGGATGCGGAGGCGTCGCTGCGCCGATCGGGGCTCGAATACACGATCGTCCGTCCCGGAAAACTGACGAACGACCCGCCGTGCGGCGAGATCGTCGTCGGCGAGGGCGGCAACTCCGTCTCGGGGTCGATCCCGCGAGCCGACGTGGCGCGTGTGATGGCGGCCGCGCCGTTCACGCCCGCCGCGCGCAATCGGACGCTCGAGGTCGTCAGCCGCGACGGATTGTCGGGACCGCCGAACCACCGCGTCGATATCGACTGGGCCGACGACCGCCTGATGGCGGGGCACGAACGACGGGAGGTGTAGCCGCGCCGATCGAATCGAGCGTCTTTTCAGTTCGATCGATCCTCCCCGAACCTTCATTGCGACGTCGGCAAATATTACGACCATGTACGACGACGAGGATCTCGAGGAGATCCGCGAGTCCGGCGAGCAGTGGGAGACGGAGACGCTCGAGCCGACCCTCGAGCGACGCGGCGAGCGTCGAGAGCGGTTCGCGACCGTGTCGAACCACGAGGTCGATCGGCTCTACACCCCCACCGACGTCGGCGATCTCGACTACCTCGAAGATCTGGGATTCCCGGGCGAAGAACCCTACACCCGCGGCCCCTATCCCACGATGTACCGCGGTCGGACGTGGACGATGCGTCAGTTCGCCGGCTTCGGCACCGCCGAAGAGACCAACGAACGGTTTCACTACCTGATCGACGAGGGGCAGACCGGGCTCTCGGTAGCCTTCGACATGCCCTCGTTGATGGGGCTCGACTCGGACGACCCCATGAGCGAGGGCGAGATCGGGAAGGAGGGCGTCGCGGTCGACACGCTCCGAGACATGGAGATCCTCTTCGACGGGATCGACCTCGCGGAGATCTCGACGTCCTTTACGATCAACCCGTCGGCACCGGTGATCTACGCGATGTACGTCGCGCTGGCGGATCAGCGGGGCGTTCCCCGTGCGAAGCTCCGCGGGACCCTCCAGAACGACATGTTCAAGGAGTTCATCGCCCAGAAGGAGTGGGTGATCCCGCCGGAGCCGTCGCTCGACCTCGTGACCGACGTCCTCGAGTTCAGTACGGACGAAACCCCGAGGTTTCACCCGATCTCGGTATCGGGCTATCACATCCGCGAGGCGGGTTCGACCGCGGTTCAGGAGCTGGCGTTTACCCTCGCGGACGGCTTCGGCTACGTCGAGGACGCGAGGGAGCGCGGACTCGCGGTCGACGAGTTCGCGCCGCGTCTGTCCTTTTTCTTCAACTGTCACAACTCCTTCTTCGAGGAGATCGCGAAGTTCCGGGCGGCACGCCGCATCTACGCGCGGGTGATGGACGACTGGTACGGTGCCGAGGCCGACGCGTCGAAACGGCTCAAGTTCCACACGCAGACGGCCGGCCAGTCGCTGACGGCCCAGCAGCCGCTGAACAACGTCGCTCGGGTGACGATTCAGGCGCTCGCCGGCGTCCTCGGCGGCACCCAGTCGCTGCACACGAACAGCTTCGACGAGGCGCTGGCGCTGCCGAGCGAGAAGGCAGTTCGGGTCGCGCTCCGTACCCAGCAGATCATCGCCGAGGAGTCCGGCGCGGCGGACATCGTCGACCCCATGGGCGGCTCCTTCGCCGTCGAGACGCTCACCAACGAGATCGAGGAGCGAACGATGCGCTACCTCGAGGAGATCCGATCGATGGGCGACGGCTCGGTCCGCGACGGCATTCTCACCGGCATCCGGGAGGGGTACTTCCACCGAGAGATTCAGGACGCTTCCTACGAGTACCAGGAACGCGTCGAACGCGGCGAGGAAGTCGTCGTCGGCGTCAACGAGTTCACGATCGAGGAAGACACCAGCCCCGACATCCTGCAGATCGACGAGACCACGGCGGACCGCCAGCTCGGACGGCTCGAGGACGTGAAAGCCGAGCGGGACGACGCGGCGGTCGCGGACGCGCTCGAGGCGCTGCGTGAGGCCAGCGAACGCGGCGAGAACACGATGCCGTACATCGTCGACGCGGTGAAAGCCTACGCGACGATGGGCGAGATCATGGGCGTCTTCGAGGAGCAACACGGCGCGTACAGCGAGAGCCTCGGACTAGCCTGACGGCCGTCAGTCGTGGCCCGGTCACATGGCATCGTCGTCGAACCGGGAGAGAATGCCGACGACGAGGCCGAACGGTATCAGCAGCGCTCCCACGGCGACGGCCCCGTAGACGGCGAGCGTGAGCGGTGAGACCGGGACTGCGACCCCGAGGACCGTAATCTCCTCGAGTCCGGTTCGGGCGGGTAGCGTCGCGCCGAGCAGCGCGCCGAACGCGGCGGTCGCGGCGACCAGCGCGAGTCCGAGACCGATGACAGCGTTTCGCCCCGTAATGGTACGATCGCCGAACACACGGTTCGTACACCCTCCCTGTGGAAGGGCCTTCCGTCCGAGTCTGTGACGGAATCGTTGCGAGGGTCCGAACCTACATCAGCGATGTCGGCGGACAGCATCTGTGACAGCAATTCCAAGTTATTTCATTGAATAAAACAGTTCCTGAGTCGGTAAAATAGTATATATTCAAACGGTAATAATTACGAGCATGTTGTATATGCGGACGCATGTCACAGGATTCCGACGCCGACGAAGCGGACGGAAACGAGCGGACTGGCGGGAGTCGTTCAGCACTCGGTCGACGCGAGTACCTGAAGTTCGGCGGGGCGAGCGTCGGTGCGTCGATGTTCGCGATCGAAACCGGGATAACTCGGGCAGCCGCGAACTCTCACGAGACTGTTCGGGTGGACGAGGAAGACGCGATCGACGAGAACGGCGATCTAGCCGCTGAACTCGATCAGTACATAAACGACCTTGGTACCCTCAACCACGAATTCGTGATTCCAAGTGGGACATACACGTGGAATACTCGGTTAGATGTACCTGATGGCGAATTTTTCGGGCTTGTTGGCGAGGATCCGAATCGGGTAACATTCAAAGTACGCCAACAGATCGGCTGGGCTCTGCGTCCCGGTGTCAATGGTTCGCTCAAGGAATTTCAGCTCCGTAACATTACCGTGGACATTGACGGCACTGCCCCCGACGGCTACGAAGTTGATGTCGGACTGATTAACGCTCGACCCGACGGAGGATTAATCGAGAACGTCCATCTCGTCGGGCGACGGTATCGTTGGCAGGACGGACCTGGTGGGGGGACTGTCGGGCCACGGCACACCTTCCTCATCGAACTCGCCGACCCTGACGGTGAGATGACCGTTCGGGACTGTGAGATGCGCGATGGCGGAGTGACAGTCGGTCGCGGTGAACATACGGAGCACGCCATTGGCTTCGCAGCGGACCCACCACATCAGGGGAGAACGGTCTGGGAGAACTGCACGGTCGAAGACTTCGTGGATAACGGGTTTTACATAGCGAACTCTCCCCACGGTGTCAACGAACTCCACAACTGCACGGCGATCAACAATCAGGGGACGAATATCCGTCTTGGCCGAAACGATTCGGCCTACAACTGTGATATTATCCTTGATGACATGGTTGGTCGGGAAAATCCCGGGCATGCGATCTGGGGACACGAAAGCGCGGAGAGCGATATAAGCGATCCCGCACCGTACTTTGAGGATATTACAGTTGACGCTTCCGAGTTGTACGGATTCATTATCCAGGGTGGAAGTTACTCGACTACTGGACTTCGCGTTAATGGACTTTCGGTCAATATCGGGGCAAACAGTCACAGTGAATCGAACTTCGCTCGATTTCGGGATAACTCAAATACGTATCAGGATATCGTCATAGAGAACTTTGATGTTATGGACGAACTCGACGGACCGTGGACAAGAATCTCTATAAAGCGACCACGGGTCTCACTGCGAAACGGGACGTACAACAACATCGGTTCGTCAGATAGACTAATTTACACGAACAGTAACAGTGACTATCTGGAGGTCGACAGCGTCAGGTTCGAACTCCACAACGGCGGCGACGCGATAGAATTGAACGGGGCTGATTTCACGATGATCGACACCGACATCGTCGGTCACGGTCCCACTGCCGGGCTGCGAGCTGGCAGCTACTTCGAGCGGGAAAGTATGACCGTCGCCGGCAACGTCTTCGAAAACGTCGAACTTCGCGACTACACGGACTACGACGATCTCACACTGTCGGACTTCGAGGGCGACCCGAGAACGAACGATGGCATCATCGACGACTTCGAACGGGAGGAACTGACCGAGTACTCGTTTGACGATGAGGCGAGCCTGTCGGATGCGGCGGCGCGGAACGGAATGCACGGGCTCGACTTGGACGGCAACAGCAATACCTCGGGTGCCGTCCGTTCCGATTCCGGGCTGGGAACCTACCCCGGCCCCGACGACATCTGGGAGTTCTGGTGGAATCCCCAGACGACGAACCAGAATTTCAACGTCAACTTCGCGCTTCAGTCCGGCGATCTGACCGAGGGGTTCCGCGTCAACGTCAGTCTCGACGATTCGAACCAACTGATCTCGTTCCAGGAACGCGGCTCGAGCGGCGACACCTACCTCGGACAGGCCGACCTCGATATCCAGACCGACACCTGGTACCGGACGATCGTCGACGGCTCCCGATCCGACGGCTGGAGCGTTCACGTCGACACCGGCGAGGGATCGTCGGTCGTCGGCGAGTTCGAGACGGACGCTACGCAGTATACACAGTACGGCACGTCGGGCATCGCCTACTGGATCAGCGGCGCGGACCGGGTGTACCTCGACGATATCGCGACTCGCGACACGAACCCGCTGAACGAGGAGGAAACACCGGGAACCGTCGTCGACGACTTCGAGGACGGCTCGCTGAGCGAGTACACCGTCTCAGGAGCCGACGGGACGACCGCGTCGGATACCGCGGCGTTCAGAGGAAGCTACGGGCTGGAGCTAGACGGCCCCAGCGGTGGTTCGGGAACCATCCGCTCCGATTCCGGGCTGAACGCCTATCCCGGACAGAACGACAAGTGGGAGTTCTGGTGGAATCCCCAGACTGAGAGCGAATTCTTCAGGGTCACCTTCGCCATCCAGTCCGACGACCGGTCGGAATCGCTCCGCCTTGTTACGAGACTCGACAGCTCGACCCAGTACGTCCAGTTACAGGAGCGCGGAACGAACGGCGACAACTATCTCGGTCACGCCGATCTCGACCTCGCACCGGGGACGTGGTACCGCACGGTCGTCGACGGAACGGGGGCCGACGACTGGACCATTTCCGTCGACACCGGCGAGGGAACCGCGACAGTTGGCGAGTTCACCTCCGAGCCGACCCAGTACACCTGGTACGATCGATCGGGCATCGCCTACTGGATCAGCGGCACGGATCACGTCTACCTCGACGACGTCACGATCCGAACGGAGGGTGAGCCCAGTGACGACAAGCCGACCCTCGTCGTCGACGACTTCGAGGACGGCGATCTCGCGGAGTGGACGATCCCGTCGCAGACAGGAACGGTCGATACCGTTACGGACAGCTACGACGGATCGTACGCGTTGCGGTGTTACGACGACGGGCTCACCCAGGCGTACGCGAACGAGTCGAACAGTCCGTCAGTCGACTACGTCCCGCAGCCGGGCGATCTGTGGGAGTTCTACGTCAAACTGAACACCACGAGTTCGAACCAGACCCGGTTCTACTTCGGCCGACAGGGGACCGGGGACGACGCCGGCCAGTACGAAATTCAGCTGATCTCCGACGGAACGTTCCGTCTCGTGATCGACGACGGCGGTTCGAACGGTGTCGTCGGAACCGGGACCTACGACGTGAACTACGACGCCGGCCGCTGGTACCGCGTCCGCCACTGGTGGCAACACCCCGACAAGAGCGCGGACCACGTCTGCGAACTCTACGACGTGGCCGCCGGAACCGAGGTCGCAACGGTGTCCGGGGACGACGGAACGTGGCTCGACGGCGACGTCGGTGTTTGGGTGACGGATTCGGGAGACACGTCGTTCGACCACGTCCGGATCCTCGACCGAACCGGATAGCGACGACGTCTCGGGGACTGATCCAGCCATCGGAGGCCCCGACGGCCGTCATCGAGTGGCCCTCCGTGCTGGTAGTTTCGTCGCGTAGCCGAACAGTCGGTATCTCTCGACCGTCCGTGGCGACCCCCGGACAGGAAGAGGCGCTGGCGGGGAAACGTTCTTATCCAGTTCTCCTGTACTGCCACCACGTGGATTCCATGAATCGCGATACGGCCAATCCAGATGGGGGGAGCCCCCTGCAACGGTTTTCCGAGAAGGAGTTGTTCTTGTTGTTGCTGGTCGGAATCGCGATCATGATGGCAGTGACCGGGTTCGTCCTCATCGTCAACTGATCCAGATCGGGGTCACGTATCGGCGGTCTCGTGTCGCGTCCGGTCGTCGGTCTCGATCGCTCTGGCCGCGACCAGGGTCACGAAGGCGAGCGTGGCCATCGTCACCACCAGCACGGAAAACTGGATCGTCGACTGGAGCGGGGCGAACCCCCACGGGTTGAACGCCGCGAAGACCGCGACGAAGAACCCGATGATCAGAAACGGGATCAGATTGACTGTGAGGTCGAGCGCGATCTCCGCGTCGAAGGCACGTCTGCTCATTGGGATAGGCTGGCTCGGAGACTCGAGGCGGCGACGCCTCGAGGGACTCGGTCGGTGTTCGGTCGATGCTATGCTGTGCTATGCTATCGCTGCGTCGATCGCCGGGCCCGCACCAGGCCGGCTCCGCCGACAGTCACGACGCCGGCGAGGACGAGCGCGACGCCGCGGCTCGCCAGCCCGGTGAGGGGCTCGAGGAGGCCGATCGACAGCGTCCCGGTGCCGTGAGCGGCCAGCACCGCGCCGACGACGACGAAGCCCCCGCCGAACGTCGCCGCGAGCGTCAGCGGTCGATCGACGTACTCGGCGTCCGCCAGAATGCCGGCGACGCTCGCGGCGAACGCGACGAGGCCGGCGACGGCGACGGGGAGGAGGTCGACGACGATGCCGACCTCCGATCCGACGAGTCCGAGGGCGACGAGTATCGGCCACGGCCTCGCGGCGTCGGTCTGCTCGGTCGTCGCCTGCCTCGAGTGGTCGGCCATAGTCGCGGTTCCACGCGGAACGGGTAGTATCTGGTCCTACCGTTCGGATCTCGTGACCGTCTCGAGTGACGGAAGCCGAGTCGTTCAGCGGTCCCGGAACGACCGCCGTTACGAATCCGACGACTCCCACGGCGGCGGGAGGAGGTTCCCGATCGAAGTGACCCGATAGGTCGGCACGGATCCGTCGGTACCGCTACCGGAGATCCAGACGGAGTCCAGTCCCGCGTTCGTCGCACCGCTGATGTCGGCCTCGCGTGAATCGCCGACGTGGACGGTCGTCGCCGGCGTCGCGTCGAGCGAATCGAGCGCGCGCTCGAACGGTTCGGAAGCCGGTTTCGGGGGCGGGTCCTGACCGGCGATTACGATCGTGTCGATCCACTGCTCGATCCCGACAGCCTCGATTTTTCGTCGTTGGGCGTCCCGTGTGCCGTTCGTGACGATTCCGATCTCGTACCGCTGGCTGAGCGTCTCGAGAACCGCCGGGACGCGTGGATACAGTTCCACGTTCGACTGGTCTCGCTCGGCGTCGAACGCTGTCGCGACCGCCCGCCCGAGGCTCGCTTCGCACCCGTTTTCGACAGCGAGGGTCCCAAAGCACTCCGAGCGAAGCTCGGCCATCGAATCGCACTGCCGGGCGAACTCGTCGTATCGTTCGTAATAGTCCTCGACGGGAAAGAGGGGGTCGACCCCGACCCGTTCGAAACTGGCCTGTAACACCTCCGCCGGAGAGCGTCTGTATCGAAGAGGGGTTCCATCGAGGTCGAAGCAAACCGCCTCGATCCCACTCATACCATCTACTCCAGTGTATTCTACCATAACTCTCCCGACGGTATGTCGCCCGTTTCGAACGAACCGCCGTATACAGGAATCGATAGCGACGGGACCGTACGGAGAGCCACCCGAAGGAAGCGACACGAAGCGGCTACTCGTCGCGTTCGATGACGAACTCGGTGAACTCGCGTAACTTCCGGTTCGTCTCGTCGTCGAAGCCCAGTCCGTCGATCGCCGCCCGCGCGTCGGCGGCTAACTCGAGCGCGCGGTCGCGGGCGTAGTCGACGCTGCCGGCCGCCTCGAGGATGGAGAGGGCCTCGAGGATGTCGGCGTCGGTGTTGTCGTCGGCCTCGAGGATGTCCTGGAGGCGGCGAGCGCGCTCCGGCTCGCTGTGCTCTACGGCGTGGATGACCATGAGCGTCTTCTTCCCCTCGCGGATGTCGTTGCCGAACTCCTTGCCGAACTCGCCGGCCCGGCCGAGCGAGTGCTCGACGTCCAAGATATCGTCGCCGATCTGGAAGGCGACCGCGGTCAGTTCCGCGTAGTTCGCGACGGCCTGCTCGACCGCGGGGGGCTGGTCGGTGATGATCGCGGCGAGCCGGGCCACGATCCGCCCCAGACAGCCGGTCTTGCACGCGCACATCTCGAGGTACTCCTCGACACCGACCCGGACCTCGCGCTCGTTGTGCCAGCTGATGTCCATCCCCTGTCCGAGGTGGGTCCGGTTCAGTTCGTACATGAGCATCTCGTAGGCGGCCAGTCGCCGATCGGCCGGGAGGTCGGCCGGGTCCCGCGTGAGGATCTTCAGCGGCAGGAAGTACATCGCGTTGCCGGCGTTGAGTGCGATATCGCGTCCGTAGACGCGGTGCAACGCGGGTTCGCCGCGGCGAATCGTCGCCCCGTCTTCGACGTCGTCGACGATGATCGTTCCGTTGTGCAAAATCTCGGGAATACAGGCGTACGGCAGGTATTCGGCCGGGTCCTCGCCGAACCCCTCGACGAAGACGAGAAAGAGCACCGCACGCCACCGTTTCCCGCCGCGGTCGAGCAGATCCCACAGCGGCGTCGATAACGCACCCTGGATACCGGTCGAATCGTATTCGTAGGTCGGCGACCCGAAGAACGACTCGAGGTAGTCGTCGTCGATCTCGCGTGGGACCAGATCGGCGATCGCCTCGTCGACCGCCGGCCGCCAGTCGGCAAGCGTCTCCCGCATATCGAGTCCGAGAGGGAGCGGCGTAAAAAAGATTCGCAGTTTGTCGTGTCAGTGGACGACATCGATCCGAACCGACCGAGCGGTACAGTTACCCGGCCGTCGGTCCACGTCTCAGTCATGACCGACTGGATCGGTACCGTCTTCGAGAGCGACAGCGGCTGGAATCACCTCGAGGAGCTCGTCGACGTCGGGAGCCGGATGGCCGGCAGCGAGGGCGAGCGAACGGCCGCGGAACTGACCCGGGACGCGCTGGCCGAGGCCGGCGCGCGAAACGCACGGCTGGAGCCGTTCGAGATACAGGGGTGGACGCGAACCGACAGCGCGATCACCGCGGGGGACACCACCCAGGAGTGTATCGCCCTGCCGCGCAGCCCCGACGAACGCGTCGTCGCGCCGCTGATCGATCTCGGCTACGGGCTGCCCGAGGACTTCGAGGCGACCGACGTCGAGGACGCGATCGTCATGGTCCGTAGCGACGTCCCCGACTACCACGATCGGTACCTCCACCGGCGGGAAAAGTACTATCATGCGTTCGAGAACGGTGCAGTCGGGTTCGTCTACCGCAACCACGTCGAGGGCTGTCTCCCCCCGACCGGGAGCGTCGGCTGGGAGGACGAACCGATCGGCCCGATCCCGGCCGTCGGCGTCTCGAACGAGGTCGGAGCGCGGCTGGCCCGCCGGTTCGACGGCGAGTCGATCACGGTGTCCGTCGAGGCCGACGTTCACCCCGCGGAGAGCCAGAACGTCCGCGCGGCACTCGGGCCCGACACCGACGAGCGCGTCCTCGTGACGAGTCACGTCGACGCCCACGACATCTCCGAGGGGGCCATGGACAACGCTGCCGGGACCGCGATGGTCGTCGAAATCGCGAACGCCCTCGCGGACCGCGAGGACGACCTCGAGACCCGCGTCGAGTTCGTCGCCTTCGGCGCGGAAGAGGTGGGGCTGCTCGGCTCCGCGCGCTACGCCGAGCGCGCGGATCTCGAGACGATCAAAGCGGTGGTCAACAACGACGGCGTCGTCCGCGATCGGACGCTTTCGATCGTCACACACGGTTTCGACGCGCTCCAGGACGTCGCGAACGACGTGGCAGACGAGTACGACCACCCGATCGGAACCGTGCCGAAGGTCGGCCCGCACAGCGACCACTGGTCGTTCGTCAAGTGGGGCGTGCCGGGCTGTCACGTCAAATCGATGTCGGACGGGGCGGGTCGCGGCTGGGGCCACACCTTCGCCGATACGATCGACAAGCTCGAGGCCCGCACCCTTCGGGAACAGGCGATCCTCCTGACCGAGTACGTCGTCGCGCTCGCCGACGACGACGTGGCGGTCGACCACCGGCAGCCAGACGCGATCGCGGCCGACCTCGAGGCACAGGATCTCGCCGAAGGAATGCGGATCACCGGCGACTGGCCCTACGACGAGTGAGTTCGGCTGCGACGAGAGGCCCACTCGCGACGAGCGAGATCGACCCCGGACGCCGCTGTCGGCGACCGACAACCGTACGCTTTTGAGCGGGCCGTGTGAACTGACGGCCATGGATGCCGCCTGGAGCGCGGGCGACTCGCCCGTCGTCGGCGTCGTCGATCGCGAAGGGGTGGCGAGCGGTGCCGTCGAAATCGACGACACCCTCGAGTCGACGGTCGCCGATGCGAGCGGGACGATCGTCCGCGGCGGTCTCGAAGCGGTTCTCGCGGCGGGGCCGTCGATTGTAGTGACGGCCGGCGAAGCGACCCTGTCGGCGGTCGCGCGTGCCGGCGTCGAACGTCCCGTTCTGCCGGTCGGTTCGGTTACGGGAATCAAGGCGGTCGATCGCGATCACCTTCCCGCCGCTCTCGCGGCCACACTCGATGGGGACGCCGTCCGTCGCGACCGGTCGGTTCTGGACGTCACCCTCGACGCTGCGGGCGACGACACGGACGACAGCCCGATCCGAGACCGCGCCCTGTTCGACGTGACGCTCATCACCGACGAACCGGCCCGGATCTCGGAGTACGGTGTTCGAAGCGGCGACCAGTTCGTCTCCACGTTCCGCGCCGACGGCGTCGTGACGGCGACGCCCGCGGGGAGCCACGGGTACGCGAGCGCCGTCGATGCGCCGCAGCTCTCGAACGCCGTCGACGCGGTCGCGGTCGCACCGATCGGCCCCTTCCTCACGCAGACCCGTCAGTGGGTGCTGCCGGCCGACGACCTGTCGTTCACGGTCGAACGCGACGAGGGCGACGTGACTCTCGTCGTCGACGGGCGGGCGGTCGGCACGGTCACCGTCGACTCGGCGGTCACCATCTCACCGGCCGGGACGCTCCCGACGCTGGACGTTCCGGCCGAGCGACTCGAGCGCGAGTGAGCGGAGCGAGCGGGTAAAGACGGTATCGACACGTCGCCGGGCGGGGCCGGATCGACGCGGTCGCGGCCCGCTTAACTGTTGTACGGCTCCTCGTCCCGATGGTGATCCGGGTTCGCGTTCTCGAGGGCGTCGTCGACTCGCTCGTCGGATCGCTGTTCGATGTCCTGTCGCCGCTCTTCTTCGTCCTGCCGCTCGCGGGCTTCCTTCTCCTCCTCGGTGAGCCCTTCCTCGTCCTCGGCCTCCTCGGGATCGGTCGCTTCGTGCTCGAGTTGGACGTCTCGCCCGTGCTCGTCGTTTCCGGTGGGCTCGCGCTCGTCGGTGTTGTCGGACATAGTGATCCCGACTGGGGATAGCTCGGATCGCTGAAAAGGCGTTGGGCTTGCGAGGGTCGGCACTCCGATCGAATCGGACGAACGGGCCGCTATCGGGCGGCTACCACTACCAGGGCTCGCCGGACGCCAGATCGATCTCGCTGTCGCCCTTCTCGGCGGGGCAGAGATCCGCCAGCACGCAGCCGTCGCAGTCGGGATTCCGGGCCGTACAGGTCGCTCGTCCGTGATCGATACAGAGGTGCGTGAACTGCTGCCAGTCGCCCTCGGGGACGATCTCCATCAGGTCTTCCTCGATCCGTTCGGGATACTCCTCCTCGGTGAGCCCCAGTCGCCGCGAGAGTCGCTGGACGTGCGTGTCGACGACGATCCCCTCGACGATGTCGTGGCCGTGCTGGAGGACGACGTTCGCCGTCTTTCGACCGACGCCCGAGAGTTCGGTCAGTTCGTCCATCGTGTCCGGCACCTCGCCGTCGTGCTCCTCCAGGATCGTCTCGCAGGCGCTGCGGATGTACGTCGCTTTGTTGTTGTAGTAGGTGATCGAGTTCAGATCCGCCGCGAGCTCGTCCTGCGGTGCGTTCGCGTAGTCTTCGGCGCCGTCGTACTTCTCGAAGAGGTGTTCCGTCTCGGCGTTCACCCGCTCGTCGGTACACTGGGCCGAGAGGATCACCGCGATCAACAGCTCGAGACGGTCGGTGTAGCGTAGCGAAATCGTCGAGTCCGGATACGCGTCCTCGAGGCGGTCGACGACCGCCTCGGCCTGCTCGGCGCGAGTCTCGAGAGGGGTTCCCATGCAACAGTCGTTGCGAGAGCGCGCATTTGAGCCGTTCGGTTCGGAGCGGGTCGCCGGGCCGATCCGGGTCGATCACCGCACTGCGAGGCGGCCGTCGAGCGGCGGCGACGGCCGCGACCGCAGGTCGATCCCGACGAAGAATTCACAGGCGAAGGACTATTATCATACAGCACGCAACTGGCATGAAAGGCGACGCAACCGGGTGGGAGTTCACTAATGACAAAGGAGACACATCGGACGCAGGCCGACGAGACGAACGGGGGATCGAGTACCGGCATCCTCGACGTACTGCTCGCCGAACTCGCGGGCGACGACGGAACGGGCAAGAAATCGCTCCGTCGAGCGCTCGAGGTCGAGCAGACAGCCACGACAGCGGATCTCGCGAGGATCGAGGAGGCCCTCGGGACGCTACAGGCGGACATCGACGAGCGCAAAGCCGCGGAGGCGGAACTCCGGGCCAGAATCGAGAACAACCTCGAGCCCCGGCTCGACACCGTCGACCGCCGGCTCCGGGAACTCGAGGAGCGAATGCGGACCCTCGAGTCCGAGACGAGGGGGCTTCGGTCGGAACTCGCCGGCGTCAGCGACTCGCTCGGAGAGCCCCGGAGCGCCGACGCGGACAATCTCGACGATCTCGACGACCTCGCGGACGACCTCGACGACCTCGCGGACGATCTCGACGATCTCGAGCGAACGGTCGCGACTGCGTTCGACACGGTCACGTCGGACCTCGAGAGCGATCTCGGACGGATACAAGCGACCCTGCGGGAGGACATCGACGCGCTCGAGCGGCGGCTGTCGACGCTCGAGGAGGCGGCCGGCATCGGTCCGGGAGCCGAGACCGACGACGATCAGCTGACGAAATACTGATCCGGAACGTGAATGAACGCCGTCTGGAGGGGCGGTTGATCGATCGAACCGGCGGTTGAGCCGCTCACAGCCCGGAAACCTGCGATCGAGAGGATGCCGTGAGCTTTAAGCGGTCATCCTCCACGTATCAGGGTATGAAAGCCACCGCCATGGCCCACCCCATCCAGGGGCTAGTCAAGTACCACGGGATGCGCGACGAGATCGAGCGGCTTCCGTACCACGACAGTATCAGCGTCTGTACGGCGCCCAGCCACACGCGGACGACCGTCGAGTTCTCGATGGACTACGACGAGGACACCTTCGTCGTCGACGGCGAGGAGCTCGACGGCCGCGCGAAGGAGCGGGTCGAAGCCGTCGTCGAAAAGGCCCGCTCGATGTCCGACGCCGCTCACACGGTGTACCCCGTTCGCCTCGAGAGCGAGAACAGCTTCCCCTCGAACGTCGGCCTCGGATCGTCTTCGTCCGGCTTCGCGGCCGCGGCGATGGCGCTGTCCGAAGCCGCGGAACTCGACGCCAGCAAGCAGGAGATCTCGACGATTGCCCGCGTCGGCTCGGCGTCGGCCGCGCGAGCGGTCACCGGCGCGTTCTCCCAGCTTCACACGGGCCTGAACGACGAGGACTGCCGCTCCAAGCGGGTTCCGTCGAACCTCCACGAGAACCTCAAGATCATCGTCGGCCTCGTTCCCTACCACAAGGAGACCGAAGACGCACACCGCGAGGCTGCGGACAGCCACATGTTCCAGGCGCGGAACGCCCACATCCACGGCCAGATCGCCGAGATGCGCGACGCCCTGCGCAACGACGACTTCGAGCGCGCGTTCGAACTCGCCGAGCACGACTCGCTGTCGCTCGCGGCCACCACGATGACCGGCCCCTCGGGCTGGGTCTACTGGCAGCCCGCCACTCTCGCGGTCTTCAACACGGTACGCGAACTCCGCGAGGAGGAGGACATCCCCGTCTACTTCTCGACCGACACCGGTGCCAGCGTCTACGTCAATACCACCGAGGAGTACGCCGAGGAAGTCGAGGAAGCGGTCTCCGACTGCGGCGTCTCCACCACCACCTGGAACGTCGGCGGTCCCGCGCGACTCCTCGACGAGGACGATCACCTGTTCTAGGAACCGGCCGGTTGCGCTGCGGGGCGGCACGCTGCGCCCGCGGCCAAATACCGATCTCGTGGGATCGTCGATCCCGCTCAGTGCCGATCGAACGCTCCGGCAGACAGATCGCGTCTGCCGTGCGCTCGTTCACGAGACCGCTTCTCCTCCCTCCGGTGCGGCGGAGCCCCGGCCCGGGTCGGTCGGTTCGCTCGCCCGGGACGGTCGCCGAGGGAGCCTTATATGCGACTCTCCCGTTGTGTTCGTAGTGATGCTCCGATGGCCGAGATAGACCGGATCGATATGGCGATCCTTCACGCGTTGCAGGACGACGCGCGGAACGCGACCACCGAATCGATCGGCGAGCGAGTCGACCTCGCCTCGAGTAGCGTCGCGACGCGAATCAACGACCTCGAGGAGAACGGCGTTATCACCGGCTATACGCCCGTCATCGACTACGACGAAGCCGGATTCGAGCAGCGGCTGCTTCTCGTCGGGACCGTACAGGGCGACGACGAGGGAATCGTGGCGGCGGTGAGCGACGTCGAGAACGTCATCAGCGTCGAACGGTTGCTGACCGACGAGGGTGACCTCCACATCGAACTCGTGAGCCGATCGCAAGAGCGTGCGGAGGCGGTCACCGACGACCTGCACGAACTCGGGGTCGAAATCACGAAGACGAGCGTCGTCGTCGAGGAGACCAACCGGCCGTTCAACCACCTCGGGGCGAAGTATACGAACGGGGAGTGAGTGTCGCGTCACATTTCCCGAAGTCCCGCCGTCTTCCGAATCTTCTCCGGCCGTATTGAAGTGGTCACGGACAAATATACGTTCGGCGACATCTTTTAGGGTAGCACGCCGGTAGTGGGAGCCGATGCCCGACCGCCAACCGGACGCCGACGAGCGTCGCCCACCCAGCGAGGAAGTCGTCACAGCGGTCGCAACCGCGTTCGATACGTCACCGCTCGATCTCACCCCGCCGCTGTACGACCGGGTCGATCCCGAAGCGCTCGATTCGCTCGTTCGGTCGGGGCCGAACGAGCTCCGCGTCCAGTTTCGGTACAACGGCTGTGCCGTTTCGATCGACGGACGCGGCCGCACCGAGGTCTCTCCGATAGACGAGAGCGCCCGCTCTCACGAGTGCGAACCGCGAGACGACTGATGGCGGTCCAGTTCGCTCGGGATCGACCTGCGTCCGCCCGGTTCTATATCGGTCGAGGCCCTACGCCGACCCATGCACGTTGTCGTCCTCGGCGCAGGATACGCAGGGCTGCCCCTGACGCGCTTGCTCGAGGAAGCCCTCCCCGAGACGGTCGACATCACGCTGGTCGACGAGTCGCCTGACCACCTCGTTCAGCACGAGCTCCATCGGGTGATCCGCCGACCGGAGCTGGCCGCGGCGATCACGGTCCCCCTGCCCGAGGTGCTCGAGCGGGCCAGCGTCCGCGTCGCCCACGTCGAGGCGATCGATCGCGACGAGCGGGTCGTCTCCCTCTCGACGGGCGCGCTTTCGTACGACGTGGCGGCGGTCTGTCTCGGTGCACGGACCGCCTACTACGGTCTCGAGGGCGTCCGCGAACACGCGACGCCGCTCAAGCGACTCTCGCACGCGAACCGGATCCGATCGGGAGCGCTCGCGGCGTTCCGGACCGACGATCCCGGGCTCGTCGTCGGCGGGGCCGGCCTCTCCGGCGTCCAGGTCGCGGGCGAACTCGCCGCGTTCGCTCGCGAGGAGCGCAGCGACGCGACGATCACGATCCTCGAGCGACTCGGGAGCGTCGCACCGGGCTTCCCGGAGAACTTCCGGCGAGCGGTCCGGAGCGCGCTCGAAGAACAGGGTGTCGACGTTCGAACCGACGCGGCGGTCGCGCGAGCCGACGGGTCACACGTCGTCCTCGAGTCGGGCGAGCGCGTTCCGTCCGATCAGTTCGTCTGGACCGGCGGCATTCGGGGGGCGGACGCGCTCGCCGGCGAACGGCCGACGGTCGAGAGCGACCTCCGACTCGACGATCGGACCTTCGCGCTCGGGGACGCGGTTCGCGTCGTCGACGCCGGCGGGGAGCCGGTGCCGGCGAGCGCACAGGCCGCCGTGCGGGAAGCCCGGACGGTGGCCGAGAGTATCGCCACCCTCGTCGCGGACGACGAAACTATCGAAGCCGCCGGTTCTCACAGCGAGGCGTTCACCTTCGAATCGCCCGGCTGGGTCGTCAGCGTCGGCGACGATGCGGTCGCGACGATCGGCTCGCGCGTTCTCACGGGACGACCGGCGACGGCGCTCAAGACGACCGTCGGCCTCGGCTATCTCTCCGGCGTCGGCGACGCCGAAAACGCGGTCGGGCTCGCGTATCGGGACCTCCTTCCGGATCGGCTCCAGCGGAATCACTAAGGGCCATCGCGGTTCGGGTCGTCCACTCGAGCACGGGCGACGCGAGCCCGCTGCCGCCGTCGGTCAGGTCCAGCGATCCAGCCCCGTCTGCGTGACGCTCTCCTCGATGCGCTCGAAGCCGCGTTCGACCTCGCCGTCGTGGACTCCCCACTCGTCGATGACGTACTCTCGCGCGGCCTCGAGGTCCGGGTCGACGGCCGCGTCGAACTCGTACTCGTCGGTGACATCGGGATCGCGGAACAGCTGCCGCACGCGGTCGCCGTACTCGACGTGTTCGCCGCGGGCCTCGAGGACGCTCCAGAGGTCCCCGTGTTCGGTGATCGCCGAAATCGCCGTCTTGGGACCGATCCCGGAGACGCCCTCGTTGAAGTCCGTCCCGATGAGGATCGCCGCGTCGATCAGCTGCTCGAGGGTCAGCCCGTGGCGGTCGAGGGTGGCCTCGAGATCCATCAGTTCGGGGTCGCCCTTGCTCGTCAGCTGCCGCAGCGTCAGCGGCGAGCCGAACAGGAGGGCGTCGTAATCCTCGGAGCCCACGTAATCGGCGTCACCCCGTTTGACCATGTGGGCGGCCTGGGCCTCGCCTTCCGCCGGCGCTTCGACGATCGGCACGTCGAGCAGCCGGAGGAGTTCCCGGCTGGTCTCCTGAATCGTCGGCGTCAGCCGCTGCGTGCGGGACTCGAGCTGGGCGATCGCCACCGCGTCGCCTTCCTCGCGGGCGGTCTCGAGTTGGTCCTCGTAGCTCCGCCGCTGCTCGCGGCGGGACTCGATCTCGTCGGTCTTCAGCTCGGAGGGGCCGCCGTCGAAGACCATCACCGGCGTGATATCCCGCTCGAAGAACTTGGGCAATCCCTGGACGATCCCGACGAGGTTGGCGACCTCGGTCCCGTCGGCGGTCGTATACTTGCCGCTGTCGGTCCACTTGACCGTCGTCGTCAGATACCGGTAGAGCCAGTTGTGCGCGTCGACGGCGACGACCCCCTCGATCTCGTCGAAGGGGATCTCCTCGATGACGGCGATATCCCGAAGTGCAGCGTTTCCCATTGCGGACCACTTGGGACGACTGGGATTTGAATCGTTGGCTTCCCGATCGCGCTCGTCACGTTCTCGAGAGCCCGTCGGTATCGGGATATCGGTGGTCCCCCGTCGTCACTCGTTCGAGGATCAGTCCGGTCCGACGTCCCCACCATTCGTAAGTGCGTTCCGGACCGACTGTGACACGCTCGAGCGATCCGTCCGCGAGCGAGCGTTCCATGACACACGATAGGATCCACGCGCGAAAACCGACACACGACAGCGATCGGTGGTCGGTCGGGACCATCGAACGGATCGACGAGCGGGACGGTCACTGCGTCTTCGAGGTGGAGACCGAGGAGGGAGAGACGGTCGAACTCGTCGTCACGGTCGCGATTCGTGACCTAGTCCTGCGAAGACTGGACCGCGACGAAGACGAGTCACCGATCGGCGCTCGAGTCTGGTATCGGAAACGCGGGGCCTGAGACGACCACACGGTCGACGCCGACGGTCGGCGTTCCTACTCGCGCGACTCGCGAGCCGGCGGCTCGCCGTCGCGCCGCGAGTCGAGAAAGCGCTCCTCCTCGTCGGAGAGATCCCGCTCCCGAAACGCCTCGAGTCCGGCCTGATACCGGTTCCCGTCGTCCCAGTCGGTCTCGGCACCGTCGGTCGGCGTCGGGTACTCGAGGATCAGTTCGGCGATGCCCGTCGTCTCGCCGGTGTAGGCGAACCCCGTCCGGTAGAGCGCCTCGTAGGCGAACGGATTGTTGACCGCGATCCGGAGCCGGTCGTACCCCCGCTCGACGGCGCGGTCGCGCACGCGGCGACAGAGCGCCGGGCCGATCCCCTCGCCGCGCCGGTCGCGGTCGACGGTCACGTAGCGCAGCCACAGCACGTCCGCGTCGGTGCGGTCCTCGTTGAACGCGACGGCCGCGACGATTTGGCCGTCGTCGGCTCGAGCCACCGCCTTGCCCGTGTTCGTCATGACGAACTTCCCGGCGTAGCTGAACCGTTCGTGATCGAGTCGGAGCTGTGGTCCGTCGGGCGGCCAGCCGAGCAGTTCGTACTCCACGGGCGGAGTTGGAGCGCAGCCTACTACAATCCCCGGTATCGGACGGGGCGGCGGTCTCGAGACTGCCGTCTCTCTCATGGACGAACGCTTTTGCATCCGGTGTGGTACCCGCCCCACGATGAGCAACGAATCGACGACGACGGCTGCGTTCGGGCTGAGCGGCGCTACC
The DNA here is from genome assembly GCF_900110865.1 of Natrinema salaciae. Lineage (NCBI taxonomy): Archaea > Methanobacteriati > Methanobacteriota > Halobacteria > Halobacteriales > Natrialbaceae > Natrinema > Natrinema salaciae. The sequence goes on from NZ_FOFD01000002.1 coordinate 879,761, forward strand.
GGCTGGCTCGTCGGCGGTGCTCTCGGCGGCGCGATCGGCGCGATCGCGTTCGGACTCCTCATGTGGCTCCTCGATCCGGTGGTCCTCGATGCCGCCATCCCCGCGATCTACGGCCTCGAGCCGGTCGGCCCCCTCGGCTGGGGGATCCACGTCGGCCACGGGATCGTCCTCGGCGTCGTCTTCGGATTGCTCGCAACGCGCCCCTCGATTCTCGGACTCCTTCGGGACGACGTCGAAACCGACGTCCTCTCTCGAACCGGTATCGTCCTCCGGATGGCCGGTGCCGGCCTCGTCTTCGGCATCGCAGTCTGGACGATCCTGCCCCTGCTCGTCCTCCCCGTCTGGGTGAACGCGGTCGGCGGCAGCGGAGCAGAGATGTTTCCGGCGGTCGCCGCCGAGAGTCTGCTCGGACACGCGCTGTTCGGCACTGTGCTCGGAGCCGTCTTCGGCGCGACGGTCGATCTCCGGGGTCGACCGGCCGAGTCTCCGTTCTGAGGCCTCTGCCGTCGCGAGAGCCGCCGAGAACTGTCGACTACCGCTCGAAGACACCGAGCGTGAAACCTGAAGAGGACTACCAGGGTGAGTCGTCGAGGAGTAGCGGGAGGTAGATTTGAACTACCGATCTGCGGGTTATGAGCCCGCCGGAATCTCCTGGCTATCCCATCCCGCTACATCTCCGTATTTGTGGGCACCGATTAAGGGTTGTCATTCACTTTCCGTCTGCGACATCTGTGTCTGTAGTTACCGGAATGCGAGATGTAAATCGAAACGTAATTTGGCGCAAGTTGATGGAGTAGACGCGTCGTGTAGTCGTGTGCGACTCGAGGTCACTCGGCGTGTCACTACATGCAGTGCTACCGTTTGCGCAGTGCGACACCGAGCGTCAGCGCAGCGAGTATGGCTGCGACCGCCGCTGCACCAAACACCCCGCGAACACCGAACAGCGGGACCAGCGGGCCGAACAGCACCGGTGAAAGGAACTGGCCTGTGTACCCCGATGATGCGAGATAGGAACTAAACTGTCCCTGCCGGTCGGTGGGTGCGAGCGCCTCGATCCAGGCAAAGGCCGAGGGGAAAACGAGCCCCAGTCCCAGCCCGAATGTGACCACCGACGGGACCGCCGTCAGCGCGGACTCCGCAACTGTCGCACCTGCGAACGCGCCAATCCACAGTGTGAGTGCAGTCGCGACGAGTGCGTGTCTACTCGTCCGTTCGACGAGCCGATCGTAGACGGCAGCCGAAATGCCCCCGGCGACGCCGTTGGCAGCGAGATAGAAACTGATCGACAGCGAGGAGGTGATCCCCAGTCCCGCCAGGAGCTGCGGATAAAAGATGACGATGCTGTAGAGGAACGCGTTCGCACCGAAGTACAGCACGTAGACCGACAAGAGCGCGGGTCGTCGGCGGAGAACGGCGACGACACCAGCAACACCTGCATCCGTTTCCGCCCCGTCGCTGGCCCTCTCTCGACCCGTCTCGGGAACTGTCACGATTGCGAGTAGGCCCAGCGGTAGTGCGATCAGGTAAACGCCGAAGGGTGCCTGCCAAGAGAGTGTCCCGAGTGCACCGCCAACCAGTGGCCACGCTACCCCACCGACGCTGTTGGCACTGCTCCGTAGTCCGAGTGCACGGTTCATCTGCTGGCCCTCGTAGAGGTCGTAGATGAGGACCGTGATGCCGGTATAGACGAAGGCCACACCGACACCCAAGACGGCTCGCGAGACGAGCAACGGACCGAACGAATCGACGAACAGTCCGGATCCGCCGCCAGCTGCATACAGGAGGAGGCCACCGACGAAGGGCCGACGAGGACCACTACGATCGATGAGCGCGCCCGCGACCGGACTGACGAGGACGATGAGTGCGCCGTGAGTCGTAATGATGAGGCCGGCGAGTGACTCCGAGACGCCGAGACTCGATTGGATCGCCGGGACGATCGGCCCGAGGATCGCCCCAGCCATCACCGTCAGCGTTGCCGAGGCCAAGATCACCCACAGCGTCACACGCGCCTCCGACGGCTTCTCCATCGGACCGTACTCACCGAGGAACCGGCAACACGGTTGCGGTTCCTCGTTACCGGACCGTCGTGACGCACACGCCAACCCGCGGTGGAAGCTTCGAACCGCACGGTCGGGTCGTTGCTGGAAGCCCGGAGATCCGACGAGAGAAGGGCAGAGGAGTGCGCGGACCGGGATTTGAACCCGGGCCATGAGCTTGGAAGGCTCAGGTCCTACCACTAGACCATCCGCGCGCATCTCCGGATTTTCGTTCCACGTTTAAGGCTCTTCCTTTTTGCACTCTCCCCGCTGGCGATCGGCACGAACCGGGGCACCGTTCCGACGCGACTTCGGGACGGTTCGACGCCGACTATCCGGACGGCCGCGCACCCGAGACCGTCGCGTAGCAGTTCCCGCTCGAGAGCTCCCACTCGCGGAGCGTGAGGTCGCTGTCGGCGAGGTCGGCCTCGAACTCGTCGGGCGCGTAGATGTGGTAGAACCGGTCGACCGGTTCGCCGCCCGGAAGCGTCCACTCGATCGTCGTATCGAACCCGTCGGCCTCGTCGAACCGGTCGTGAGCGGTCGACCACGCGCTGACCAGCGCCCGCCCGTCGGGGGCGAGCACCCGCGCGAGTTCGTCCAGACTGTCCCGACGGGCGGCCCGCGTCGGCAGGTGGTGGAGCGTCGCGACGTAGACCGCGACGTCGATACTGTCGGCGGCCAGCGGCAGCCCCGCCGCGTCCCCCTGCACCAGTTCGACGTCGAACCCGCGCTCGAGCGCTCGCTCCCGCCCCGTCTCGAGCAGGCCGCGGCTGACGTCGAGACCGACGACGGACGCGCAGTCGGCGGCGAGGAGTTCGGCGTGGCGACAGTTGCCGCAGCCGAGGTCGAGGCCGACGCCGCCCGCCCCGCGCTCGGCGGCGTGCGTCGCGACGAACGATTCGACTTCGGGCCAGGCGTACTCCCGCGTCGACGCGAAGTGAGTCGCGATCCGGTCGTAGGTGTCGCGCACGTCGGCGCGGCGAGCGCTCTCGGCGTCCCGGCTGCCATCTCGGTTCTCGTCCCCGGCCATCGTCGGAGTTCGTCGGGGGACGCGCAAAAAGCGTTCGCAACCCCGCCGGGAGGCGAGGCGACTCGCAATCGAACCGGGACGGCGGGCTCAGAGCTGCCGCACGTCCTCGCGCGTGAGCCGACAGCCACACGGCCCCGCGCCGTGATCCCGCGGTCCGCGAGAGGTGATCGTGAGCATCCGCTGGCCGCAGTGCGGACACGGCGGGAAGTACAACTCGTCCGCCGGCGTCCCGGCCTCGAGGTCGACGCGGTCGACACCGATCGCCTCGGAATCGGTGCCGTCGGACTCGGCAGCGGACGCGTCGGTGGCCTCGCCGTCCGGCGCGTCGGCCGCCGCCCCGTCGCCGCGGGACTCGAGCGAGTCCCGATCGTCGTCGGTCATGGCCGCTCTCCTCCGGTTCGGTCGGTCGGTCGGCGCTCGTCTCGGTGTGCGTGACGATACTCCCGTCGTGCGAGACGTTTATGTCTCGGTAGAATGAACGGAATCATGGCTTCGAAACCGCTCCGGTTTGGAAGCCACGCTTCGGGTGTGCCAGCACCCGGGGCATTTCGGTGCACGCCCCCTGCAGCGGTTCGGAAGCGTCGCTTCCATTCACATCATGTCTACAGTATAACTTATAGCTACTGGAAGTATCTATCTCCGGGCTCGAGCGGCGATCATCCTCCCGACCGACGCTTCGAATGTGGGACCGTGACGGGGACTCGAGGAATTCGAGGGGTTTATCTATTCCCGACGGGAACTGGAGGATGCGTACGAGGGCTCGTAGATCAGGGGTAGATCACTCCCTTGGCATGGGAGAGGCCCCGGGTTCAAATCCCGGCGAGTCCACTATAAATTTGGCGTTTCAGGCCTTCTAACTCCTGAATTCCGTTCCCTGAGGGTGTTTTGACGACTATCGATACGACAGTGCTGACAGCGGCGTGCTCGTGGGTCATAGTTCTCCTAGCAATCTTCGATGAATTCACGTCGCTGTTCCAGTTTCTCGCGGTCTGTACGGCGGTCGAAGACTTTCGAGTTACCACCGTGTTCAACGTTCGTCTGTCCTGATCGGAAGCGATACTCTGAATTGAGTTTGTGTGTTACTCCCACACATGGAAAGGGTGAGTGAGCTACTCCGGTACGCGGCCGGGCTCGTCTTGATTGCGGGTGGTATCGTCGGGACGATCGCGTCCCTGATGGGGATCGAGACGATCTCGCCGGCATACTTCGCCGTCGCGATCGCCGCTGGAGCGGGAGCGCTTCCCGAAGCGGAACGTGCGTTGTGTCGCATCCGTAGTCGACTTCCCGTGTAGCAAGGCGACGATGCCCGTGAGCGGTACCTCGTTGGCTGTTCCGGGTCTCGTCGTCGCTCATGCTCGAGCCTTCCGCGTCGCGTAGTTCCGGAGCTGACGGAAGACGCCGCCGCGCCGGAGTTCTCTGCCGGCGTCGGTGTAGACGATGTGACCGCCGGCGTGACACTCGGTACAGCGGTAACAGGTCGTGTCCGTCGAGCTATGGTATCTCCGATATTGGGGAAGCATATCTCGATGAGGAGTACGACGCTGAGAACGAAGTCTATTTCAACGGTAACGGCTCGAGAGACGGTCCAACTGCAAGTCAAATCTCAGAATCGTGACGAATCGGAAACCCGCTCCTGGATGTGCACACTCGATGAACGGGTCCTCGAGCATCTCTCAGCGGACCCGTGGTCGACACCACGGCACATGTCCCGTGTTGTCAAACACCCATCATCACGCGAGCGGGCTGCTGGTCTGAAGCTACTCGTCCGACTGTTTCGCAACTGAGGGGCAAGAGTGGTCCGGCCATTGGTTGTATTCTCGGACACAACGCCCGCGGTAACTGCGTGTGCAAGTGTAGCGCTTCACCCTTTGTTCAACGGGTCGAACGCGTAGTACACCATAGTCATCATGATACCCAACCAAACAGCATTTAGCCGGAAAATAGGGCGCTAAGCCCCCTTCCTCAGCGAGCGGCGAAGCCGCGAGCAGGGAGGGGATACAGCGCCCGCACGACTCTCAACCATTCTAGTCAAAACACTTAACAAACCAGAATCACTTGCAAGGAGCAAGTCGCATGGAGTACAGTCCACGATACAGGCTCTTTCCGACGACCGAGCAGCGAGAGAGCCTCGACTGGACTCGTGACATCGTGCGACAAGTCTACAACCACGCACTCCACGAATTCAACCAAATACCAGAAAACGAAGGTACACTTCGACAGCGCGTTTGGAAAGTTCGCGACGACCTACCCAACCTCAAGCAATATTGGACCGAACTCAACAAGGTCTACTCCACCGTGTTGCAGAAAGCTGTCGAACGCATCCGCAATAACATTACCAATCTTGGAAAGCTCAAATCCAAGGGCTATGATGTTGGCTCGTTGAACTGGAAAGGACCGCGAGAGTACAGGAGTTTCACGTATCGGCAATCAGGCTTCGAACTCGACAAAAAGAGTGGCCCACGAGACCGTGCAAT